>DATINJ010000333.1:0-76727 GCA_035474375.1 Kineosporiaceae bacterium | reverse complement strand
GCCTGCGCGTCGTTGAACGCCTTCTGAATCTTCTCCAGGGCCGACAGTACCTTCGCCAGCTCCGGCGGATTGTTGACGGCCCAATCCTTCTGCGGCGCGAGACGGATCCGCGCGCCGTTGGCGCCGCCGCGCTTGTCGGTGCCGCGGAAGGACGATGCGGAGGCCCAGGCGATGGAGGCCAGCTGAGAAATCGACAGTCCCGAGGCCAGGATTTTTTCCTTCAGGCTGGCGATATCCTTCGCGTCGATCAGTTCATGTGTGACGGCTGGCACCGGATCCTGCCAGAGCTGCGGCTCTTTCGGAACCTCCGGCCCGAGGTAGCGGGTGATCGGTCCCATGTCGCGGTGGGTGAGCTTGAACCACGCCTTGGCGAAGGCGTCGGCGAACTCCTGCGGGTTCTCGTAGAAGCGGCGGGAGATCTGCTCGTAGCTCGGGTCGACCCGCAGCGCGAGGTCGGTGGTGAGCATCATCGGGGCGTGCGTCTTCGCCGGGTCATGCGCGTCCGGCACCAGGCTCGCCGCCGCCGGATCCGTCGGGGTCCACTGCTTCGCGCCGGCCGGGCTGGCGCTCAGTTCCCACTCGAAGCCGAACAGCGTCTCGAAGAAGCTGTTGTCCCAGGTCACCGGGGTGGGCGTCCAGGCGCCCTCCAGCCCGCTGGTGATGGTGTCGCCGCCCTTGCCGGTGCCGAAGCTGTTCTTCCAGCCCAGGCCCACCTGCTCCAGCGGGGCAGCCTCCGGCTCGGGGCCGACGTGACCGTCGGGAACACCCGCGCCGTGGGTCTTGCCGAACGTGTGCCCACCGGCGATCAGCGCGACGGTTTCCTCGTCGTTCATCGCCATCCGGCGGAACGTCTCCCGGATGTCGCGGGCCGCGGCGAGCGCGTCCGGGTTGCCGTTCGGGCCTTCCGGGTTCACGTAAATGAGACCCATCTGGACGGCGGCCAGCGGGTTGGCGAGCTCGCGGTCGCCGCTGTAGCGCTCGTCGTCCAGCCAGGTGGCCTCGTTACCCCAGTTGATCTGCTCGGGTTCCCAGACGTCCGCGCGGCCGCCGGCGAAGCCGAAGGTCTTGAACCCCATCGATTCCAGGGCGCAGTTACCGGCGAGGACCATCAGGTCGGCCCAGGAGATCTTCTTGCCGTACTTCTTCTTGACCGGCCAGAGCAGCCGGCGCGCCTTGTCCAGGTTCGCGTTGTCCGGCCAGCTGTTCAGCGGGGCGAAGCGCTGATCGCCGGAGCCGGCCCCGCCGCGGCCGTCGCTGATCCGGTACGTGCCCGCGCTGTGCCACGCCATCCGGATGAAGAGCGGCCCGTAGTGGCCGTAGTCGGCCGGCCACCAGTCCTGCGAGGTGGTCATCACCGTCCCGATGTCCGCCTTCAGAGCCGCGAGGTCGAGGGTCTTGAACTCCTCGGCGTAGTCGAAGCCCGCGCCCATCGGGTCGGCGGTCGGCGGGTTCTGGTGGAGCGGGGTCAGCTCCAGCTGGTTCGGCCACCAGTCCCGGTTCGACGTGACCCGCGGCGTCCGCGCCGGGGTTCCGCTCGACGCGAGGTCCTCATTCGCACTTTCCACTTGCGCTCCTTATTAGGTCAGTAAGGCGGTAGATCAGGACTCACAATGAGGTAGAGCAGCGTGGGCACAGGCCCCAGTAGACGACCTCAGCTTCGTCGATCGTGTAGCCGTGATCGTTGGAAGCGGTGAGACAGGGCGTGTCGCCGACGGTGCAGTCGACATCGGCGATGTCACCGCACGACCGGCACACGACGTGGTGATGGTTGTCCCCGACCCGCGCCTCGTAGCGGGCCGCGGAGCCGGCCGGTTCGATCCGCCGGACCAGGCCCGCAGCCGTCAGCGCCCGCAGCACGTCGTAGACGGCCTGCGTGGACACCTCACCGAGATCTGAGCGAACGATGCGAGTGATCGAGTCGGTGTCGGCGTGGGGATGTTCATGCACCGCGACCAGCACCGATACCCGGGGACGGGTGACCCGCAGAGCGGCCCCGCGCAGCAGAGGCTCGGCATCGACGGCAGTGATCACGGCGAGAGTCTGTCGCAGTTTTCTGGAATGAGTCAAGAAAAGACGGGGTGCTCTCCTCGGAGAACGCTCCCTCTGGGGGTGATCGCCAACTGCGCCCGCAAATGTGCCCTTTATCGGGCCAAAGCCGGGCACGCCTGGCGATCATGCCGGGAGTCAGCCGTCCTGGTGGCGGTTCACTGTTCCATTTCGCCGAGCGGGCTCGGCGGCGGTGGTGGAACGTCGACCCCGCGGGGGCCGTGGCCGTGGCGGTCGGTGTACCAGCGCAGGTAGGCGGCGACCGCAGTCGGCAGCGTCATGAAAACCCGATCCTGGCCAACCAGGTCAAGGAAGCCCGCTGCGGCCAGATCGTGGCGCAAGTCCTGCTTCACCCGGGCGAGCGCCAGGACGATGCCTCGGCGTTCGAGTTCGGAGTGGAGTTCGGTCAGCGCATCGATCGAGGTCAGGTCCACCTCGACGTTGGCTTCCGCATTGAGTATCAGCCATTCGACGGGTGTTTCGGCAAATTCCAGGGAGCTCAGGGCGCGCCGCTTGAAGTCCTGCGCGTTGGCGAAGAACAGCGGCGAGTCGTACCGGTAGACGACCAGGCCGGGCACCTGGCGGGCGGTCGGGTAATCGTCGATGTCATGCATTCCGGCTATGTCCGGCACGTAGCCGAGGATTCCGTCGTGCGGCCGAGCTACCCGGCGCAGCACGTCCAGCACCGACAGTCCCACCGCGATCAGAACGCCGTAGAGGATGTCCGCGACGAGGACGCCGACCACCGTGGCGAGTGCGAGTACGAGCTCGCTGCGCCGAAAGCGGGCAATCCGGCGGAAGTCCGCGACGTCGATCAGCCGCAGGGCCGCATAGATGACGAGCGCACCGAGCGCTGCGGTCGGGAACGACGCCAGTACCGGTCCGAGGAACAGCAGGCTGGCGACCACGACCAGGAGTGCGATCAGCGAATACAGCTGGCTGCGGCTTCCCAGCGAGTCGCCGATGGCCGTGCGGCTGCCGCTGCTGCTGACCGGAAAGCCATGCAGTGCACCGGCCGCGAGGTTGGCAGTGCCGAGCGCCAACAGCTCGGTGTTGGCATCGATGTCGTAGCGGCTGCGAGCCGCGAAAGCTCGCGCGGTCAATACGTTGTCGGTGTAGCCGACGATGCTCACACCCAGCGCCGGTAAGAGCAGCGCCCGCAGGTCAGCCAGCGTCACATCGGGAACCTGCGGTCGAGGCAGCCCACCGGGAATCTCGCCGACGACGCGAATCCCATTGTCCTGCAAGTCCCCCAGCCCTACGGCCGCGGTGGCCAGCAGCACCGCGATCAGCAGCACCGGCGCGTTCGGAAAGAGCCGGCTCCCGACGATCAAGATGGCTAGGACGGCGAGGGCCAGTGCCAGCGTGTAACCGTTTGTCTGGCCGATGTGTTTGACGAACGAGGCGACCTCGGTCGGCACCGAGCCGCGTTCGACGTCCACTGCGGTGACCTTGCTGAGCTGTCCCACAATCATGATCAGGGCGACGCCGGCCATATATCCGACGAGCACCGGTCTGGACAGCAGATCGGCGAGGAAGCCGAGCCGCGCCACCCAGGCCAGCAGGCAGATGGCGCCGACCAGCAGCGCCAACGCTCCAGCCAGCGCCGCGTAGTGCTGGGCGTCACCGGCCGCGAGGGGAGCGATCGCCGACGCGGTCATCAGGGCCGTGGTGGACTCCGGCCCCACCGACAGTTGCCGGGACGACCCGATGAACGCGTACACCAACAGCGAACCGGTGATCGCCCAAAGCCCGGCGACCGGCTGCAGGCCGGCGATCACGGCGTAGGCCATCACCTGCGGCACCAGGTAAGCCGCCACCGTGACACCCGCGAGGACGTCGCCGCGCAACCAGCCGCGCTCGTACCGACGGAGATGCTCGAGCCCAGGTAACAGCCGCTTCAGCGCCTCGGGCCGGTGCACCAGGTGAGTATGTCAGGGTCTACCACGATCACGAATCGCCCCGTATCGGGGATGATTCCGGGTATGCCAACTGACGCTTTGATTGATCGGGCGCGCCGGATGTGGGCAGACCTTGCCGGGGGACCCGTGGAATTTCCGCTGAACGGCGGTGTCGAAGTGGTGGTCTCGGCAGGTTCGCGGATCTGCCCACCGGGATGGGGCGGGGTCGTGGTCGTCGGCGATGCCGGCATCGCTACCGTTCCGCACGACAGCTTGATCCAGGTCCTGAGCGAGGCGCTGGCCGACCTTCCGCTCCCGGCTGTGACGGATGCTGACCAGCTACGAACCAGGCTGCCGATCCGGAACGTCCTTGGACCGGCGACCCTGGCCTATCTCGACGGAGCGGACTTCCGCCCGGTAGAAGGACGAACCGTAGTAGAAGAACTGCCGCCCGAACACGGTGATCTAGCGGCTCTGCTGGCGTCGGTGAACGCTGAGGACGCCGAAGAATCCGGGCTCAGCGAGATCACCTCGCAAGCCTTCGCCGTCCGCGGCCCGACCGGCCTCGTTGCGGTCGCTGGGTACCGCCATTGGCCAGGTTCGACCGCCCACCTCAGCGTGCTCACCGCGCCGGAGCACCGAGGTCAGGGCCTGGCGCAGGTGGTCGCCTCGGTCGCGGCAAGGAGCGCCCTGGCGAACCAGTTGCTGCCGCAGTGGCGAGCGCGCCCGGAACCGTCCCGTCGGGTTGCTGCGGCCCTGGGTTTCCGCCACCTCGGATCCCAACTCAGCATGAACCTCAGCCGGTGAGGACGGACAGCGGGATCGCCGCGCCGAGCAGCGCATCCCCGGCAGCATTCGGGTGGTAGCAGTCATATTTCAGGTCGGCGATCATCGTCGTCGGGTCCTTCGGGTCGCGTAGCACGGCGTCAAAGTCGACCACCGCGTCGAAGGCTTTGGTGTTGCGGATCCAGCGATTGACCGCCAACCGGGCAGCTTCCTTGGTGCTGCCGACGGTGTTGCACATCGGCAGCACCGTGGCAGCGACCACCCGTAGGCCCCGGGCATGGAGCCGCTGGGCAATCCCGGTCATCGCGCTGATCACCTGTTCGGCATCGGCGGGCGGGGCGTTGTCGCCGCCGCCGAGATCGTTGGTGCCCTCCAGCAGGAACACCGTGCGGACCCCCGGCACGGCCAGCACGTCCCGGTTGAGACGCTCGGGCGCGGGCGGCCCGCAGCACTGCCCGGTGGGGTCGTACGGGTTCGGCTGCACGCTCACGGTATTGCCGGAGATCCCGGCGTTCGCCACGGCCAGCCGCCGGGACTCGGGTAGCGCCTGCAGGCGGTCGGCCAGGACGTCGGTCCAGCGCTGTCCGGGTGGTCCTTCGGCTCGGTAGCCGTCGGTGATCGAATCGCCCAGAGTCACCAGGGTGCCGGCGGCGTCAGCGCGTTCCCCGACCAGCAGGTCGAGCCACCACAGCTGTCCCGGGTGATAGCCGGTGGCATCGCTGGTCTGCGCCCCCGTGATCACCGGGGTGCTGGGGAAGGACTTCGCGGACTCCGTCGCTGCGGTATTGCCGCCGGTGCCGATGAACATCGCGGGTGGGTCGCCGGAGAATGGTGGAAAGGCGTGGTCGTTGACCGGAGCGCCCGGTGCGTACACGCTCACCGCGACGTCCTGCTCGGCATCGACGTCCACCGCCACCGGATCGCTCAGGACCGAGTCACCGGGCTGGATCGAGACCGTGCGCCGCCCGTGGAAGGTGATCTGGTGGTTCGAGCCGGGAATCAACGTCGCCAGCCCGGACGCCACCGGAAGGCCGAGCCAGGCCTCCCGAATCCCCACCGCGCTCTCCCCGAACGGGTTCGAGAACCGTACCCGGAGCGTGTGTGCTGCCACCGAGGCGCGGGCCAGCTGGCGGACCGTGACGTCCGGGGACAGCCCGCGCCGGCCCTGCAGCGCGGACTCCCAGATCGCGGTGGAGTGGGGTGCGGAGGCAGCCACCGGTCTGGTCGGCGGGCTCGGTAGTTGCTGGACGGCGACCACTGTCCCGGCCACCACGGCGGCCGCAGTCGCCGGGGCCAGCAGCCGATTCAGCCGAGTGAACCGAGCTGATCGAGCAGATCGGGGGGCGCGTCCAAGCATGCCGTCACCTCACTGTCAGCAGCATATTTGTCCTCCTTTCATATGCGATGGGCTGATACCAGGCAATGCTCGGTACCGGTCGCCGCGACGAGCGGTCGGGTTCCGTCGTTCAGCTGTCACGCCCCAGCAAGGACGACGGCGGCGCGGTACCGGATATCGGCGCCTTGGCTTTCCCGGGGCCCGTACGATGCGAAATGTGGTCATCACGGACATGGTTGAATCGGAGACGACGGTGGTCTTGCTGAGCCGTCGCGGCGGCGACAGCTTGGCGTTGGAGCATCGTCAACAATTGGCCGCGATGGCCGACGTCAAGGCCTACGCCTTGGAGAAGCCACCGACCCGGCGTCAGGCCCGGGAACTGCTGGCCCCCGCCGACGTGCTCGCCGTGACGAACGCCTGCCTGCCCGTCCTGGACGACGACCTGCTCGGCCGACTGCCGCGGCTGCGCACCGTAGTGCTGTTCGCCACCGGTCACGACGCGGTGGACCTGGAGGCGTTGCGGCGGCACGGAGTGAACCTGATTGCGGTGCCTGACTACGCCACCGTCTCGGTCGCGGAGCATGCCCTGGGCATGTTGCTCAGCATGACCAACCGGCTGCACCTGGCCAACGACCGCTCCCTCGGGCGCTGCCCGCCCGGTGTTTCGCTGCGCGGAGTGCAGATGTCGGGGCGCACCGCGTGCGTGATCGGTCTCGGGCGGATCGGTTTGCACCTGTGCTCCCTGCTTTTGGCGCTGGGCACCCGGGTAGTGGGGGTTGATCCAGATCCGTTGGCCCGGCAGTGCGCCGCCGCTGCCGGCGTCGAATGCGTCGGCCTGGTCCCCGGACTGACCGTCGCGGACGCCGTCATCCTGACCGCCAGCAGAGCTTTCGGTGACCCGCCGGTGCTGGATCGGGAACGGCTGAGGTTGCTACCGGCACATGCCTTTCTGATCAACGTCGGGCGCAAGGAACTGGTGGACACCCCGGCGGTGATCGAAGCCCTCACTCGACAGGCGCTGCGCGGATACGCCGTGGACGACGTGGTG
Organism: Kineosporiaceae bacterium; assembly: GCA_035474375.1. Classification (GTDB taxonomy): domain Bacteria; phylum Actinomycetota; class Actinomycetes; order Actinomycetales; family Kineosporiaceae; genus JANNPJ01. The sequence goes on along the minus strand of DATINJ010000333.1, from coordinate 69,610 downwards.
ATCAACCCGGCTGATCGGCGGGGGAACGGCGAGCTGGTGCGGACCGGGCGGCTGCTCCAGAGCGGACACCGCGCCTGGTGGACCGACGAGGCGCTGCACCGGGGCACGTACTTGTGGGGAGAGCGGATCATCGCTGCGATTGCGGTCGATCCGGGCGCGGTCCCGGCCCGGCGAGGCGGGGAGGCCGAATGAGCACCACTTCCGATCTGCTGCGTCGGTGGCGAGTCGGCGCCGTGGTGGCGGCCGCGACCGTCGCGGTGGCCGTGCCGGCGGCGCTGGCGGCGGCCAGAGCGCCGCGCTGGTGGCTGTGGATCGCCTCGGAGTCGACCCCGATGACGTGGCTGCAAAGCGTCGTCCTCCTGGGCTGCGCGTCGTTGGCCCTGCTGCATGCGGCCTTGATCGATCTGCAGGGCCCGGTGCCGAGCGTGGCCGCGGCGCCGGGCCGGCAGCGGGGGCTCTGGTTCCTGATCGCGGCCGGCTTCGGGGAACTTGCCCTGGACGAGCGCTTCGCCATGCATGAGCGGCTCAGAGATCGGGTTCTGGCCCCTCGGAACATCCGGGTGCCCTTTGCCGACTGGATGGCGCCCGGGGACTTCATCCTGCTCGCCGTCCTGTTGGTGGGGCTGTTCGCACTGCCGGCCCTGTATCGCCAACTGCGTGCCGACCGGACCGCCGTGGTGTTGTTCGGCCTGGGGCTGCTGTTCACCGTGACCGCGCTGCTGGCCGACTCGTTCGACCCGGCGCAGATGAGCCTGGCCGTGGAACGCCTGGAGCAGACCCTCGAGGAGTGCGTGGAACTGTGTGCCGGGCTCAGCTATCTGACCGCCCTGCTGTTGCCGTTGCTCACCCGGCTGGCCGCGCCGGAAAGCCCTTAGCGCTGAGCTCTTAGCGCCGGGCCAGGGTCGAGCCTCGGATCACCAGCCGAACCGGAAGCTGATGCGTGCCGGAACCGACGTCCAGGCCGTCGATCGCCGCGAAAACCCTCTGCGCGGCGGTTCTTCCCAGCTGTTGAAGGTTGGCGTCGATGCTGGTCAGCTGGGGGCGCGCGTTGGTGGTCAGCACCTCCCAGTTGTCGAACCCGATGACCGCGATGTCGTCGGGGACGATCCGACCGAGGTCGCGAGCGGTATCCAGCGCTCCGCGGGCGATCTGATCCGAGCCGCAGACGATGGCATCCACCTCCGGATGCTGAGCCAGGAGCTGGGCGGTGGCATCTCGACCCCAGCCCTCGGACCACTCGCTGAAGACCTCGGCCACCAGCTCGAGCCCGGCCGCGGTGAGGGCCTGGCGAACCCCGATCGCCCGGTCTTGGGCGGCGGCATACTCGGGATCTCCGCTGATGTGCGCGATCCGGGTCCGTCCGCCGGCGATCAGGTGTTCGGTCGCGATCCGGCCGGCGCTGACGTTGTCGGGGGTGAGGGAAAGATCATCCGGGTTGTCCGACGGGGCGTAGGCGTACACCACCGGCACCGGGATGTCCTGACCGAGGGAGGGGCGCGGGTCGGTCTGCCGACCGACCACGATCAGCCCGTCCACCCGCCGGCTGAGCAGGGCACGCAGTTGATGCTGTTCGCGGATCGTGTCCCCACGGGCGTCGCAGAGAAAGACGCTGACCTGGCCCGCTCCGAAGGCATCCTCTGCGCCCATCAGGATGGGGATGACAAACCGACCTTCAAGGTCGCTGGTGAGCAGGCCGACGGTGCCGGTGCGACCGGCGAGTAGCCCGCGAGCGAGCGGGTTGGGGCTGAAAGACAGCCGGCTCGCGGCGTCCATCACCCGTTCGCGGGTGGCGGGAGCCACCTCGTTCCGCCCGTTCAGGGCCTTGGACGCGGTGGAGATGGAGACGCCTGCCAGGCGGGCTACCTCCGTGAGCGTGACCGGGCGTTGGGAGCGCGAAGCAGAGCCGGACACCTGATCTCCTCAAGATTGGTACCGAACCGCTCGGCTCGGGTCGTGTCCGAACTGTAACCGCACAGACCCCTAGACGTTTGTCCGAGCCATCACTTATTCTCCGAAAACCATTTCGTTGGTTTTCGGGTCGACCGTGACGCCGGATCATCGCGCAAAGCCGTTCCACAGGTTGCTGTTCCTCCCAGCGTCCGGTTTGTCGCTGGTTTGCTCCGACCGATAGATAAAAAAGCACCGACATAGGTTTCGGGCGGCCTGTCCCGGGTCGTCTCGGTGCCCCGCTCAACGACGAGCTTGAGGAGACATCATGACGAAAACCCGATCCCGGCGCCTGCGCGCTGTCACCGGCGTGGTCGCGGTTGGTCTGGCCATGGCGATGGCCGCCTGTGGCGGCAGTGACGGTGAAGCAGCCCCGGCCGTGTCCGTGGGCCCGACCGGCACCGACGACGGCGCCAAGCTCACCCTGTGGACCAGGGCGCCACTGGAGAAGCAGGCGAAGCTCCTGGTGGCCGCCTATAACGCCAGCCACCAGAATCAGGTCAGCCTCACGGTTGTCCCGAACGATGACTACGTCGCCAAAGTGGGTGCTGCGGCGGGTGCTTCAGGGTTGCCGGACCTGTTCGCCGCCGACATCGTCTACGTGCCGAACTGGGTCAAGCAAGGATTGTTCCAGGACATCTCGGCACAGATCGACGGCCTGGCGTTCAAGGACCAGATCAACAAGGGACACCTCGACGCGGGGACGGTTGACGGCAAGGAGCACGTCCTGCCGTTCGTCCTCGACCTGTCGATGCTGTTCTGGAACAAGGACCTGTTCAAAGAGGCCGGCCTCGATCCGGACAAGGCGCCGGCCACGCTCGCAGAGTTCGCCGCGGACGCGAAAAAGATCCAGGCGCTGAAGAAGCCCGGCGTCTACGGCACCGCGACCGGTCTGAACTGCGGTGGCTGCCTGGTGTTCACCTGGTTCCCCAGCGTCTGGGCCTCCGGCCAGCAGGTGACGAACGACGACGGCACCGAGTCGCTGCTGAACGGTGACCCGGCGAAGGCCATCTACAGCACCTGGCGTGACCTGTGGAAGTCCGGCGCGGTGCTGCCCTCCTCCAAGGATGAGGCGGGGCCGACCTGGACGGCGGGCTTCACCGAGGGCAAGGTCGGGCTGATGCCCTACCCGGCGACCCTGCTGTCGTCCACGACCAAGTTCGATGTCGGAGTCGCCGGCCTGCCGGGCGTCGACTCAGGAGCCTCCACCTTCGTCGGCGGTGATGGTCTGGGTATCTCGAAGGACTCCAAGCACGCTGCTCAGGCCTGGAACTTCCTGTCCTGGTTGATGTCCGAGGATGCCCAGGTGGGCGTGCTGGCGAAGAACAACGACGTGGTGTCCCGGTCCGACCTGGCCAACAACGAGTACTCGGCGAAAGATCCTCGTGTCGTGACGATCAACGAGGTAGCGGGTAAGGGCCAGACCCCGGTCGCGCTCAATTTCCAGCAGGCATTCAACGCGCCGAACAGCCCATGGCTGTCCCTGGTCCGGAACGCCGTCCTGGGCGACGGCAGTGCGATTGACGCCGACAACAAGGAAATCACCTCGGTGTTGGGGCAGTAGCCGTTCGATCTCCGGAACTGCCGCGCATCGCTGAAAGGAGTTGATCGACATCGCCGTAACGGCTGCACCACCGAGCTCTCCGCCGGCCACCGGTTGGTCTTCGAGGCGGCGGGAGCGGCGGCGGGCGGTTCGCGGACGGGCGGCGGCGGGTTGGCTGTACGCCGCCCCGACCGCCGTCTTCGTCCTCGTTCTCTTCGTCCTGCCCCTGCTGCTGGTGCTGCGCATGTCGGGCTCCGACTGGCCGCTGCTGAGCGGAGATCAGGGGGTCAACCTGCCGGAGAACTACCAGCAGGCGGTCAGCAACCGGTTCTTCGTGGATTCGGTGATCTTCACGCTGAAGTACACCGTGATCACCACGGCCCTGCTGACCGGGTTGGGGCTCGGCCTGGCACTCCTGGTACAACAGTCAACTCGCTGGAAAGGGCTGCTGCGCACGGCATTTCTCATCCCCAGCGCGCTCGGGCTGGCCTCGGCCTCGCTGTTGTTCTACGTCCTCTACTCACCGCTGGCCGGGCCGCTCGCACCAGTGATGAACCACTTTGGAGCCTCGTTCCTCGGTACTCCCAACGCAGCACTGGCTTCGACGGTGTTCCTCATCGTGTGGCGGTACGCCGGCTTCTACATGTTGCTGATGCTGGTGGGCCTGCAGGGCATTCCGACCGACGTCTTCGAGGCTGCCTGGGTGGACGGCGCGACCCGCTGGCAGACCTTCCGCCGGATCACCTTGCCGCTGCTGCGCCCGACGCTGGCCCTCACCACGGTGCTCAGTGTCACCGGCTCGCTGCTGGCGTTCGAGCAGTTCTACATCCTGACCAAGGGCGGGCCGGACAACAGCACGATCACCATCGTCGAGCTGATCTACAACGTCGCTTTCCAGGGGCAGAACGACCTGGGCGTTGCGGCTGCGCTCTCGGTCATGGTCGTTCTCGCCCTGGTCGCCATCAACGTGCTGCAACTGCGCGCGGTCCGACGCACCGACGAGAATTGAGGAGGCTGTGGTGAAGGCGAACCTGGTACTGCGCACCCCGTTCTGGGTGTTCACCGGCGCGCTCGCGGTCATCTTCCTGTTCCCGGTGGTGTGGACGGCGGTGTCATCGGTTTCGCCGCAGGCCGGGACGAGCCAGAGCGACGGGTGGGGATTCGCCAATTACGTCTCCCTCTCTCACTATCAGGCTGGAATCTGGCGGTACCTCGCGAATTCCGCGCTCGTCTCGGGCCTGACCGTGGTCCTGACCCTGGGCATCTCGTTGCTCGGCGGATACGCCTTCGCGCGATTCCGCTTTCCCGGGCGGAACGCGCTGTTTCTGTTGACGCTGGCGATCCTGATGGTTCCCTACGCCACGCTGCTGATCCCGCTGTACGTGCTGCTGAACCAGCTCGGGCTGCAGAACTCGCTGGTCGGCGTGGCGCTCGTGCTCACGGTGTTCCAGCTGCCGTTCTCCACGTTCATGATGCGGATCTCGTTCGAGTCCATCCCGCGAGAGTTGGACGAGGCCGCCATGGTGGACGGCTGCACGTCGTTCGGCGTCCTCTGGCGGGTGCTGATCCCCGCAGTGAAGCCGGGCCTGATCACGGTTGGGCTGTTCGCCTTCCTGGCGGCCTGGAACGACTTTCTTGCGCCGCTGATCCTGATCAACGACTCCAACCGGTTCACCCTGCCGTTGGCCGTGTCCAACATGCGCGGCCAGGTGCAAGGTGTCGTGGACTACGGCGCCACGGAGGCTGGCGTGATGGTGCTCGCGCTGCCGTGCATCGTACTTTTCCTGCTTCTCCAACGACACTATGTGCGCGGCTTCATGTCCGGCGCGCTCAAGGGATGAGTGTGACCGCCATGACGAGCACCCGAGCGACTCCCATCGACCCGGCCCGAGGTCGGCTGCGCCCACTCGGGCTGGGCGACGTCCGCATCGTTGACGGATTCTGGGCCTCCCGACAGCAGGTGAATGCGACCGCCTCGCTCGCCCACATCGAGCGGTGGATGGAACGCGAGGGCTGGATCGCCAACTTCGACCTCGCGTCGGCCGAACTCTCCACCGGAGCCGAGGAGGGGAGTTCGGCCGGGCACTCGAACCGGTGCCCGGCCGGGCCACGGCACGGTCGTGAGTTTGCCGACTCCGAGGTGTTCAAGCTGTTGGAAGCGATGGCCTGGGAGATCGGCCGGGACGACGATGCGGACCTCGAACTGAGATTCCGTGCCCTGGTGGCTCGGGTGGCCGCCGCGCAGGAGGCCGACGGCTACCTCAACACCCGGTTCGGGCGTCCGGGACAGCCGCCTCGATGGTCTGATCTGGAGTGGGGGCACGAGCTCTACTGCCTCGGGCACCTGTTTCAGGCGGCCGTCGCGCGGGCTCGTACCCGGCCCCAGGCCGACGACGGTCTGCTCGAAGTGGCCTGCAAGGCAGCCGATCTGGTCTGCGAGGTATTCGCGGACGGCGGGATCTGTGGGCACCCGGAGATCGAGCCTGCCCTGGTCGAGCTCGCCCGGGTCACCGGCGAGGCCCGATACCTCACCCAGGCGGCGCTGTTCGTGGAGCGTCGTGGCCGGGGCACGCTGTCGGACATCGAGTGGGGCCGGGCCTACTACCAGGACGACCTGCCGGTGCGCGAGGCCACCGTGCTGCGCGGGCATGCCGTGCGCGCCGGGTACCTGTCCGCCGGAGCGGTCGACGTGGCCGTCGAATTGGCGGACGACGAGCTCCTCAAGTCGTTGGCGACGCAGTGGGCGAACACCGTTGCCCGGCGTACCTATCTGACCGGGGGGCAGGGATCGCATCATCAGAACGAGGCCTTCGGCGACGACTGGGTGCTGCCGCCCGATCGCGCGTACTCCGAGACCTGCGCCGGCGTCGCCTCGGTGATGTTCTCCTGGCGGTTGCTGCTCGCCCTGGGAGGTACGCAGTACGCCGATCTGATCGAGCGAACGCTGTACAACGTGGTGGCCACCTCGCCGTCAGCCGAAGGCACCGCCTTCTACTACGCGAACACCCTGCACCAGCGCCGGCCCGGCGAGGTGCCGCCGCAGGATGCGCCATCCCCTCGAGCGTCGTCATCGTTGCGGGCGCCGTGGTTCGCCGTCTCCTGCTGCCCGCCCAATGTCGCCCGTACCCTGGCCAGCCTGGCGGCCTACGTCGCGACCGTCGACGACGAAGGCCTGCAACTGCACCAATACGCGTCTGCGCAGATCCGGACCAGCCTGCCGGACGGTCGGCCGGTGGCATTGGACGTCGAGACCAGCTATCCGAAGAGCGGCACGATACGCGTGATCATGCGCGAAACAGCAATTCGGCCCTGGACTTTCACGGTCCGGGTACCGGACTGGGCGACCGGTGCGATGCTGGTGGAGCGCTTTGGGGACGGTCCGGAGTCGACCCGATCCGTGCCGGCCGGCGAGGCGAGCGTCACCCGAGCCTTCCAGGTCGGCGACGTCATTGAGCTGGTGCTTCCGGTCGAACCGCGGTTCACCGGCGCGGACCCGCGGATCGATGCGGTGCGCGGATGTGTCGCCGTGGAGCGAGGGCCGGAGGTGATGTGCCTGGAATCCGTCGACCTCGTGGCGGCGGGTCTGGACCGGTGGTCGGGTGACGTCGCCCTGGTGGCTGTCGACACCCAGGCTGCTCCCCAGGAGGTGGCCGGCGAGACCGTCGTTCGGGTCCGGCTGGAACCCGGGTCCGGCGCCTCGCCGTGGCCCTACCGCACCGCCGTGGATCCCATCGCCGCCGTCGACTCGGGAGCCGCTGTGGACTCGGGAGCCGCTGTGGACTCGGGAGCCGCTGTGGACTCGGGGTCGGATGGGCCCTCCGACTGGGTTGACGTTCAGCTGATCCCGTATCACGACTGGGCCAACCGCGGCCCGTCAACGATGCGGGTCTGGCTGCCCAGCTCCGAGCCTCCGCGCCGCAATCGGCAGGCGTGAGCGCGGCTGCGGACCTCAGACCGCGTGTCGTCCAGCCTGCAGCCTCGGCCTAACCTGCCGTGATCATGCACGGTTGCTCGCTTTGAGCTGGGCAACCGTGCATGATCACCGCAGAGGCGCAGAGGCGCAGAGGCGCAGAGGCGCAGAGGCGCAGAGGCGCAGAGGCGCAGGGGCGTGGAGGCACAGAGGCGCAGGGCGCAGGGGCGCAGGGGGCGTGGAGAAGTGGCCAGCAAGGCCGGGCAAGCGTGCATGATCACCGCAGAAGTGTGGGCGGGCCGAATAGGTACGGGGGATGCTGCCGCGGAGGCCGCAACCCGGAGCGGTCCAAGTGCCCGAGAACTCGCGGGCAAACGTTTGCACGAAGGGTTAGACCGAGTCGGGTTGCGGCTGCCCGAGTATTGGCGCCCGGCGCCCTCGCGAATTGACCCCGCAGGGTCCGCTCGAGGTCAAACCGCGATGCCAAGTGGCCTAGGTGAAGGCCCGGGGGCAGGGTAGGGGGATGATCAAAAGTCCCGACGGTAGGCAGGAACGGCGCTCCGGCGCCTCGCGGAGCGCGACGTCGCCGCTGGTGCTGGCTCTAGGGTCGATCTTCTTCGTCGGGGTGATAGTGCTGATCGGCGAGCTGACGGTTCGTGGGCGGCTCTGGTGGGCACCCGACGAGGAGCGGTCGAAGCAGGTGTTCGACGTCGGGTTGCGCCACGACGCCCTCGCCACCATGTCCGACTGGATCGGTCATCTGACCGTGCCCACCGTGCTCAGGGTGGTGACCCTGATCTGTGCGGTGCTGCTCTGGCGGCGCGGGTTGCGTGCGGTGGCCCTCTGGTGGGCGGCGACGATGCTGATCTCCGGTGCCCTCGCCATCGGTTCGCGGTACCTGGTGGCCCGCCAGCGCCCGCACTGGCCGGGCTCCGGACCGCTGGTCGAGGGATACACCTTTCCCTCTGGTCACGCCGCGAACGCCGCGGTGTTCGCGGGCTGCATCGTGATCATCACCTGGCCGTACCTCGGCCGGATCGGTCGGGCGGCCACCTCGCTCGCCGGGCTGGTGTTCTTCGTCGCGGTCGGCGCCAGCCGGTTAGTGCTGGGCGTGCACCGGATCAGCGACGTGGTGGCGGCCTGGGCGCTGGCCGCGGCCCTCCTGCTGGCGATGCTCGCCGTCGCTGCCGAGCCGAGAGTCCGACCCCGGTTCAGTCCAACGCCGGCCGCGCCAGCAGCGCGCGAAGCTGGGGCTGCGCGGCAGCCAGGTCTTCGGGGGTCTTGACCGGGATGAAGCGGGACTCCGGCCCGGTCACCGGGACCTGGAGGTAGGTGGTCGGCAGGCTGGCCGAGGCCTCATGGAACACCTGCTCCAGCTGCACGGCCTTCCGCTCTTCGACCGTCTTCTCGACGTACAGCCAGCTCAGGTCGAAGTCCGCGTCGAGTGCCTCGAGGTCGAAGGTGACCGTGTTGACGTTCGTCACCGGCAGGCTCGCGTGCTGGAAGCCGGGTGGGAATCGCACCGATTCGAGCAGCATCGGCCGCCCGTCCACCCGGGCCGGAGCACCGCCGACATCACCGGTGTTGGCCACCACCTCGGCGGTCATCGGTCGTCCCGACCGGACATGCATGCCGAGCACCACCGGGTCGAGCCGAGCCGGAAGGTTGTCCACGTTCGACACCATGAGATGGCGGACGCCGAGCGCGCGCAGCCGCTCCAGGGTCCCGGACGCCCGGAAGGCCCGGAGGAAGTCACCGTGCCCGGGTGCGTAGGGCGAAACCCGGCCGTCCTCGGTGCGGAAGATCTCGCCGTCGGGTTCGAGGCGCAGCGACACGGACTGGGCGAAGAGCAGAGGCTCGGGCAGCCCGCGGGCCTGCAGGAACTCCCGGGTCGGCCGATCCGTGGCGAAGCTGGTCATCACCGCGCAGGGCACCGAGGCGCCGAGCCGGTCGGCAAGCTCGGCGGTCTGCCCCAGCTTGATCTCCAGGAAGCTGCGGCCATCCACCGCCTCCACCACGCCCTTGACCCGCCCACCGAAGCGGGTCGCCATCCCGCCGTTCAGCACCACCGAGGCCACCGCCCCGGCCCGCAGTGCCGCCAAGCCGGCCGCGTGCGCCGCCGCGTGCTGCTCCTCGCCGGGTTCCGGCAGGTGGACGAGGTCTTCCGGCAGCGGCGGCTCGACCCGGCCGGAGACCACGTTGCCGGCCTTCGACAGCGCGCCGGAGCGCACCCGGGCGCGGAGGTCGGCGAACCGGACGGCGTCGAAGCCGTACTCGTCCAGGATCGCCCGGACCTCGTCGTCCAGGTCGGTCGGGACAATATCGTCCACAACGCCGTCCCTCTGAGTTCTGATCATCGTCATTGTGTCGCACATGTTGGGTTGCTCCTTAACCATTTATTCAGGACTTTCGGGCCACCGACACTCGATCAATCAGCATCGACTGCCCCGGGCGGGTGGAGGCGTCCGGTGGACCGGGCCAGCCGCCCCCGATCGCCACGTTGAACAGCAGGAAGAACCCGTGGCCGGTGGCGCGGTCCCAGGTGTTGCGGTCGACGTCCGTGGCCCGCACGGTGTGGAACTGCGTGCCGTCGACGTACCAGCGGATCTCTTCGGTCGGCAGGGAACGGTCCCACTCCACGGTGTACGTGTGGAAACCGGCGGTGAAGGGTGTCTCCTGGGCGCTCCGGGATCCCCCGAGCCCGTCCGTCTCCCGGCACGGTCCGCCGTCGAAGACACCACAGTGCAGAGTGCCGTGCACGGTGGACGGCTCCGACCCGAGGTTCTCCATCACGTCGATCTCTCCCGCGCCCGGCCAATCCGTGTGGCTCGGCCGGAACGGCGCACCGAGCATCCAGAACGCCGCCCAGTAGCCGGGGCCGCCGGCCGGGATCTTGATCCGGGCCTCCACCTTGAGCTTTCCGCCGGCCGGTGGCTGGAAGTCCGCCCGGCGGCTCTCCAGCCGCCCCGACTGCCAGGCACCGGAGGCGTCCCGGGTGGGGGTGATCCGCAGGTTGCCCGCGCCGTCAAGGGCGATGTTCGCCGGGTCCGTGGTGTAGGTCTGGATCTCACCGGTTCCCCACTGGGCGGCACCGCCCGGGTAGCTCGTGCCGGTATCGATGAGCCAGTTACCCGCAGCCGGTGTGGTGCCGCTGTCGCCGTCGAAATCGTCGCTCCAGACCGGTTTCCAGCCGTCGCCTCGCCAGCTGCGGATCCCCACCACGGCCAGGGCCAGCAGGGCGGTCACGACCAGCACGGCGATCACCACCCGGCCGAGGCGATCGGGTGACCGCTTCCGGGTACCGGCTGTGGGCAGCGACCGCTGCGCGTCGGCTTTGGTCGAGGTGGGCACGGTGAACTCCTCCTAGGTCGCGTCGGCGTGCGTAGGGGCTCTGCTCAGCTGCTGATGTGCAGGCCGTCGGTGGCTGTTCCGGCGTTCGTGCTGGTGTCAACGGTGCCGGTGAAGCGCAGTCCCGGGATCAACTGGGTGACGTCGGCGGCCCGCTTCGGCACCAGCACCAACTGGAGTCGATCTTGAGAGGTCGGCAGCCGGCCGCTGGTGGGCTCAACCACCCGGGGTACGACCCGCTGGATGACGGCCTCGACCGGCCGGCTCAGCCCGTCGGCGCGCAGGGTGGCCGTCATTCCGGGGGACAGCCGGGGCAGGTCCTCGACCCGGACGGTGGTGTCGAAGGTGAGCTGGTCCGGGTCGTACAGCTGCACGAACGGCACCCCAGGCTGCACGATGCTGCCCACCGGCAGTGGTTCGCCGCTGACGATCCCGTCGGCCGGAGCGGTCAGCGGGACCGACTTCGAGCGCTCCAGACCGGCTGCGGAGGTCGTCGAGGTGAGGATCGTGCCGAGCCGCTGACCTTCGGTCACTTTCTGCAGGGGAGCCACGTTCACGGCGGTGATCTGACCGGTCTTCCGGGATTCCACGCTGATCGGCTGGGCGGTCAGGGTGACGGTCTCGAGGTCGAATTGCGCGATGGCCCCGGTTCGGGCCTCGGCCAGTCGCGTGCCACCGGCCACGGCAGCAGCGATCATCAGTAGGACGACGAGCCGGGCCCGCCATTTCTTCCAGTTCCAGCGGCGCCGACGAGCCGGGGTCGGGGGGTCGGCCGGCCGATCGGGTGGCGCGGTGTTCGGTGCTGCGGTGTTCGAGGTGACCTCGGTGGAGGCGACGTCAGTTGCGGTGCTCATGGGTTTCTCCCGCTAGGTAGAGGTGGCTGGCTCACGGAGGGGCGGCTCAGGCAGAGACGGCCTTGGCGTCGTCGGAACGTGTCGGCCAGGGCAGAGCTCGCAGCAAGCGAGCTCCGGCCTTGCGCTCCTGCTCGCGCTCTCGCTCCCGGCGCGGGGCGAGAACCGCCTCAGCGACGACCCGGCCCAGCACGAGGATGTGCAGGCCGGCCCAGAAGACCGACAGCAGGGTGGCCGGCACGTCGGTCATGGAACTGAGACCGACTCCGATCGCCACCACGTTCAACAGCACCAGGGCGATCTGCGGCAGCACGAGCTCCACGCCCGGCAACGTGCCGGAACCGGCATTGGTCACCGTCCAGGAGGCCTTGCGGCGCAGCAGGACCATGATCAAGGCTCGGGCGACGACCGGAGCCGAGCCGATGCTGGTGATGATCGCGGACGGTTTGAAGCCACCGCACTGCAACCAGGTCACGAGCACGACCAGGGCGTAGAAGGGCATGTAGTGCAGCAGCCAGGTGGTGGTGTTCGCCTGCACCGGGCTCAGCCCGAAGAGCAGGTACGTCGACGGGATCAGCATGAAGATCAGCGCTGCGATCGACAGCAGGTAATTCGTGCCGGTGAGCAGGTACTGCAACCGCTGGTCCATGGTCAGCCCGTTGCGGCGGAACAGCCGACCACGCAGCAACACCTCGAAACCGCCGTAGGACCAGCGGAACTGCTGCTTGAAGTAGGCCAACAGGTTGTCCGGGGCGATGCCTCGGGCCAGCGTCTCCGGGACGAAGACCGACCGCCATTGGCGCCGGTGCAGCTGGATGGAGGTCCAGATGTCCTCGGAGTTGCTCTCGGTGTGCAGCCCGCCGATCTCGTCCAGCGCAGCGCGCCGGAAAATCACGTTGGTGCCGACGCAGAACACCGCGTTGAAGTGGTTCTTCCCCGGGCAGACCAGCTCGTAGAAGATCCGCTGGGCTTCTGCGGTACCCACCGCGACCAGCCCGCGGGCGCTCGGGAAGGCCTGCGGGGTCTGCACGAAAGCGACCGATGGGTCATGCATCTGTGGCAATGCTCGAACCAGGAAGTCTGGGCTCGGCACATGGTCGGCGTCCAGAATGACGACGAATTCTCCACTGGTGCGGGCCAATCCGGCGTTGACGTTGCCTGCCTTGGCGTGCTCGCGGCCGTCTCGGCGCAGGTATCCAACCCCTTCGAGCCGGCAGGCCTGGCGTAGCTGATCAGATCGGCCGTCGTCCAAAACCCAGGTCTGGTGGGTGATTCGCATGTCTCTGGCGGCCCGCACGGTGCCCAGCACGATGTCGATCGGCTCGCCGCAGACGGTGATGAAAACATCGATGCTGGGCTTCTCCTCGCCGCTGAGCAGGCGGCGTCGCATCAGGTACACGTCCGGTGAGTCGGGTCGGCCGTCGTGGGCCAGGATCGTCCACCAGGTACCCAGCGCCTGGAAAACGGTGAGTCCTTCGGCGAAGAGCAGGATCACCCAGAGCGCGGTGTTACCCCGGTAGGCCGGATTGAGCAGAAAGAGGATGTAGAAGATGGTGACCACGAGCGCCGTGGCCACCGCCACCCGGGTGCTGCGCTGGACGGGCCGCCAGGACAACTCGTCGCTGGGCTTGGCGGTGAAATGGTTGTGCCGGTTGCCGCGCGTGCTCGGTGCCGGAACTTCCTCAGGAACTGTGTCTTTCGTTGGAACTGTCATCTGGTCCGTCAACTCCTGGACTCTCGAAGGCATGGCGATAGACCATGCGATCGAAGTTCTTTCGCGTGAAACGCGGAGTATGTGGGGCCGGTCGGGCGTCCTCAACGGCTGAAAACTGCCTCGACGGCTGGAAGTCTGGGAGCGAATCGCTGCCCGCTGGTGCGGGATCGACCGGCAGCACCGGCGACTTCGCCGGGCGGGTCGGAGCGGCCGCTGTGCCGTCTCCCTTGCGCGCTCGCCGACATCGTTGTCTGGTAATGAATCTAAGACCACGTCCGAATGAGGGCAAGCCGTTGTGGCCTCGCCGAGGCTTCGGCCGGTCTGGCGGGCCCGGCTGAACCGCTTCAGCCGGGTGACCAGAAATACCGGTCGTGCCACGGTCGGACCTGCCGTCGATCGAGATGGCCCGCTCCGCGTCGACCTAGGTGTTGCTGGTCAGGCTCATGATCTGGGCGATGACGGGCAGCGGGCCAAATGCCGCGTTCCTGGCCGCGAGCGGGTCTCGATCTCGAGACGCAGCTCACGCTCGTCCATTTGCGTTCTATAGGTCACAGATCGATTAGGCCTGGCCCCGGGAGCCTACTTCACTTCTACGCACCGGTGCCGATGATGCGTTGAGGCCCACGATCCTCAACGGGCCATCGTCGACGCTAGTGGGGATTGTGACGTGATGGAAAGCATGACGGAGGTATCGGTCGGAGAATCGGATCGAGCGTCCGGCTGGACCGTGCGGCGTCGCTTGTACGCCGGATACGCGACCGTACTGCTGCTGTTCACGGTTGCCGTCGGGCTGGCCGTGATCAAGATCGACACCTTGCAGACCGCCCGTCGGCAGGAGAATCAGCACGTCGTGCCCTATCTGTCTGGGTTGCAACAGGCTGCCCTGACCGCGAAGGCCGCCGCCAACGATGAACGAGGTTTCCTGCTCACGGGGGAGAAGAGTTTCGCCTCGGAGGTGCAGGGGCGAATGGTGAAAATGGACAGCCAGTTGGATGCGGCACGGGCGGCCGCCGAGACAGATGATCAGCGCAAGCGAGTTGATGGCATTTCCACTGCCGCGCAGACCTGGTTGTCAGCCGTCGAACTAGAATTCACCCAGTTCACAACGGACCGTTCCGGTGCCGTCGAGGTGGCGCTCGGTGCGAACCGCGACCTGCGTAAGGCGTACGAGAAGCAGACCGACGACGCGGTGGTCGCGGCGACCGCTGGCCTTACCGCGTCCGTGCAGGCTGGCGACCGACAGGCGGACCGGGTCCGGATCCAACTGCTGCTCGCCCTGGGAATTGGTCTGTCGCTGGGATTGGTTGCGGCCGGATTGACGGTCCGCGGGATCCAGCGGGCGCTGGCCCGGCTCCGTGTGGTGCTTGAGGCAGTCGCGCGGGGCGACCTCACTCAACGGGCACCGAAGGGGCCACCGGACGAACTGGGGGCGATGGCCACGGCAGTGAACCGATCAGTCGATTCGATCCGGTTGGCGGTGACGGCGATGGCGGACAGCGCGACCACGCTCGCCTCCGCGTCCGAACAGTTGTCCATGACCAGTGCCGAGATCGCCACCAGCGCCGACGAAACGGCCGGGCAGGCAACAATGGTCAGTTCGGCGGCAGAGCAGGTGTCCAGCAGTATCGCCACCGTGGCGGCCGGGGCCGAACAGGTCGGTGCGTCGATCCGAGAGATCGCGCAGAACACGGCCGATGCGGTTCGGGTGGCGCGCGGCGCCGTCGAGGTGGCCCAGGCCACGAATGCCACGATGAACAAGCTCGGTGAAAGCTCGGCCGAGATTTCCAGCGTGGTCAAGGTGATCACGTCGATCTCGGAGCAGACCAACTTGCTGGCGCTCAACGCCACGATCGAGGCGGCCCGCGCCGGTGAAGCCGGTAAGGGCTTCGCCGTGGTCGCCAGCGAGGTCAAGGATCTTGCCCAAGGCACGGCGAAAGCCACTGAAGACATCGGGACTCGGATCGAGGCCATTCAGAACGAGATCAGCGGAGCGGTATCCGCCCTCGAGCAGATCACCTCGGTGATCGGGCAGATCAACGACTACCAGGTAACCATCTCCTCGGCCGTGGAGGAACAGACCGCCACGACAAGCGAGATGAGCCGGTCGGTGAGCGAGGCGGCCACTGGGTCCAGCGACATCGCCAAAAACATCACCGGCGTTGCCACCAGCGCGCAAACCACGACGGAAGGTGTCTCCAACGTCCAAGTCTCGGCGTCTGATCTGGCTCGGATGAGCAATGATCTGCGTCAATTGGTTGGCCAGTTCAACTACAACTGAGAACTGGTCAGGGAACGCCCTGGATCTTTCGAACCAGGACGGCGCCCAGCAGGCTCACCCCGGCCACGCTGAAGTACAGCGCGGGGTAACCCCCGGCGTGCGCGATCAGCGGGGCGGCGATGGCCGGGGCCAGCACCTGGGGGGCCGAGTTGGCGATGTTGATCAGGCCCAGGTCGCGGCCGCGGCTCACCGCCGCCGGCAGCACCTGCGTGACCAGCGCCTGATCGACAGACATGTACACCCCGTAACCGAGGCCGAGCACCACGGCCGAGCCGACGGCGCATGGCCAGGACGGCCACAGTGCCAGGGCGACGCCCGGTGCGCTGAGGATCAGACCGGCGATCGTGACCGAGCGCTTGCGCCGGCCGGAGCGGTCCGAGATCACCCCGCCGATCACCGTGGCAATCATCGCCACCACGGTGTTGATCAGAATCAGGATCAGCAGGCCGGTTTCGGCGTCACTGCCGGGGAACAAGGTCTCGTAGTGCAATTCGTCGCGCAGGTAGTAGAGCAGGTACAGGGTGGCCATCGAGTAGCTGAGCTGCATCAGGAACCGGGTCAGCCAGGCCCAGGCGAAGTCTGGGTGAGCCCGCGGGCTGATCCAGAAACCGCTCAGGAACTCGCTGGTGGACCACACCGGGCGATCCTTCGGGTCCAGCACCGGGTCGCGGGTGCCGAGCACGAACGGCAGGGCGAGTATCGGGACGGCGATCGCCAGGGCCAGGTAGCCGCTGGCCAACCCGGTGACCACGATGCCGACCAGGACCACGCCGGCGACCAGCCCGAGCAACTGCTGCGAGGTGATCCACCCCGAGACGGTGGCTCGTTCGTGCACCGGCACGTGGTCGGGTACCGCGGCGGTGATCGCGGCCTGCAGCATGTTCAGCCCGGTCTGCGCCAGGCACCAGCCGATGATCACACCGGTCAGCGAGGTCTGGCCGGCGAGGAAGGCGAGGCCGCCCGCTCCGATCAGGGCGCCGACGATGGACCAGGGGTGACGGCGGCCGAACCGGGACGTCGTCCGGTCCGACAGCGCCCCGGTCAACGGGTTGACCACCAGGGCGATCGCGGCCCCGATGCCGGTGGCGATCGCGAGTGCGGTCTCCTTGCCGGCCGGATCGATGGCCTGCATCTGGTTGGGCAGCGACACCTGCAAGGGCCCGAAGTACCCGATCCACAGGCCGAGGTTGGCCAGCGCGAGTAGTGCCGTCCAGCGAGCACCAACCGGTCGAGTCGGCTCGGCACCGGTCTGGACGACCGGGCTGGGGCTGGTCGCTTCGGTGCTCATCGAGTGCCGGCCCGCTGCGCCCGGACCTGCTCGGCGTACCAGTGGTAGGACGCTTTCGGCGTCCGTACCTGGGTCTCGAAGTCGACATGCACCAGACCGAAGCGTTGCGTGTAACCCTCTGCCCACTCGAAGTTGTCCAGCAGCGACCAGACGAAGTAGCCGCGCACGTCCACCCCGGCGGTGATCGCCTCCCGGACGGCACGCACGTGAGCGTCGAGGAAGGCGATCCGCTCCTGGTCCCGGACCTGCCCGTCGTCCTCGACCGGATCCGGGTAGGCGCAGCCGTTCTCGGTGACGTAGATGGGTGGCAGGTCGGCGCCGTACCGGTCCCGCAAGCCGACCAGCAGGTCGCGCAGCCCGCTTGGGACGACCGGCCAGCCGAAACCGGTGTGCGGCACACCGTCGATGGGCAGTTGCAGGAAGGGCAGCGGCGGCGCCGAGTCCTCGCTTCCCGCGGGTGGGGCGCTGACCAGGGTCGGGGTGTAGTAGTTGATACCGAGCCCGTCCAGCGGGGCGGCGATCGTCTTCAGGTCGCCGTCATGAATGGTGCCGCTGGCGGTCAGCATCTCCTCGAGGAGTTCCGGATACCGGCCGGTGAGCACCGGGTCGAGGAAGAACCGGTTGTGCAGGGTGTCGTAGACGGCGGCTGCGGCCAGGTCCTCCGGCTGGTCACTGGCCGGGGTAACCGGTGTGCAGTTGTTCGTCAGGAGCACCGCTCCGCCGCGTTCGGCCAGGGCGGCCGCCGCGAGACCGTGGCCGAGCAACTGGTGATGCCCGGCCGGGAGCGCGCCGAAGTACAACTCGTGCCCCGGAGCGTGAACCCCGAGCGCGTACCCGAACGCCATGTGGATGAAGGGCTCGTTGAGCGTGATCCATTGCGGTACTCGGTCACCCAGCCGATCGGCGACCAGGGCGGCGTAGTCAGCGAAGCGGTAAGCGGTGTCCCGGTTCAGCCAGCCGCCGCGGTCTTCCAGGGCCTGTGGCAGGTCCCAGTGGAACAGCGTGGGGAACGGGCTGAGACCGAGCTCCAGCATCCGGTCGACCAGCCGGTCGTAAAAGTTGAGGCCGGCCGGGTTGACGGCGGACTGCCCATCCGGCTGGACCCGAGACCAGGCGATCGAGAACCGGTATGAGTCCAGTCCGAGCCCGGCCGCCAGGGTGAGATCTTCTTCCCACCGGTGGTAGTGATCGCACGCGACGTCACCGGTGTGCCCCTCCCGGATTCGACCCGGCTGGTGGCTGAACGTGTCCCAGATCGACGGTCCGCGCCCGTCAGAGTCGGCTGCGCCCTCGATTTGGTAGGCCGCTGTTGCGGTGCCCCAGCGGAAGTCCGAACCGAATGCGGGCAGAGGCTCACCGCAATCGTGATCGAATGCAGGGACACCGGTTGTCGCGTCCGATGTGGTGAATGTGGGCAACGCTTCGGGGGCCATGAGGTTCCCTTGCTAAGGTGAGGATTGTTCATGTTAGACGCTGGGGGGTAGCAATGCCAGAGCCAAATGGAAATGTTCGACGGAAACCGATGCAACGGCGCAGTGCCGAGCGGGTCGCGCGGTTGCTCGACGCCTGCGCGCAGGTGCTCGACGAAGTGGGGTACGACGCGCTCACCACCCGCGAGGTGGCCCGCCGGGCAGAGGTGCCGATCGGCACGCTGTACCAGTTCTTCGCCGGCAAGGCGGCGCTGTGCCGGGGGCTGGCGGAGCGCAATCTCGAGGCGTTCCTGGGGCGGCTGGGTTCCCGGCTGGATCGCGATCCGGTCAGCGGCTGGCAGTCCACCGCCTCCGTGGTGGTCCAGGAGTATGTCGCGATGAAACGGGAGATGCCCGGGTTCGCGGTACTCGATTTCGGTGATCCGCAACCGATCTTGGGTCCTGTCGAGGAGGCCGGTCCGGGCCTCGACAACGCCAATGAACTGGTGGCCGATCGGCTCCGCCCGCTGGCCGTGCAATTGGGTGCTCAAGAGTCGGGCGACCTGGCGACCGTCCTACTGGTCGCGGTCGAGATCGCGGACAGTCTGGTCCGGCTGGCGTTCCGCTTCGATCCCGCCGGCGACCCGTGGCTGATCGCCGAAGCGCAGCAGGTCCTGGGTGCGTATCTGGACTCACGGCTCGGTCAATTGATGCCACCAACGATCAACACAGAGTAATCTTCGGAACAAAACCCGAGAGTAGTTCACATTTTGCGCTTCTGCCGTTAGCGTTCGAGCACCTAACTTCGCGAACGCTCCGGAGGCACTCATGACCAGCAATGGCGCGGCATGGCGGCACCGAGTACCGCTCAAAGCCGCGGTTGCCACCGCAGTTTTGATCGCTGCTCTGGCCGTCCCCGGGCGGGCCGAAGCGCAGGCCCCCGTGCGCACGGCTTCCTTCTCCGGCGAGGACTACTGCCTCGGCCAGTGCGGCGACATCCTGCCGCCGGGCGAGAACGGGAGCGCCACCCTCGCGGACATCCTGGGTAACCAGGCCTTCGGCACCCAACCGGCGCACGCGGACGATCAGCTGGGCAAGTACGCCTCGCTGGCCGCCGGATACTCGAGCCTGACTGATGCCGCGATCAACGGGTACTACAACGACGCCTCGCTCGATGTCGCGCCGACCGAGGTGGAGTCGGTCAAGACGCCGCGCTCCGACGTCACGATCACTCGGGACAAGGCCACCGGCGTCGCCCACGTGCGCGGCACCACCCGAGCGGGCACCGAGTACGGCGCCGGCTGGATCGCCGGTGCTGACCGGCTCTGGCTGATGGACGTGCTGCGGCACGTCGGCCGCGGTCAGTTGAGCAGCTTCGCCGGTGGGGCGCCCTCCAACCGGCTGTTCGAGCAGACGTTCTTCACTCAGGCCCCCTACACGGAGGCCGACCTGCAGGCCCAGATCGATCGGGTGGCGGCGTCCGGCGCCAGGGGGGCGCAGGCCCTCACCGACGTGAAGGACTACCTGCTCGGCGTCAATGCCTACATCACCCAGGCCAGAGCGAACCGCACCTTCCCCGGTGAGTACGTACTGGCCGGGAAGATCGACTCGGTGACGAACGCCGGGACGATCGAACCGTTCACCGCGACCGACATCGTGGCGATCGGCGCGGTCGTCGGTGCGCTGTTCGGCACCGGTGGCGGCGGCGAGGTGCAGTCGGCGCTCGCACTGCTGGCCGCCGAGAAGAAGTACGGCGCCACCAAGGGCCGGCAGGTCTGGCGAGCTTTCCAGGAGCAGGACGACCCGGAGGCGGTCGAGACGATCCACGACGGAAAGACGTTCTCGTACGGCACCTCACCCAGCTCGCCCACCGGTGTTGCGCTCCCTGACTCCGGCAGCGTCACGGCGGAGCCGCTGTTGATCGCCGCGACCGGGTCAGCCGCCACCGCCACCGCCGGTGCAACCACGGCTTCCACGACTGCCTCGACCACGAGCAGCGTTGTTCCGACCGCTCTGACGGCCCGCAAATCCG
This sequence comes from Kineosporiaceae bacterium, assembly GCA_035474375.1. Lineage (GTDB taxonomy): Bacteria > Actinomycetota > Actinomycetes > Actinomycetales > Kineosporiaceae > JANNPJ01. The sequence goes on along the minus strand of DATINJ010000333.1, from coordinate 49,290 downwards.
GGATGTCCAACGCCCTGGTGATCTCGGCGGCGAACACCGTGGATGGTCACCCGATCGCCGTATTCGGCCCGCAGACGGGGTATTTCGCTCCGCAGCTGCTGATGCTCGAGGAGCTGGACGGGCCCGGCATCCACGCTCGCGGGGTGGCGTTCGCCGGCACGAACTTCTACGTCCAGATGGGTCGTGGCGTCGACTACTCGTGGTCGGCCACCTCGGCCGGCCAGGACATCAACGACAGCTACGCGGCCACCCTGTGCAACGCCAATGGCAGCGCGGCGACCTTGGCTTCGACGTCCTACCTGTTCCACGGCACCTGCACGCCGATGGAGGCGATCACCCGGACCAACAGCTGGGCACCGACCACCGCGGACGGAACCGCGGCCGGCTCGACCACGATGCGGGTCTACCGGACGAAGTACGGGTTGGTGACCCATCGAGGCACGGTCGGTGGCGCGCCGGTCGCCTTCACCAGCCTTCGGTCGACCTACCACCACGAAGTGGAATCGATCATCGGGTTCCAGGAGTTCAATGACCCGGCGTTCGTGAACAGCGCGCAGACCTTCCAGAAGGCCGCCTACGACGTGGGGTACACGTTCAACTGGTTCTACGTCGACTCCACGCACAGCGCCTACATCAACTCCGGTGCCAATCCGACCCGGGCCGCGCACGTAGACCCGACGCTGCCGATCGTCGCCTCGGCGGCCAACGAGTGGGTCGGCTGGGACCCGTCGACGAACTCCACGACGTACACGCCATACGCCCAGCATCCGCAATCAATCGATCAGGACTACTACACCAACTGGAACAACAAGCAGGCCCCCGGAGTGGCGGCGGGTAACTTCGGTGAGGGCTCGGTGCACCGCGGTGACCTGCTCGATTCCCTGGTCAAGGCGGACATCGCGAAGGGCACCAAGTACACCCGAGCGTTGCTCGTCCGGCGGATGATGCAGGCCGGGCTGACGGATCTTCGGGGCTCGAAGGTGCTGCCGGTCCTGCTGGCGGTGCTGAACTCCTCGACCATCACCGATTCCGCCACGGCTACCGCAGCCGCCCAGCTGAAGACCTGGCTCGATGGTGGGGCGCTCCGGACCGAGACCAGCGCAGGCAGCAAGGCCTACGCCAACGCGGACGCCATCCGCATCCTGGATGCCTGGTGGCCGTTGCTGGTCAAGGCCGAATTCTCGGACGCCCTGGGTACCGATCTGTACACCGCACTGAGCAAGGTGTTGCAGACCGACGAGTCGCCGTCCGGCTCGGTCGGGAACAGCTCCAGCGTGGAGAGCGCCCAGGGCCACAAGGGATCGTCCTTCCAGTTCGGCTGGTGGAGTTACGTCGACAAGGACCTGCGCTCGGTTCTGGGTCGCTCGGTCGCGGGCGGCTTCCCCGACACGTACTGCGGCAACGGCGTCCTGGCGACCTGCCGGGATGCGCTGCTCAGCACGCTGAAGACGGCGGCCGCCACGGCGGCCACCACGGTGTACCCGGGTGACGCCATCTGCGCCGCCGGTGACCAGTGGTGTGCTGACTCGATCGTGCAGAGCACCCTGGGCGGGATCAAGCACCCCAACGTGACCTGGCAGAACCGGCCCACCTACCAGCAAGTGGTTCAGTTCCCGGCGAACCGGTCGGAGAACATCGCCAACCTCGCGGCCGGCAAGACCGTCACCGCGAGCGCCAGCCAAAGCGGTTACGCAGCGAAGAACGCGGTCGACCTGGACGGGACCACCCGGTGGGCCAGCGACTGGTCGGACGCCCAGTGGATCTACGTGGATCTCGGTAGCTCGAAGCAGGTGGGCCGGGCGGTGATGCGGTGGGAATCCGCGTACGGCAAGGCTTACACGATCCAGGTGTCCTCGAACGCGACAACCTGGACGACGGTCGCTTCGGTGACCGCCGGCACGGGCGGAACCGACAACCTCGACTTCACCCCGACCAGTGCCCGGTACGTGCGCCTCGCAGGCACCGCCCGTGGGACGCAATACGGTTACTCGCTCTATGAATTCGAGGTCTACTCGAAGTAATCCTGACTCCCTGACCCGGCGCGCGGCAGCCTCCCGCGCCGAGAACGCCGATGGCCGCTACCTCCTCCGGGTAGCGGCCATCGTCGCGTCCTGATCTCAGCCGTTCGAGCGCTCTTGCGAACCTTCAAATCCAGGGAGCAGCACAGCGCGGATCTGGGCTTCATCGATCGGCCCGGCCCGCAGCACCTCCGGCTCCTCGCCGGTAACCCGAACCAAGGCGGACGCCGTGTCGTAGCGAATGGCGGTCGGATCCACCACGACATGGACGACGCCGTCCGGCCAGTTCAGTTGGCTGAGGCCGGCCTCGTCGATCGGGGTGCTCGGCTCGCCGGAGCGGTTCAGGCTGGTCGCGGTCAACGGCTCGCCGAGTTCGGCGACCACCTGCAGGGTGGCGACATTGTCCGGCACCCGGATGCCGACGGTGCCGTTCATCGTCACCAGCCGATCCGGCAGGAGCGCGGTCTTCTCAATGATCACGCTGAGCGGGCCCGGAGTGAATTCGCCGAGCAAGCGAGCTGCTGTCGGCGTCAACACACCGACGGTCTCGATCATGGAGATGGAGGCACAGGCGACGTGCATGACCTGCGAGTGGTCCCTGGCCTTCACCGCGAAGGCGCTGATCAGCGCCGGTTCCGAGGTGGCGAGCGCGGCCAGTAGGTAGCCGGTCTCGGTCGGCAGCACGGCAAGACCGCCCTTGCGCAGGTTGTCTGCGATCGCCGCGACGTCGACCAGTCGGAGGGTCCCGGATTCCGGGCGCGGCCGGAGGAAGATGAACTGCGCCATCCGAGGCACGATACCCGCCCGGCGAGGTAGCCTCCGCCTCCGGGTGATGATGAAAGCCCTCGAAGAAGACGAGCAGCGATGACGACGGAAGCAGGCCCAGCGTGCGTGTCCTGAACTGTGTGGACCCGATGGAACGTGGACGGGCGCTCACCGCTGCCGCGTCGTCGATCACGGCGGGTGAGTTGGTGATCTTCCCGACCGAAGCCGCCTACGTGGTCGGCACGGACGCGTTTTCGCCACCGGCCACCGATGGCATCCGCAAGCTGCGCGGTATCGGCCTGGAGACGCCGCTGCAGGTGCTGGTGAAGAGCGCCGCGATGATGGACGGCGTCGCGTCAATGGCCTCCGACCAGGCCAAGGAACTCGCCGTCGCCTTCTGGCCGGGCGCGCTGACCCTGATCGTGCCGAAATCGCCGAGCATTCACTGGCAGATCGGCGGCGACGAGCGATACGTCCAGCTCAGGGTGCCGCTGCACCCGGTGGCATTGGAGCTGATCTCCGAGTGCGGCCCGGTGGTCACCTCGGTCGCGAAGAAGTCGGGCGGGCAAGCGGTGACCCGGGCGCAGGACGCGGTAGACCTCGAGCAGGAGGTGGCTGTGTTCCTGGACTACGAGGAACTGGTCCCGGCTCCGCGCAGCACGATCCTGGACTGCACGAGCGATCGGGTACGAATCCTACGGCCCGGCTCGGTGACCGCCGATCAACTCGCCGACGTTCTCGGGTATGAACCCGTCTAGGGCCGCTCAGGCTGCGCTCAGTCCTCGGGTATGGCGATCTTCAACGGCCGCAGTAGTACCCAGGCGAGGAACAGGGCGGCGAAGACCAGCAGACCGATACCCACGAGCAGGTTCAGGTTTTCGCCGTCGGCTTTGGCCTTGTCGCTCGCTTCGGTGAACCAGAGCCCGGCGACGGTCAGAATCAAGCCGTAGGCGCCGAGCAGCCCGCCGATGATGCTCCGGACGTCGAACGCGCCCGCCGAAACCACCTTTACGTGCGGATCGGAACTAGCGGAATCATCTGCTAGAGAAGGTGTTTCATTGTCAGCCATAGTATTTTCCGATCAGGCGAAGACGACATTGAGGACGACGACCAGCACCGCGGCGATGCTGGCCAGCAGGGTGGTGGAGCGGTACCAGACCGCCTCGTCACCCACTGGGTGCTCGGTCCGGTCCTCCTTCGGTGTCAGCGAATAGACCAGCCCACGTAGTTCGGACTCCGGTTTCGGCGCGGTGACCAGGCTGACCGCGACGCTGACCGCGATGTCCGCGACGAAGGCGACCCCGGCGGCGAGGAAGCTGGCGCCCTGGCCGGGCAGGTCGATCACTTCGGTCTCGGACAGAATGAAGATAGTTACTGCCGAGGCCGTCCCGGTGACCAGCCCGACCCACCCGGCGGTCGGCGTCATCCGCTTCCAGAACATCCCGAGGATGAACGTCGCGAACAGCGGGGCGTTGAAGAACGAGAACAATTGCTGGAGGTAATCCATCAGGTTGGAATACCCGGAGGCCAGCAGTGCGGTGCCGATCGCCCCCACGGTGGCGACGATGGTGATGACCCGGCCAACTCGCAAGTAATAATCGTCCGGCCGGTCCTTGACCACGTAGGTCTGCCACAAGTCATAGCTGAACACGGTGTTGAAGGCACTGATGTTTGCCGCCATGCCGGCCATGAATGCCGCTAGCAGACCGGTGATCGCCAGCCCGAGCAAGCCGTTCGGGAGCAGGTCGCGCATCAGCAGCAGCAGCGCGTTGTTGTAGGTGATATCGCCTTTGCCGTCCGCCTTGTACGTGATCATCTCGCTGACCTCGACGGCGGCGATCATGCCGGGGATCACCACGATGAACGGCACGAACAGCTTCGGGAAAGCACCGATGATCGGGGTACGCCGGGCGGCAGACATGCTGTTGGAGGCCATCGCCCGCTGCACCTCGACGAAATTCGTCGTCCAGTAGCCGAAGGAGAGCACGAAGCCGAGCCCGAAAACGATGCCGATCACGGACAGCAGGTCGTTCGAGAAGCCGGAGAGATCAGTGCCAGGCCAGGCCGAAAGCTGTTCTGCCCCACCGGGACTGTCAGCGACCTTGGCTTTCAGGCCGTCCCAGCCGCCGACCTTGTGCAGGCCGGCCAGGGTAAGTGGGAGCAGGGCGGCGACGATGATGAAGAACTGCAGCACCTCGTTGTAGATCGCTGCGGACAGACCGCCGAGCAACGTGTACGTGAGCACGATGGCGGCGGCGGTGATCAGTGACAGCCAGAGTGGCCAGCCGAGCATCGCGTTCACGATCGAGCCGAGCAGGTAGAGGTTCACTCCGGCGATCAGGATCTGCGCGGTGGCGAAGCTGATCGCATTGACCAGGTGAGCGGGCTGGCTGAAGCGCCGAAGCATGAACTCCGGAACACTGCGAACCTTGGACCCGTAGTAGAAGGGCATCATCACGACGCCGAGGAACAGCATCGCCGGCACCGCACCGATCCAGAAGTAGTGCATGGTGGGCAGCCCGTACTGCGCTCCGTTGGCCGACATCCCCATGATCTCGATCGCGCCCAGGTTGGCCGAGATGAAGGCCAGTCCGGTGACCCAGGCAGGCAGGGATCGACCGGACAGGAAGAAGTCGATACTGCTCGAAACCTGCCGTCTGGCCAGCAGGCCAATGCCCAGCACCACGGTGAAATACAGTGCCAGCATGAGGTAATCGATGAATTGCGCGTCAAGCCGAAGAATGTCCGAGTCCACGACGACTCCCTGGTCAGAACCGTGCTACGAGAAGAACCAGATCAAATACGTCGCTTTGGTATAGCCCTGGAATCGGACATCTGCATCTCAGGATGATCCCTGAGTCGTCGGCGGTTGGCTCCTGTGGGCACCGACAGGAGGTATGGCCATGATCACCCAGCGCACCCTCAGCCGGGCCCTGGCCTGGGCCGCCATCGCCGGCCAAGCCCTGGTCACCCTGGCCTGGTTGATCGCCGGGATGCTGCAGGGCGGTGGCTACTCGGTGGCCGAGCACGACATCAGCGACCTCGGTGCCATGACCGCGGACCGGCCCTGGTTGATCTTGATCGCGCAAGCCGTGTCCGGCGTTCTCACCATGGCCTTCGCGGTGCTGGCGCTCCGTCCGGCGCTGGCTGCCCCCGGTCATCACGGCCCGGTCAGCGCCTGGCTGGTCGCGCTGTCAGCGGCCGGTCTGGACGACCTCAGCGACGCGTTCTTCCGACTGGACTGCCGCGCGGCGGATCTCGGTTGCACCGAGATGGTGGCGACGACTTCATGGCATGGCGCGATCCACGGGATCGTCGGCTCGATCACCTTTGCGATCTTGGTGCTCGCTCCGTTCGCGCTCGCTCGGCGGATGCGCCTGGTCCCGGCCTGGCGTTCACTCGCCTGGCCGGCTTTCGGCTACGGCGTCCTGTTGCTGGTGGCGGTGGCCCTCTTCGTCGCCTTGAGCATTTCGACGGGTGGCGGATACGCCCAGCGTGCGGTGGCTCTACTCGGTTCCACCGGAGTCGTCGTCCTGGCGTTGCGGGTGTTGGCACTCGATCGTGAGCACGATCAATTTTGATGATCGACGTACAGCTCGTAGCATGGTGCTACATATAGCTGATTGGGTCCGGATGAATCAGAATCAGGGTACGGTCAACCTGCGCGTCGTCCCACCCATCCCTAGCGTTTCGGCCGTGGCGGATCTCGGCTCGGTGGTGGCGAACAACGTCCGAGCCGAGCGTGCCCGGCGAAAGTGGCGCCAGGAGGATCTTGCCGATCTGCTCGGTTGGTCGCGGGGAAGTATCGGACATCTGGAGTCCGGCCGCCGTAGACCGGCGGTCGCCGACCTGCCACAGCTCTGCCGGGTGTTCAACATCTCGATGCTCGACCTGTTCAGCGGTGCCGACCCGGAGGACCTCGAGGCGCTCGGCTTGTAGCCCAACTTCTCCGGCTAGACCCGCTGACGCAAGCCGGCCAGCGCCTCCGGCGCCAAGGTCCAGGCGATGACGTCCGGCAGGCTCACTGCCACTCGCCCGGATCGGTCGACCATCCGGTCCAGGCTGAACGCGACGTCGTCCGCTATCAGTGGCTTTTTCGGTGCGGCAAGCCAGGTTCGAAGCTCTTCTCGGGCAAATTCACCATGGCATTCGTCGCGGTGCCATACCTGCACGACGTCGCTGCTGATTCTGAATTCGATTGCGGCCGCTCGCCCGGACTTCGTGACGACCTCCATCACGAAGCGTTCCAGTTGATCCGATTTACTCATCATCGTCCCCCGACTTGACCCGGTGCCTGCTGCCTTCGGTGTTGATACAGATAACGCTAATGAGATCGGCAGCTCAGTAGGTGAGATTTAGCGTCCGGGTTGCGTACATCGACGCAGTCGAAACAGCTGGGACGGATGTGTTCTCGGGCTCTGCGACCGGAATCTCAATCTCCGCGACAGAGTTCGAGGGCTTCTTGAGCGCTCTCTCGGGGGCGGGGCGCTGCCCAGGACAGCACGCTTTGTTCCACCTGCCAGCCGTGAACCGAGACCGAACTGCTCGGTGCCGGCGGCCCGGTGACACACAGCACCTGCTCCGTGATGGCGCCGCCGGGCAGGAAATGCACCTGCCCATCGCGATCCAACAGAACGGTGAACCGGTCGTCCACCGATACCAGGCTGCCGCGCACGACGGAGATCTGCTTGCCGGACTCGGACTGGACTGCTACCCGGGGCAGCACCGGGGTGCTCAGATAGCTGCTGGCCAGCAGGATCGGTGTGCTCAGGGCAAGCAGGCTGGCGGTCCCCGGCAGTAACCACCGAGCTACCCCGGCCGGAATTGGTCCGCAGAGCAGCGGTGCCGCGATCGGCGGCAGCAACAGCAGGACGGCGGTCACCGGCTCGCCGGCCGAACCAAGGGCGGACATGATCGCTGGGATCAGCCAGATCAGTGTGAGCACCCCGAAGGCGATCGGGACGGCGGTCGTCATGGCGGACGTCGCGAAATGCTCCGGCCCAAAGCGATTGCGCGCCTCCAGGCCGGCGATCACCAGGGACAGGGCCAGCAGGGTCGGCAAGAATTGCAGCTGCCAGGTGAGAAGCGCCATCAGCGCCGTCGGCACGCTCAGCCAGATCGGCATCCGGACTCCGGCCCGAGCCAGCCAAGATCGGCTGGGAGTCTCGCTGACCAGTAGCAACAGGAAGAACACCCGAAGCAGCAGGACGATCGCCGGGATCGCCCAGAGCAGGCTGATCAGCAATGACGCGATCAAGCCGAGCGGGTTCGCGGACTGGAGCACCAGCAGCATCGTCTGCAGATCTTGCCGGGCCAGGTACCAGACCCGCAGGACCAGCAGTAGCAACGGAAAGGTCGGCAGCAGCGTCAGCAGCCAGGCTCGTTCCCCGGAAGGCGGCCGACGTTCGACCGTCAGGACAGTCCGAGATCCGGTTTCGTCGAAAGTCGGTGCGGGTGCGGGTGCGGGCTCGACCGCCGGCGTTGTGGTCATCGTCCCGAGCCGCTACCCAGGCGTTCCCAGGGCCAGCGCCGCACCGGTAGCAATCCCTGCGGCGTGGGCTGCCGGTCGTCGGCCACCACCTGGACGTCGACCCCGGTCGCCGGACCGGTGGGCGGTAGGAGGTCGAAAGCGTCTTGCCAATCGTTCTGGTTCGGAGCGGTGAGCAGATCGTTCAGCGCGAGCAAGACCAGTTGCCGGCGGGCTTGGATCTTCTCGTCCTGGCCGGTGGGGTCCTGGCCGATGCCGATGCCGTAGTGCTCGTCATCGACCGACGCGATGTTGTTCAGCCGCAACTTGTCCGCGTGGACGGCCTGAAATCCGGCCAGAATCGCGGCATCGGTGACCGCCGCATCGACGTCCCCTTCGAGCAGCAGGGTCACGCACTCACTGTTGAGCGCACGCAGGACGATGGTGGCCGTCGTCTCCCGGCGCAGATAGTCCCGTGAGGTTGTGGTGCCGTGGGTGCAGACTCGCTGTTTCGCGCGGGTCTTGCCGTCCACCGTGATCGGGTCGTTGAGCCCGGCCAGGCTCACCACTGGCAGATGATCCTTGCGGGTGAGCACCGTGGTCTGGGTGTTGAGGTAGGGGCCGGCGAAGACGACAAAATCCTTCTCCATGCGTTCCTTGGTCATGCTGAAGGCAGCCACCACCAAGTCGACGTCGACCGGTCGGCCGGTCGTGAAGCTGAAACCTTGCATCCGTTCGCGATCTTCGGGCAGTACTCGGTCGAACTCGATGGCACTGCTCCGGACGCCGAGCCAGGACGCCACCAGACGGGCGATCTCGATGTCGAAGCCCTTGCAGTTGGTCGGGCCTTGGGTGCAGTCGCTGAGGTGCGGAACGTCGCCGGACACCCCGATCCGGAGCGTGTTGAGGTCTGACCACCCGGCTCGGCGGCGCAATTCGTCGATCGTCGGATCCTGCGCTCGGCGCACGGCTATCACCGATGCCGCCACCACGAGGATGAGAACCACCACCAGGGCGGTCAACCGGACATTCTTCGACACCAGGACGTCGGCCGGCCGGGGCGCCGGGACGTGCGGGCTCTGCGGAGCCGGCCGGTTGGGTGCCGAAGTACCCTGCTCAACCACGCTGACCTCGATCGAATCGTTCTCGCCGAGTTCGACGACGGTTTCGTCCGGTGCCCCCGGGGACGTCGACCGTCGATTCAGCAACCCCCGGCCGCGCCGCACAAAACTGTCCATAGTTGGAAGAATAAGACGTGGGTGGAGTAATTTGCCGAAGCAGTCGATCTCGAAGAGCGCAACCTTGCAGCTCGGGTAATTTCATCGACGTGTTTCGAGGTTTGGTTGTCATTGCGGTAACCGCCGCCATGGTGTCCGGATGTTCGGGCCCAGATCGTTCAACTCTGGGCCGGGTGGGCCCGGATCGGGCGGCGACCGCTTTCACCCACGCCGTCGCCAGTTCCGACGGCGAACTGGCCTGCACGTTGCTCTCCGATGAGGTCTCCTCGACGATCGCCGAATCGAGTGGGATGCCGTGTCCGGCGGCCGTCCTGCAGGCCGACCTACCTGCCCCGTCGGCGGTACAGGGGGTGCAGCGCTACGGGCATCAGGCCTTCGTCACCACCGGCACCGACACGGTGTTTCTGTCCGAGTTCCCGGGCGGCTGGAAGATCATCGGTGTCGGTTGCTCGCCCCGCGGCGAGAAGCCGTACGAGTGTGCGGTCTCGGGAGGCTGATCATGCGTGTGCTGACCATCGCGTACGCCGCGCTGATCACCGCTGGGCTGGTCTATTTCCTCGTCGTCGCGTTGTTGGCCCGGTAGGCGGCGGCGATGCGCACCTTCATCCGGCAGAACTCGCTCAGCCTCTTCTTCGGCGTCATCTTCCTGGCAGCGCTGGTGGGGCAGGCGTTCGCCGGGCATGCCGAGTACAACGCTCAACTGGTGACCGACGGCTTGGCGACGGTTTCGCTCGGCCGTTACATCACGTCCTCGTCCTTCGCGGTCGACGTAGCGGAGAATTGGCAGAGCGAGTACTTGCAATTCCTGCTCTACATCCTGGCGACGGTCTGGTTCTTGCAACGCGGCTCGCCGGAGTCGAAGTCTCTCGACGAAGCCGGCACCGAGAGTGACAAGGAACAGAAGGTTGGCCGATATGCGGACGACGCTTCACCGGTAGCGGCCGGTCGGGGTGGCCTACCGACTGCCCTGTATTCCAGCTCGCTCGGCCTGGTGATGGGGCTGATTTTCTTCGCCTCCTGGGGTATGCAGTCGCTGGCCGGGCGAATCGCCTACAACGAGGAGCAATTGGCGCAATTGCAAGGCCCGGTCTCCTGGTCGGAATACGTTACCTCCGCTGATTTTTGGAATCGCACGCTACAGAACTGGCAATCTGAATTCCTCGCGGTCGGCTCGATGGCGGTGTTCTCGATCTACCTGCGACAGCGCGGGTCACCGGAGTCAAAGCCGGTTGGCGCAGCGCACACCTCAACCGGTGTCGAAGGCTGAGCGGCCGGTACCGCGCCATCCGGAGACGGCGGTAGGCGATACCGTCCAGAGAATGGGCGACCCGAGCGGCACGGAGGGACGGCGGATCCTCGTCGTCGAGGATGATCTAGTGATCGCGGACGCCATTGCCCGCCGGCTGGTCAGCGAGGGCTTCCGGGTCGACACCGTGCAGGACGGTCGGGCGGCCGTGGCCGCCGCAGCGCAGGTCGAGTACGACGCGGCGATCCTCGACGTGATGCTCCCCGGTCTGGACGGCCACGAGGTGTGCCGCCGAATTCAGGCCCACCGTCCGATCCCGGTACTGATGCTGTCGGCCCGCTCCGAGGAGGCCGACCGGATTGTCGGGCTTGGCGTCGGCGCCGACGACTACCTGACCAAACCGTTCAGCCCGCGCGAGCTCATCGCCCGAGTCCGTGCCCTGTTGCGCCGGGTTGATCGGGCCGCACAGCTGGCCGATGAGCGGGTGGCCGCCCGGGACGACGCCACCCGGCTCGATCTCGGTGCCGGACTGGTCCTCGACGCCGGGTCCCGCCGCGTCCAGCTGTCCGGTGCGGAGGTGCACCTGACCCGGACCGAGTTCGACCTGCTGCATGCGCTCGCCCGTCGTCCCGGTCAGGCGATGACCCGCGAGCGGCTGCTCGCCGAGGTCTGGTCCTGGCCCGATGCGCCCACCGGAGCCGCAGCCTCCCGCGCCGCCGACAGCCACGTGAAGGCGTTGCGTCGCAAACTCGGGACGCACCGGATTCGTACCGTCCAGGGTGTTGGCTACGCCTGGGAACAGGCTCGGGATCAAGACTCGTGAGCTCTGGGCCACGGCGGGGGCGGCTGAACCGACTCTGGGAAGAGCTCCGGCCGCTCGACCCGATCCGCTCGATCAAGATGAAGTTCGCGGTGCTGCTGGCTGCGTCCGGGGCCCTGACCGGCCTTCTCGAACTGTACGGCGTCACGGTTCTGGGCTGGCGGCAGCGGTACAGCCTGGCCGTCGCCGTGCTGATCTCGCTGGCGGTCAGCCAAGTACTCGCCCACGGCATGACCGCTCCGCTGCGGCAGATGACCGCCGCCGCCCGGCTCCTGGCTCGAGGTCGGCCGGCCTCACCGGTGCGGACCACCAGTCGTGACGAGGTTGGCGATCTGGCCAGGGCCTTCACCACGATGTCCCGCGAGCTGGCGTCGGTTGACGCCCAGCGCCGAGAGCTGTTGGCGAATGTCGGGCATGAACTGAAGACTCCGGTGGCGGCACTGCGAGCCCAGCTGGAGAACCTGGTGGATGGCGTCCGGCCGGCCGATCCGACGGCGTTGGCCGAGGTGCTCGGGCAGGTCGAGCGGCTGGGAGAGCTGCTCACGAATCTGTTGGATCTGGCCCGGGCCGAGGGCGGGGCAGTGCCGCTGGACCGTCGTCCGATATCGGTCCGCCCGCTGGTGGACGGCGTCGTCCAGCAGGTGCGAGCGGTTCGTCCGGGGCGCTTGATCGAGGTCCTGGTGGAGCCGCCGGACTTGATCGCTGATGCCGATCCGCAGCGACTCGCACAGGTCCTGACGAACCTGGTGGACAACGCCACCCGGCATCTCAGCGACGGCGGTCGAGTGCAGATCCTGGCTCGTTCCAGCCCTGACGGTGGGCTCGTGCTGCAGGTCACGGACGACGGACCGGGGATTCCTCGGGAGCGCTGGGAGACCGTGTTCGAGCGGTTCCGGGGCGGCACCGGGGAGATCGCGGTGATCCAACCGGACGGCGTCGCGCGGGGTGGTCGGGGCGAGCGGGGCATCAGTCGGGACGGCGGTACCGGACTTGGCTTGGCGATCGCGCGCTGGGCGGTGGTACTTCACGGAGGCACGATCGCGGTGGTGCCGGCCGAGTCCGGAGGTTGCCGGATTCGAGTGGAGATCCCCCCGGCGTCCCCAATCATCACCGGATCTCCACAACTCTGACACCGAATCCCCGGCGGCCCAGTCTTACGGTCCCACCCATGAGTACAACCCCAGGTTCTCCGGCCGCGAATTCATGGCCGGAGAAGGCCTCGCCTGCCGAGATCTATCGTTCGTTGCCGGAGCTCGGCCCGCTGTTCGTCACCTGGTGGCCAGAACCTGACGCGGCCCGGCGATGGGTGGCGGTCGCCGCCGGCGGAGTCGGACTGCTGGCCGCACTGTTGATCCCCGGGGCGCCGCGGCCGGGGATCAACCTGGTGATCTGTGGGCTGGCGGTGGCGCTGCCGGTTTGGATGCTGGCCTACGCACGCGGCCGCGCAAAGAGCCGGCGCTGGCCGGTTGGTCGAGTTCAGGTTGCCCTTGCCACGGTCGCGCTCGGCTTGACGACCGTCGCCGCCGTCCGGGCCAGCGAGTGGTTGGCCTGGAGTTGCGTGGGCGCTGCCCTCTGTCTGGGTGCCGCCGCCGCGCTTGACGTCCGGCGCTGGGTGGGCGTGCTGATCACTGTCCCGCTGTTCGGGATCGCTGTTCTGCGGGCCTTGCCCTGGGCCGGCCGCGCCGTCCGGTTCGTCGGCTATCGCGGCGTGTCCCGGCCCTGGTTGCGGGGGATCGGGATCGGCGTCACCTGCACGATCGTTGTGGCCGCGCTGCTGGCCAGCGCGGATGCCGCGTTCGGCGATCTGGTCAGCGATTTGTTGAGCGTCTTCCAGCCGGTCGTCGAACTGGATATGTTGCCGGCGCGAGCGCTCACCTTCCTGGCCGTCGCCGGGATCGTGCTCGGCGGCCTGTTCGCCGTCTCCACCCAGTTCGCCCCGGGGACCGCGCTCACCAAGAGCACCGCAGCGAAGCCGGTCGCTCGGCATCCGGCGGAATGGTTGACCCCGCTGGTGCTCGTCGCCGTCACGATCGCGGCGTTCCTGGCAGTCGAGGCGACGATGCTGTTCGGCGGAGCGGAGGTCGTCGTGGAGTCGGAAACGGTGAGTCACGCCGAACGGGCACATCAAGGGTTCGGCCAGCTCACCGTCGTCACCCTGATCGTTCTGGTGCTGCTGGCCTGGTCCGGACGCGCGGCAGCGGCCGGCCCGCCGGCGCACCGCTGGTTGATGGGCTTCGGCGGCGGAACTGTGCTGGTGCTGGCCCTGCTGCTCGGTACCTCCGCGCTCCGTCGGCTCTGGCTCTACCAGGATGTCTACGGTTGGACCGTAACTCGGCTGAACGCTGGTGCTTTCGAGATCTGGATAGCTACTGTGCTGGTCGGAGTCGCAGTCGGTTGGGTGCTGCGGCGCCCCGATCTGCTACCCCGGTTCCTGATCGGTTCCGCTGCTCTCGGGCTGCTCGCCATGGGATTGGCTGGCCCGGACGCGCTGGTCGCCGCGGCCAACGTCGAGCGATTTGAACATACCAAGTCGATCGATACCGACTACCTGTCACGGTTGTCCGCAGACGCGGTGCCAGCCCTTAACCGGCTGCCCGAGCCGCTCCGCTCCTGCGCGTTGGCCGGGCAGTCGATCGCGAACGACCCGTGGTTCGGCTGGAACTTCGCCCGGTCCCGGGCCGATCGGCTGCTGCGCTCCCAGCCTACGGCAGAATCGGTGCGTGACGGAGATCGAGAGCTCTATCGGATCGTTGCATCATGTTGAGTTATGGGTGCCGGACCTGGCCCGTGCCGAAGTCGAATGGGGCTGGCTGCTAAGCGAACTCGGCTATCGGATGGAAGGTCAGGACTGGCCGGCCGGGCGTAGCTGGCACTTGGGCACCAACTACATCGTCCTCGAGCAGTCACCCGATCTGGCGGCGGACCGGCACGAGCGCTGCCGCCCCGGTCTGAACCATCTCGCGTTCCATGCCGGCAGCACCGAGCGGGTCGACGTCCTCACCAAAGCGGCGCCCTCGCATGGCTGGGAGCTGATGTTCGCCGATCGGCACCCGCATGCCGGCGGCCCCCAGCACTATGCCGCGTTCCTGGCGAACACCGACGGCTATGAGGTGGAGCTCGTCGCCGGGTCATAATGCGCTTGATCGCCGCCGGATTGATAATCCGGGCATGGCAGACGTGGTGCAAGCGCTGATGGCGCTCTGGCAAGGCCCTCCGGCCGCCGACGAAGATGCGGAGCGCGCGTTCGCGGAGTTCTACACCGACCCGGTTGTGGTCAATGGAACGCCTTTCACTTGTGCCGATCTGGCGGCCCGCGCCCGCTCACTGAATCGGGCCTTCGAAGGGCTCGGCCATCAGTTGCTGGAACGGATAGAAACACCGAACCGGCTGGTGATCGCTTTCCTCATGACGGGCAGACACGTCGGGCCGCTGCCGACCGCCCTTGGCGAGGTCGCACCCACCGGCAAAGAGGTAAAGATCCGGACGATCGACGTCCTCACCTTTTCGGCTGGGCGGATCAGCAACGTCGTCGTGGTGTCGGACGAATTGGGCCTGCTCGCCGGTCTGGATAAGGTCGCGCTAAAACCGACGGTGGGAGCATCATGACGACACGGCTCGACGGCACGGTGGCCTTGGTGACGGGCGCCTCCAGCGGAATCGGTGAGGCGTCAGCGCTCGCCCTGGCCGCCGAGGGCGCTGCGGTGGTGCTTGTGGCTCGCCGAACCGAGCGTCTGACGGCACTCCAGCAGACAATTACGGATTCCGGTGGTCGAGCCCACGCCATCACGGCCGATGTCACTGACGAGGTGCAGGCCCGGGACGCCGTGGCAGCTGCCGCCGCCGAATTCGGCCGGCTGGACACGGTGGTGAACAACGCCGGGCTGATGCTCCTCGGCCCGATCGTGGACGCCGATATCGCCGAGTGGCAGCGGATGGTCAACCTCAACCTGCTCGGGCTGATGTATGTCGCCCATGCTTCCGTTCCGCATTTGCTCAAAGCTGCGGATGACAGCCCTCGGCGGGTCGCTGACCTGGTGAACATCAGTTCGGTGGCGGGCCGTGTGGTCCGCAAGGGCAGCGGTGTCTACAACGCGACGAAGCATGCCGTGGGAGCTTTCAGCGAAGCGCTCCGGCTTGAGGTGACGGCAAAGCACCTTCGGGTTTCCCTGATCGAGCCCGGCGCAACCGACACTGAACTGCGAACCCACAATCGGCCGGAGATCCAGGAGAGCATGAGCCAGCGGTTCGGGAACATGGACCGACTGCAGGCCGAGGACATCTCCGATGCCGTGAGCTACATCGTCACCCGGCCCCGGCACGTGGCGATCAACGAAATTCTGATCCGCCCCACCGAGCAGGACAGCTGACGTCGGGGATCATCCGAATCAGAACGCCGTGTACCCGCCGTCGGTCACCAGCACCGAGCCGGTCACGAACGACGATGCGGCGCTGGCCAGGTAGATCAGGCTAGGCCCGAGCTCTTCGGGGGTGGCGTACCGCTGCATCGGTACGTCGTCGATCCAGTGCTGCCTGAACTGCGGCTCGTCCACCGGCGCCATTTCGGTCTTCACGTAGCCCGGGGCCAGGGCGTTCACCCGCACTCCGGTTGCTCCCCATTCGGCCGCCAACGATTTGGTCAGCTGATGGACGGCGGCCTTGGAGGCGTTGTACGCGGGCTGCCACTGCGGTCGGTTCACGATCAGCGCCGAGATCGAGCCGATGTTGATGATGGAGCCCCGCCCGGCGGCCACCATGAGCCGGCCGAATGCCTGGCAGCAGTTCCAGACACCGGTGACGTTGACCTCCATCACCGTCCGGAACTCTTCCTCGGTGACTTCCAGAGCGGGTCGATGGATGCACGTTCCCGCGTTGTTTACCAGGACGTCGACGCCACCGAACACCTCGACGATCTGGTCTGCGGCCTGCCGCACGGCTGCGCCGTCAACGACATCGGCAGCGAACACCTCGGCTCGGACGTTGAGCGCTCGCAGTTCCTTGAGCAATGACTCGGCCGACTCCGGCCGCCGGACCAGCAGCGCGAGGTCACCACCGGCCTCCGCCAGGGCAACGGAAAGCGCCCGGCCGATACCCCGGTTCGCGCCAGTGACGACGCAGACCCGACCGGTCAGGTCAAAGGCGTCCAGTACTGCCATGTTCGTACTCCTCACACCGCCGGGTGGTCGTGCCAGTATTACTGCCATGGCCGGGCGTCGACAGGTATGGGCAGGGATCACTCTGTTTCTGCTGACGCTCGCGCTGCCGACCTCGATGCTGGCGCTGAGCCGCCTACCCAACGGCTGGGAAGCTGCGACTCTGATCGCGACGGCGATCTTGCTGTCGCTCTGCGCTCAGCGGGCGAGGATCGTCGTCCTCAGGCTGTCCACAGCGGCAGGTTCGGTGATCGGGCCTGCCACGTCGGGCCCGCCCGTCCTCTCCCGACTGGCCCCCGACGCCCCCGGTCGGCCGATGCCCCGAGCCCCCGGACGCGCCTGCCGCGCGTACCTCGCCTGAACGGCTGAACAGGGGCGGGTGCGCGCAGACGGATCGTCGTCCTGCTGTCGCGTACCCGGAGGCTCAGATGTCCCTGTTCTCGTTGGTGTTCTCGTTGTTCGACCCGGCCGTGGTTCTGGTCCACACCGGCCTGACCGCGCTCGCCGCCGACCTGCACCCGGTGCTCGGCAGCGCCGATGTCGCGGTCGCCTTGGTACTGGTCACGGTCATCGTCCGAGCCTGCCTGCTGCCGCTGGCGGTCGCGGTGCTGCGAGCCGAGCGCGCCCGCCAGGCGCTCGCGCCGGAGCTTGCGCGGCTGCGGTCCAGGCATTCCGCGGACCCGGCCCGGCTGGTTCGTGAGCTGCAGGCGGCTCATCGCGCGGCCGGGATCAGCCCGTTCGCCGGGATACTGCCGGCTCTGGCGCAAGGGCCGGCGCTGTTCGTCATCTACCGGCTCTGCAAACTTCCGCTGATCGGTGGAGGACCGAATGCGGTGCTGACCGCCAATCTGCTGGGTGCCCCGCTGGCCGCGCATCTGCCCGGCCTGGTGTTGACCACCGGCCTGCTCGGCACGCCGACGCTGCTCGCTGGTCTGCTGGTCTCGGCAATGCTGCTGGTGGCGTATGCCTCGGCACGTCAGCAGGTGCGGCGGCTGCGGTCGGCCGCGATCGGCGAGATCGCCCCGGTGCAACTGCTGCTCGCCCGGGTGTTGCCGTTCGGGACCGTCGCCGCGGTCGCGGTGGTGCCGTTCGCGGTGTCGCTCTACCTGCTCACCTCTGCCACCTGGATGCTGGCCGAACGGGCCTTGTTGCCACGGATGTTCTGACCGGCGGCCAAGGGGTGGTCGTGATGGCCGTAGGGTCCACGGGTGATCAGCAACAGATTCTGGGCAGCGCTCTCGCGGATATTCGGCCGGGGTTCCTCAGCAGGCGGTCCAAGCGGTGTCCCGACGCGCGTTCGACGGGGTGCCTCAGTTCCACGGAGCGCGTCGGTGCCACGGAGCGTCTCAGCGGGGGAGAACGGCGCCTACGTCGGTGACTTCACCGGCAAAGCGAAGCTTCGGTACGCTCCCTCGAACGACGGCCGCCCGGACCCTGGCGAGGTGGTGTGGGCCTGGGTGCCGTTCGAGGAGGACCACAGCCAGGGTAAGGACCGCCCGGTGCTGGTGATCGCCCAGCATCGGGACAAGCTGCTAGGACTGATGTTGACCAGTAAGGACCACGACCGTGATCACGATCGGGAGACCAGGCAGGGGCGATCCTGGTTGGACGTCGGCACCGGTAGCTGGGACCGGCAGAACCGGCCGAGCGAGGTGCGGCTGGATCGGATCCTGCAGCTCAACCCGCAGGATGTCCGGCGCGAGGGCGGCGCCCTCGATCGGGCCACCTTCGACCGAGTCGCCGTTGCCGTCCGCCGCGCCAACCGTTGGTAGTCACGAGTTGTTTCGGGCCACACCCTCGCGCCAGTAACCCATGAAAGCCACCGATCGGCGATCCATTCCGAGTTCCTTGACCAGGTGACGGCGGAGCCCGGTGATACACCCGGCTTCGCCTGCTAACCAGGCATAGACGGCGGTAGAACTCGGCTGATCGTCTGGCTCGGGCACGTCCCAGAGCTCATCCGGGACTTCGTCGAAGGACTCCGCCTCACCGGGCTCACCGGGCTCGACGGGCTCGACGGGCTGGGAGGCGCCGCCGAGCATCTCAGCAGCCGCCTGGCGCACGGCCGCCGCCAGCAGGACGCCATGCTCGGCACCGCTTCGGGGCAGCCATTCCACCGGGACGCCGGCCGGTGCGGTCAGCGGTAGCACGTCGCCGGGTTCGGGTACCTCGAGCAAGACCGTTCCGCGAGCACTGGCCGGCAAGCCCTCGAGAATCGAGGCGACCGCAGGTAGGGCGGTTTCGTCCCCAACGATGAGCAAGGTGGGATCGCCGAGTGGCGGATTCCAGCCGGTCGCTCGGGTCGGGCCGGCATGTCGGAGATTGGGTCCGGCTAGCTGCGCGGCGTCGCCGACCGCGACCGAACCAGCCCAGCGGGAGGCGGGCCCGCCGTCACCGTGGAGTGCGAAGTCCACGTCCACCTCCCGCTGCTCCGCCCGGACCCGGCGCACGGTGTAGGTCCGTAGCGGGTTGCGTCGCTCTTCCGGCAACTTCAGCCAGTGCGAGTACCAGTCGTCGACGTCAGCAGGCCGCAGCGGTTCGCCGTCCGGTCCCGGCAGCACCAGGTTGATCCGCTGGTCGTCGCCGTGGTCCGCGAATTGATCGAGCTGCGCACCGGTAAAGGTGACTCGCACGAAGGTCGGCGTCAGCCGGGTCACGGCCCGGACCTGGACCTGAAAAAGAAGGTACGCGGGTTCCGCGGGCATCGACGTCCCATCCATCGTTGGTTAGGCTACCCTAACTTAAACGGACGGCGGACGGCCTCCAGTAGATCAGGGGCGGCGTCCAACCATCGACTGCATGGCTGACGTGAGTTGCCGGATCCTGGACAACGGCACCGAGTACTCCACCTCGAACAAGTCTGCTCGATCACGGGCCGCCAGCAGGTAGTCATCACTGGTAGACAGTTCGTCGACCAGGTTCAATTCGAGTGCCTTGGTGCCGTACCAGTACTCGCCGGTGGCGACCTGGGTAAGGTCGACCTGGGGTCGGTGCTCAGCGACGAAACTCTTGAACAAATCGTGTGTTTCATGGATCTGCTCAGCGAGTTTCGCTCGGTCGGCGTCCGTGGTCTCGCCAAACATCGTCACCGTCCGCTTGAATTCGCCACCGGTGAACTGTTCGACGTCCACACCGACACGATCGAGCAGTCGGTAGAAGTTCGGTACCTGGGCGACCACCCCGATCGACCCGACAACCGCAAACGGTGCCGCGACGATCCGGCTTGCCACGCAGGCCATCATGTATCCGCCGCTGGCCGCCACGGTGTCGACACAGACCGTGAGTGGCACCCCACGCCTGCGTACACGCAGAAGTTGGGATGCCGCCAACCCTTGATCGTTGACCGTCCCACCAGGGTTCTCCAGCCGGACCACCACTTCGTCGGCCGGGGTGGCGAGGGTGAGGATGGCCGTCACCTCCTCGCGTAGACCAGAAACCCGTGACGCTCGCAGATCGCCGTGGAAGTCAAGGACGAACACCCGCGGTCTGGCCGAACCGATCCCGGTCTTGAGTTCCTTCTTCCGCGATTTCTCCGCCTTGATCGCGGCTTTGAACTCAGCCTTCGGCAGCACGGTGGCGCGCAGCGTTCGAGCCAGGTCGTCATAGCGCTCGCCGATGTCCTTCACCTTGAGCCGGGACTGTGGTCGACCGCGCCGGGAGAGCAGCCCGATCAGAATCAGCAGTCCGCCGATCAGCAGGACGACGGTCACGGACTTCGCCAGGAACAGCAGATAGGTCACCAGGGAGTCAGGCACGGCACCACGTTAGTCCGAGTCCAGCAGCCCGGTTGCCGCTCAGAACGGTGGCTCTTCATTCGCTGTCTGCTCCGGAGCGGTCGCTGGCCTGGAGCCCGGCTGGACCAGGCGGTGTGGATGGACTGGGCTGGGTGGCCGGTGGTTTGGGCTCGGCGGCTGTGGGTTCGGTGAATGTTGGTCGGTGGGTCCGGTAAGTGTGGCCGGT
The DNA here is from genome assembly GCA_035474375.1 of Kineosporiaceae bacterium. Classification (GTDB taxonomy): domain Bacteria; phylum Actinomycetota; class Actinomycetes; order Actinomycetales; family Kineosporiaceae; genus JANNPJ01. The sequence continues at coordinate 28,626 of DATINJ010000333.1, read as the reverse complement.
CGGACTGGTGCTGATCAGGGTGCCGTCCGGATCATCTGGATCGGAAGAAGTAGTTACCTTCCAAGGTGTTTCATGCTTGAGCCGGTGGTGGCGGCGACAGCGAGGGCGGAGGTTGCACTCGCAGGTGGCGCCGAGCGGGAATGGCAGTAGATGATCCAGATCGCAGTTCTCGGCTGGGCGGGTGCAACCGGGATGCGAGCAGGTGACGTCGCGAGCGATGACATGGTCGGCCAGTGCCCCGGGGGCCTTGTACCGGGTGCGGCCGTAGTCCAGCAGGGTGCCCGACAGGGGGTCGGTAATCAGGCGCCGCCAGGTGGATCCAGGGGTGAACGCCACGGCACGGGCAACTTCGGCGGTCAGGGCGCCGTATCCGGTGAGGTGGCCCGGGTCGTCCCGCAAGCCAATCAGGGTTTCCAAACTCACGGTCACCTGAACGTGGGCGCTGACACCGCGGGCAACGTCTCTAGATGTAGCCGACCCGGTGCGGGCACGGGTGGCGGTGGTGGCTTGAGCAATTGGGCTGGGGTTGAGAATGGCCTCGACCAAGGCATCAGCTCGCAACTGGTCGAGGGTGCGCAGGTCGCCGAGGTGGCGCAAGGCCCGAGCCCGAGTATCCAGCGCGGCGAAGCAGGCCTTCGCTTCGACGATCGAGAGGTGGGCGCCGAGGAAGCCCATCTGCTCATCTTGCTTGCGGTGGGTGACGAAAACGTTCCGGCCGGCGGTGGCATGTCGGTTCAGCGTCGCGGCGTAGGCCGGCGCGATCCGGGCGATCGCGGTGCGGGTGGAGTTGCGCAGAAGGTCGGTGCGTTGACTCGGGGCCCGCTTCAAGACCCGACTCTCGACCATCCCGGCCAGCGCGGTCGCGGCGTGCTCGGCCAAGCGGGGAGACCCGTCGTCTTCCAGCACGCTTTCGTACGCCCAGGCGGCCATCTTCCCGACCAGATCTTCCATCGCGTTGGCCCGGTCCTCATCCAGTTGCCCGTCTGCCAGCAGGGCCAGCGTGGCGGGCAACCTGGAGGTGAGGGTGAGGGCTCGAGACAGCAACCGTCGGGCGGCGTCCTCACCGAGGTGCAGTTGAGGGGCGATCTCAGCCACCGTCAGGTCTGCCGCAGACAGTGCCTTACGCCGGGATCCCGGCTCTCGCGTCGCGGAGAGCATTATCGGGCGGTGGTAGAGCTCGGCGATCAGCTTGAGCCGGTGGGCATACCAGGCGCCCTGGATGCCTGCGGTTCGCCCGAGATCGCCGAGCAGGTGATAGTCGCTCAGGTGCGAGACGCCGGCTTCGGCAGCCGCGAGCGCGATTCCCGAGGAGACCACCGACATCGCCGTGGGAAGAGGTAGCGGCCCAGGTTCGGGGCCCGGCGTCGAACCCGCGACGTGATCACTCGGATCGGGTTCGGGTCTGGGGGCGGGCAGAGAGATGATCGCGGTATGACCGGCATGACCGTTACCGGAGTCACTGATGCCGGGGCCGACGCGGGGGTCAGAAGATTGAAATTGTTCGCTCATGTGTTCGAGGCTACTGAGATGACCGCGCCAGTCAATCAGCAAAAAACAGCCTGTGGATATGTGGAAAACAATTGTGGAAAAGCACCGCTTCATCGCTGGACGGCGATGGCTAGACTGCGGTGCTCGATGCCCCGTGGTCGGTCGTTGTCGGCCGATGCGGGAACCAAGCCGATGCAGGAACCAACGGGAGTTGCCGTGACCCAGAACTGCGGGTTTCCGATGACGGTCGGCCTCCGATGACCCAGCGGCCGGTGAAAGTAGCGGTGCTCGGCGCCGGTTCCTGGGGCACGACGGTCGCCTCGCTGGCCGCCGGCAACGCCCCGACAACGATCTGGTCGCGCGCCTCCGCCGTCGCCGAGGAGATCAACCAGCGACACCGAAACAGCCGGTACCTGCCAGATCTGGAATTACCCGAGCGTCTGGTCGCGACGTCCGACCTGGAGAAGGCGGTCTGGGACGCGGATGTGCTGGTGGTCGGTGTCCCGTCGCACGGGTTTCGGGATGTTCTGGTCGAAGCCGCATCGTTCGTCCGGCCGTGGATTCCGGTGGTCAGCCTGACCAAAGGGCTGGAGCAGGAGACGGATCTGCGGATGACCCAGGTGATCGAGGAGATCCTTCCCGGGCACCCGGCCGGGGTGCTGGCCGGTCCTAATCTGGCCCGCGAGGTGCTCGCCGGATATGCAGCGGCGACGGTCATCGCGATGCCGGACGAGCATGTCGCCCGGTCGCTGCAGGGTATTTTCGCCCGCCCGGCCTTCCGGGTCTACCGCAGCGACGACGTGCTCGGGTGCGAGATCGGTGGTGCATTGAAGAACGTGATTGCGATCGCTGCCGGCATCGGCATCGGACTTGGCGTCGGGGACAACACCCGGGCCATGGTGATCAGCCGAGGTCTGGCCGAGCTCTCCCGACTGGGTACCGCGATGGGCGGTGACCCGCAGACCTTCTCCGGTCTGACCGGGCTCGGCGACCTGATGGCCACCTGCATCAGCCCGCTCAGCCGTAATCGTCGCGTCGGCGAACTGCTGGCCGCAGGGCGCACGGTCGAGCAGATCACCGACGAAATGAGCATGGTGGCAGAAGGCATCAAGACCTGCCGGGTAGTGATGAACCTGTCCGAGCGGCTCGCGGTGCCGATGCCGATCTGCGCCGAGGTGAACGCCGTCGTCCATCACGGGCGAACCGCTCAAGAGGCATATCGTGGTCTCGGCCGAGTGGCCCCTGGGTCTGAGCAGGGCCCAGTCTGAGCACGGACGTCAAGCCAGCTGAGTCTGAGGATCTAAGGTCGGGCGCATGGAAAAGCGAACTCTGGGCAGGACCGGCCGGTCCGTCGGCGTTGTCGGGCTGGGCGCGTGGCAGCTCGGCGCTGACTGGGGCGAGGTTGATGAGGCCGATGCGATGGCGACGCTGCACGCTGCCGTCGAAGCCGGGGTCACCTTCATCGATACCGCCGATGTCTACGGTGACGGTCGCAGCGAGCGCTTGGTCGGCCAACTGCTCAAGGAGGTGCCGGATGCAGGCCTGACCGTCGCCACCAAGATCGGACGACGTGCGGACCCGTTCGTGCCGGAGTCGTTCACCAAGGAGAACTTCAAGGCCTGGCTGGACCGCAGCCGCTCCAATCTCGGAGTCGACACCATCGACCTGGTTCAGCTGCATTGCCCGCCGACCCCGGTGTACTCGATGGATTCGGTCTACGACGCGCTGGACCATCAGGTGGCGAAGGGGCGAATCGCCGCCTACGGGGTAAGCGTGGAGACCTGCGCCGAGGCCCTGACAGCGATTGCTCGCCCCGGGGTTGCCAGCATCCAGATCATCTTGAACTGCTTGCGTCAGAAGCCCTTGGAACAGGTGTTGCCGGCCGCGAACTCGGCTGGGATCGCGATCATCGCCAGGGTTCCGCTGGCTAGTGGGTTGCTCACCGGAAAGTACGACGAGAACACCACTTTCTCCGCGGATGACCACCGCAACTACAACCGCGACGGTGCGGCTTTCGATGTCGGCGAGACCTTCGCCGGCGTCCCGTTCGAGGCCGGCGTCCAGGCCGCGCGCAAGATCGCCCTCGCCGTGCCGGATGACGCGACCACTGCCCAGACCGCCCTCCGCTGGATCATTGACCAGCCGGCGGTGAGCGTGGTGATTCCCGGTGCTCGGTCGGCCGAGCAGGCCCGGAGCAACGCTGCTGCCGCCGATCTGGCAGAACTCAGCGACGACGTCCGGGGCGCGATCCGGAGAATCTACGACGACGACATCAAGCCGCTGGTCCAGGATCGCTGGTAGCTAGTGACGGTAGAACCGGGCGCGGTCGGCTTTGACGCCGACCGACTGGCCGCAGTAAGCCGGTTTTTCCGTCGATATGTGGACGACGGGCGGCTGCCGGGTTGGTCACTGCTGATCAGTAGGCACGGCCGGGTGGCCGAGTCCTCGGTCTACGGCAGCCGTGATTTGGAGTCCCACCTGCCGATCGAGCCGGACACCCTGTTCCGGATCTACTCGATGACCAAGCCGATCACCTCGGTGGCCGCGATGCTGCTCTATGAGCAGGGCGCATTCGATCTGAACGACCCGGTCAGCCGGTTCATCCCGGCCTTTGCCGAGCCACGGGTGTACGTCGGCGGCCCGGCCACCAATCCGGCCACCGTGCCGGCCGTCGAACCAATCCGGATCCGCCACCTGCTCACCCACACTTCCGGCTTGACCTACGGCTTCCACCGTGTGCACCCGGTGGACGAGATCTACCGGGCCGAGGGCTTCGAGTGGAGCGCACCGGCCGGGATGGACCTGGCCACCTGTTGCGAGCATTGGGCGAGGCTGCCGCTGCTGTTCCAGCCGGGTGCTGAATGGGTCTACTCGATCGCCACCGATGTGCTCGGCCGAGTGATTGAAGTGATCTCCGGGCAGCCGTTGGACGAGTTTTTCCGGACCCGGATCCTGGAGCCACTGGGGATGACCGATACCGGTTTCACGGTGCCGGTGAATCGTCGCGATCGACTGGCAGCTTTGTACACGCCGCACCCGGACACCGGTGCGGCCGTTCGCTACGACGCGCTCGGCACGGCGGCGGTCGAGGGTGATCGATTCCTGTCCGGGGGTGGTGGACTGGTCGGCACGATCGGCGACTACCACCGGTTTGTCGAATTTCTCCGTCGTGGGGGCGAATCGGAGACCGGCGTCCGGCTGCTCGGCGATCGCACCCTTCGCTACATGACCCGCAACCATCTGCCCGGCGGCGCCGATCTGATCAGCTACGGCCGGCCGCTATTCGCGGAGACCCGCTACGACGGGATGGGCTTCGGTCTCGGATTCTCCGTGCTGTTGGATCCGGTGGCCAACGGCACGATCGGCACCACGGGTAGCTTCGCCTGGGGCGGAGCGGCGAGTACCGCGTTCTGGGTAGATCCGGTTGAGGATCTGTCGGTGATCTTCATGACCCAGCTTCTGCCGTCCAGCACGTACCCGTTTCGTCAGCAATTGCGGCAGTTGATCTACGCCGCCTTAACGTAGATCACGCGTAGGGCGGGTCAAGGCTGCCGGTCGAAATGTCGATCGACCAGGCGTGGAGTGGGTGCGATTCCAGCTGGGGCCTCGGGACGAGCGGAATGCCGCACGGACCGCGGCGTGGATCTACCTGGTCTCTGCACTCGTCATTCTGGTCTCGAATCTGATCGTGCCGTTGTCGATCGGCGTCCGGCTGAGAGGGATCGTCCTCACCCTGCCGCTGTTGGCCTTCGGTGGGCTCCTTGCCTGGCCACGATTTCGGTACAAAGCGATCTTGGTGGCGTTGTCTCCGCTGATCGGAGTGGGTTTCACGGTCTCGCTCAACCTGGCGACCCATGACGTTTCTGCTGGAGCACAGGTCGGTTTCTGCCTACCGGTGTTGTTCGGCGCCTCGCAACTGCGGTTCATCGGTGCCGGGCTGGCGGCAGTGGCCGCCATTGTCGGGGATGCCCTGGTGGTCTGGCGCTTGGAACGGAACAGCGGTGGGCTGGTCGACGTCGTGGATCTGTCGCTGGTTCTGGTGCTGATGACGGGGTTGTTGGTGCAGGCCGGACGGCGACAGGACCGGTTGGTGGCTCTGCTCGAGAGCCAAGCTTCCCTTGACCCGCTGACCGGCTTGGTTACTCGGCGCGTGCTGGATGACGCGGTGCGGCGGGCGCTGGCCAAACCGACCGAAACGGCCGGTTCAGCACTGATCTTGGTGGACGTCGACCACTTCAAATCGATCAATGACACCTACGGCCACCCGGTAGGAGACGACGCCCTGGTGCACATCGCCGGGGTCCTGAGCCGGCATTCCCGCCCGGACACCGTGATCAGTCGACTAGGTGGCGATGAGATTGCGGTGCTGTTGGTCGGCTGTACGGAGGTGGTGGCGCGGAAACGGGCTCACGAGTTCCTGCACGCGATCCGGGACAGTCCGCTCACGTTGCCGGACGGTGATGAGTTGGCCATCTCGATCAGCGTCGGATGCGCGCATGCGCCGAGCGGTCAGTCGCATCTGCGCGAGCTGTACGCCGCCGCTGACGCCTCGCTGTACGAAGCCAAGCGCGCTGGTCGCGGCCGGGTCGGGAGGTCGGCACTCGGGTTGCCGATGTTTGAAGGACCACTGCCGGAGACCGGTTTAGAGGGCATCTCGGACGGACTGCTCAAAATGCGAAACATGTCTAACGGCGTACTCGAGGGCAATATCGGCTCGCCCGGCGACGATCGCATCGATCATCGGTAGGTGCTCGGCCGTATGGTCGACCTCGGGCAACCGGTCGAGGAAGAGATACCAGATCCGCAGGGACAGGTTGTAATACTGGCTGAGGTTCGCCTCCAGGTACCGATTGTGCGCACAGCGGTACACCTCTCGGTGGATCATCGTGTCCAGCTTCATCCCCTGTTCTCGGCCGCCGGGGTGCTCGCGCACCGTCTGCGCCAGCTCGCGCAGCCGTTGCCGGTCTTCGTCGGTGGCTCGCTCCGCGGCCCGACGTGCCGCGTGCCCTTCAAGTTGCCGGCGGACATCGGAGATCAAACTGTGGTCGGTGAGGTTCACGTCTGCGACAAACGTGCCCCGGCGGGGGTAGATCACCACCAGGCTCTCGGCCTCGAGGCGCTTGATCGCATCCCGCAGGGGTGTTCGACCGATTCCCAGCCGGGCGCCGATCGCCTCCTCCAAGGGGGAGCCCGGGGGTAGTTGCAGGGTGACGATCATGTCGCGGAGCGCGATGTAAGCCCGTTCGGCCAGCGGTAGCCCAGGTGGTGGGACGGCGCTCGGGGGAGCGGTTCCGGTGGCATCAAGGCCGCTATTGACGCTTGGAGGCATGGCGCCTAGCCTAACCGACGACTGATACATCAGTCATCTATCAGTTTGGTTCGGAGGGTGCCGTGACGGAGTTCGACTCAGGGCCGGGGCAGACCGGGCAGCAGCATCCGGACTGGCTGTGGCGCACCCCAGACCCGAAGCGCTCCTACGACGTGATCGTGGTCGGAGCCGGTGGCCACGGCTTGGCCACCGCCTACTACTTGGCCAAGAACCACGGCATCACCAACGTCGCGGTCCTCGAGCGAGGGTGGCTGGCCGGCGGCAACATGGCCCGGAACACCACGATCATCCGGTCCAACTATCTGTGGGACGAGAGCGCGGCGATCTATGAGCACGCGTTGAAGCTGTGGGAGGGCTTGCCCGCAGAGCTCGACTACGACTTCCTCTTCAGTCAGCGCGGCGTGATGAACCTCGCGCACACCCTGCAAGACGTCCGCGACAGCATGCGCAGGGTCCACGCCAACCGACTCAACGGTGTTGACAGCGAGTGGCTGACGCCCGAAGAGGTCCAGAAGGCCTGTCCAATCCTGAACATCTCACCGGACGTCCGATACCCAGTCCTCGGTGCTACCTGGCAACCGCGGGCCGGCATCGCGAAGCACGATCACGTCGCCTGGGCGTTCGCCCGTCGCGCCGACGAACTGGGCGTTGACCTGATCCAGGGTTGCGAGGTGACCGGCTTCCTGCGGGACGGTGACAAGGTGGTCGGAGTCGAGACCACGCGCGGGTCGATCCGAGCCGGCAGCGTCGCGCTCGCGGCGGCCGGCCACTCCAGCGTCCTGGCGGAGACCCTGGGCCTGCCGTTGCCGGTTCAGAGCCACCCACTGCAGGCGTTGGTGTCGGAATTGCTTGAGCCGATCCACCCCACGGTGGTGATGTCGAACCACGTGCACGTCTACGTCAGCCAGGCCCACAAGGGTGAGTTGGTGATGGGTGCCGGGGTCGACAGCTACAACTCGTACGGTCAGCGTGGCTCCGTGCATGTCATCGAGCAGCAGATGGCGGCCGCAGTCGAACTGTTCCCGCTGTTTGCTCGCGCACACGTGCTGCGTACCTGGGCCGGCATCGTCGACGTCTCACCCGATGCCTCACCCATCATCGGCCGGACGCCATTCGAGAACCTGTACATCAATTGCGGCTGGGGCACAGGTGGTTTCAAGGCAACTCCGGCCGTGGGGTGGGTGCTGGCGCACACCATCGCGACCGGTGAGCCGCACCCGCTGAACGCGCCGTTCGGCCTGGAGCGCTTCACCACCGGAGCCCTCATCGACGAGCACGGCGCTGCCGCCGTGGCCCATTAGGAGACGGATCGATGCTGCTGATCAGTTGCCCCTGGTGCGGGGAGCGTGAGGAGCCGGAGTTCGGCTACGGCGGGCAGGCGCACGTCGCCTATCCGGCCGACCCGGAAGCATTGGATGACGAGCAATGGGCCCAGTACCTGTTCTTCCGAGCCAACCCGAAGGGTCCCTTCGCCGAGCGCTGGGTGCACTCGTCCGGGTGCCGGCGTTGGTTCAACGCCGTCAGAGACACCGTGACCAACGAATTCGTCAGCATCTATCGGCCGGGAGAACTCCCATGACGCGGCTTCCCTCCGGCGGTCGGATCGACCGCAACGAGGCTCTCACCTTTACGTTGGACGGCGTGCAGTACACCGGGTTTCGTGGTGACACGCTGGCTTCGGCGATGGTCGCCGAAGATGCGCTCGTGGTGGCACCGTCAATATACCGGGGTCGCCCTCGGGGCATCCTGACCGCCGACGTCACCGAGCCGAATGCACTGGTTCAGGTCGGCGAGGTACTTCCGGCCACCGTCGTGGAACTCGTCGACGGCCTGAAGGCGCGAACCCTGAGCGGAATCGGTCGGCTCGAGCTGGAGTCCGACGGTGCCACCTACGACAAGAAGTTCGTTCACGTCGATGTACTCATCGTTGGTGCCGGGCCGGCCGGCCTGGCCGCCGCGCTCGCCGCCTCGGCCGGCGGCGCCCGAGTGTTGCTCGTCGACGACCAGCCGGAACCGGGCGGTGACCTGCTCGCCGACACTCAGCCTCTGGACGGCGGTCCGGCAGCCGAATGGGCAGCAGCGGTCCACGCCCAGTTGGCCGATCGGCCCGAGGTGCGACTCCTCAGCCGATCCTCGGTTTTCGGTTACTACGACCAGAACTACCTGCTGGTCCTGGAGCGCCGCACCGATCATCTGGCCACCACGGAAACGAACGGGATATCTCGGCAGCGGGTCTGGCATGTGCGCGCCCGCCGTGTCGTCCTGGCAACCGGGGCCCGCGAGCGGCCATTGGTGTTCGAGAACAATGACCGGCCAGGCATCATGTTGGCCAGTGCCGTCCGTACCTACCTGAACCGGTATGCGGCGGTGCCCGGTCAGCGTGCCGTCGTGGCGACCACCGACGACAGCGCCTACCAGGTGGCTCTCGACCTTCTCGCGGCGGGAATCACGGTCGAGGCGGTGATCGACAGTCGCTCACAGCCACCGGCCGATCTGATGGCGCAGGTCAGTGCAGCCGGCGTTGAGGTGGTGCCCGGGTCCGTGGTCTGCGGCACCACTGGATCTTCAGAAACGCACCGGTTGGCCGCTGTTCAGGTCTGCGAGTTCGCCGAAGACGGCAACGATGGGCGCAGCGGCAGCGGCGACAGTGGTTTCGGGGAAAGGAGTTTCGAGGCCGATCTACTGGCAGTCTGCGGTGGCTGGAGCCCCGACGTCCACTTGTTCAGCCAGTCCCGGGGCAGCTTACGGTGGGACGACGCGGCCGCCGGGTTCCTCCCCGCCGCTGCGGTCCAGGCGGTTCGTTGTGCCGGATCGGCGAACGGGGTCACCGACCTGGCCGGTTGCTTGGCGGACGGCGCTGCGGCGGGTATTGAAGCCGCTGCGTTGGTCGGTAGGCCGGTAGCTGAGTCGGTGGTGGCTCTGCCTGAGCCTGGTCGTCGCCGTCCGGACGGCGCGCGGGTTGCACCACGGCCGGTCTGGTTGACGCCGTCCAGGAATGGGCTTCCGAACGACTGGACCGAGCATTTCGTTGACCTGCATCGGGATGCCACCGTCGCCGATGTCTGGCGGGCAACCGAGGCCGGAATGCGCTCGATGGAACACATCAAGAGGTATACAACGATCGGAACCGGTCACGACCAGGGCGCGACCTCCGGGGTCAACGCGGCCGGGGTCGTCGCTGTGGCTCTAGGCCACGGCAGCACGAGTTCGCCCGGAGACCTCGGCACCACGACGTTCCGCGCGCCGTCGATCCCGGTGTCCTTCGCCGCGCTGGCCGGCCGAGATGTCGGCCGGTTGCATGATTCCGCCCGGGTCACCCCGATCCACCCGTGGCACGTCGCTGCGGGGGCACTGTTCGAGGATGTCGGGCATTGGAAGCGGCCGTGGTACTTCCCGCAGCCCGGCGAAGACTTGAAAACTGCCGTTCTGCGCGAGTGTCGGGCGGCGCGGACCGGTGTCGCGGTGATGGATGCCACCACGCTGGGCAAGATCGAAATAGTCGGGTCCGATGCCGGGGAGTTCCTGAACCGGATCTACACCAACGCCTTCGCCGGCCTGGCAGTCGGCTCCGCCCGGTACGGGCTGATGTGCACAGCCGACGGCATGGTGCTGGACGATGGTGTCACGATGCGGCTGGCGCCAGATCGTTTCTACCTGAGCACCACGACCGGGGGTGCGGCCAAGATCCTGGACTGGTTGGAGGAATGGCATCAGACCGAATGGCCGCAGTTGGACGTCGCTTTCACATCCGTGACCGAGCAGTGGGCGACGATTGCTGTTGTTGGTCCGCGTTCGCGCGAGGTGATCGCCCGGCTCGCTCCGGCCATCGACGTCACCAACGAAGCCTTCGGGTTCATGACTTTCCGCGAGACCGAGCTGGCCGGAGCCGTCGAGGGGGTGCCCGCTCGGATTGCCCGGATCTCCTTCTCCGGTGAGCTGGCCTACGAGATCAACGTGGCCAGCTGGTACGGCCTTGCGGTCTGGGAGGCGGTGATGGCCGCCGGCGCCGACTTCGGAATCACCCCGTACGGCACCGAGACCATGCATGTGTTGCGCGCGGAGAAGGGCTTTCCGATCGTCGGGCAGGACACCGATGGCACGGTCACCCCGTACGACCTCGGCATGGCCTGGATCGTCTCCAAGAAGAAAGACTTCGTCGGCAAGCGCTCGCTACGCCGACCGGATTCGGTCCGTCCGGATCGCAAGCACCTGGTCGGGTTGCTGCCGATCGATCCGACCGAACTGCTCCCCGAGGGAGCGCAATTGGTCGCCGAGGGCACCGATCTGGATTCGCTCACCGGGCAGCTTCCGGTGCCGATGGTCGGACACGTCACGTCCAGCTATCACAGCGCCGCCCTGGAGCGCACGTTCGCGTTGGCGCTGATCAAGGGTGGGCGGGATCGGATGGGTGAGATCGTGCTGGCTCCGCTCGGGGATCGCATCATCGCGGCGACCATCACTTCACCGGTGTTCTACGACCAGGAAGGAGCCCGCCGTGACGGTTGAGGAGAGTGCCGGGATGGACCGCTGGCGGCGCAGTCCGCTCGCACACCGGGCCGCTGAGTTCGCGTCCCTGACCGGTGGTGTGGCACTAGTTGAGTTGCCGTTCCTTTCCATGGTCAGCCTTCGAGTAGCTCCGGGCTCCGATTCCGCTTCCCGGGTCGAGTCCGCGCTGGGGTTGAAACTGCCTGCAGTAGGAAATGTTTCGAGTGTGATGGTCGGCGAGATAGACGGAGTGGTGGCCGGTGAGGTGCGCTCGGTGCTCTGGCTCGGGCCGGACGAGTTTCTCGTCGTCGGGCCGGTCGGCGCCACCGGCGACCTGGTAACGCTGCTGATCGAAGCGATTGGCGATGATCGCGGTTCGGTGGTGGACGTCAGCGCCAACCGTGACACCCTGGTACTGAGCGGCCCCAACGCCCGGGATCTGCTGGAAAAGGGCTGCACCATTGATCTGCATCCCCGGTCGTTCACCGCCGGCTGCTGCGCGCAGACCACGCTGGCTCGGGGCCACGTGCTGATCTGGCAGGCCGGAGCCGAGGGAGCGCCGTCCGGCCCGGTGTACCGGGTGCTGTTCCGGGGTTCGTTCGCCGACTACTTCGCCGACTGGTTCATCGACGCCGCCGCCGAGTTCGCCACTGCAGGGACCGCTCAACTCCTGGGGGCTACGCAGAGTCACGGATAGGTATGCTTGCTGGCAGGTCTGAGGGCTACCCAGCAGGAGGGCGAGGGGCACATCGATCCGATCAATCCGGCCGGGGTGCGCTTCGATGATCTACCAGAGCAGGCCTGGCCCCGCCACGAGATCATCGACGGGAGTCCGCACGTGACGCCGCTGGTCGGGGTCCCCCACCAGATCATCACGACGAACCTCACGGTTGCTCTGGCTCAACTCGCGCCTCCAGACCTCCGGGTCCTGGCGGGTGTCAACATCCTGCGCCGCAGGGAAACGGATCGACTGCTCATCCCGGATGTCGCGGTCGTAGACCGCAGCGCTGCTACGGCTCAGCGCGGCGCCTCCCTGCGCCCCGAAGACGTCTATCTTGCCGTCGAGGTGATCTCGCCCTCGAGCCGAGCCGCGGACCTGTATCTCAAGAAGCAGCTCTACACCGAGTGGGGGATCGGTTCCTACTGGGTGCTGGACCAGGAGACCCAGGAGACCCACGAGTTCGGCCTGCGTGACTCGGCTACCTGCTGGCTGTCCAAGGTTGACCTCAGCGGAATCTGGCCCTGACCCAGAGCTCGGAGACCCAGAGCTCGGAGCCAGACCTCGGAGCCAGACCTCGGACACAGCCCCGATCAGCCCCGATCAGCCGCGCAGGCGAGCCATCTTCGGGTCGAAGAGCGGTTCGGCGGCGACCGTGGCCGGCAGTCGCTGGTCGAAGTAGCCGATCTCGACCTGCTGCCCGGGGACCGACAGTTCGGCCGGCAGCCAGGCGTAGGCGATCGAGCGGCCGATGGTGTAGCCGTAGGCCGCGCTGGTCACGTAGCCCACGCAGGTGGTACCGGCGAAAACCGGCTCCTTGCCCAGCGCAATGCCGTCGGTCGAGGATCCCGGCGCGGCATCAACCAGCAGACAGGTCAGCTTCCGCCGAACGTTGCCCTGCCGGGCGACGGTCGCCTCCCGGCCGAGGAATGACTCCTTCTGCAGCCGGACGGCGAAGCCGACCCCGGCCTCCCAGGCGTCGTGCTCGTAGGTCATGTCGGTGCCGAACGAGCGGTATCCCTTCTCCAACCGCAGGCTGTTGAAAGCGCCCCGCCCGGCCGCGATCACGCCGTGCGACTGACCGGCCGCCCAGAGCGTGTCCCACAGCTTCAGGCCGAGGTCGGCGGTGGTGTAGAGCTCCCAGCCGAGCTCGCCCACGTAGGACAGCCGCAGCGCGGTCACCGGCACGTTCCCGATCGCGAACTGCAGACCCCGGAAGTACTTGAAGCTCTCGTTGGACAGGTCGGCGCGGGTCAGCGGGGCGAGCAGGTCGCGGGCCAGCGGCCCCCAGAGGCCGATGCAGCAGGTACCGCCGGTGGTGTCCCGAACCTGGACGGTGCCGTCCAGCGGCAACCGGCGGGTCAGCCAGTCCACGTCCAGCGCGCCGTTCGCGCCGACCTGGTAGCTGTCCCGGCCGAGCCGGGCGATCGTGACGTCACTGCGGATGCCGCCGTCCGAGTCCAGGAACAGGCCGTAAGTCACCGATCCGATGGACTTGTCGACGTTGCCGGTGAACAGCTCCTGGAGGAAGGCGGTGGCCCCCCGACCCGTGACCTCGAGCCGCTTCAGCGCGGTCATGTCATACATCGCCACCCGCTCGCGGGTGACCTGCGCCTCGGCGGCGATGATCGGCGACCAGTAGCGAGCCGCCCAGGGGTCCGGCGTCGGCACGGCGCGACCGGCCACCAGGTCGGCGTTCGCCTCGTACCAGTGCGGCCGCTCCCAACCGGAAGCCTCCAGGAAGACCGCACCGAGTGCCGCTTCGCGAGGATGAAAAGGGCTGGTGCGTAGCGGTCGAGGGTCTTCCATCGGCTGCAGCGGGTGCAGGATGTCGTACACCTCCACGAAGTTCTGGCAGTCCCTGGCCAGCACGTAGTCGGGCGCGAGCTGGTGCGCCTCGAACCGGTTGACGTCGCACTCGTGCAGATCGAAAGACGAGCAGTGGCCGTCTACGATCCACTCGGCCATCGCCCGGCCCACCCCGGCCGAATGCGTCACCCAGACCGCCTCCGCCACCCAGAAGCCCTGGACGTCGAGAGCCGGACCGAGCAGCGGAAAGTTGTCGGTGGTGAAGGAGAACAGCCCGTTGATCCCCTGGTCCAGCTTGGCGTCCCCCAGGGCCGGCAGCAGCCGCTGCGACTCCTCCCAGGCCGGGACGAAATCCGTTTCGGTGAACGGCAGTACCGAAGGCATCACGCCGGCCGACTCGGCCGCATCGACGGACATGATGGCGAACGGGTCGACCGGCATCGGGTCGTGGCCGTAGTAGCCGATCCCGATCTGGTCGAACCGGTCTCGGTAGTACAGGTCGGCGTCCTGGTGGCGCAGAATCGGCCGGACCGCCTCCTGTTCCTGACCGGCCAGCGCGGGAACCGGTCCGGTCCAGGCCAGTTGGTGGGCGAGCGGGGTGAGCGGCAAGTCCATCCCGACCATCCCGGCCACCTTCGGCCCCCAGAAGCCGGCGCAGCAGACCACCAGATCGGCCGGGATCTCGCCCTGATCGGTGACGACCGCGCGGACCACCGTGCCCGGCCCGCCGTCCTCGGCCGGCTCGGTCCGAATGTCCGTCACCTCGTGGCGTTCCAGCAGCCGGACGCCGCGCGACTGCGCCCGCCGTAGCTGCGCCTCGACCGCGCGGACGGACTTGGCCAACCCATCGGTCGGCACGTACAGCCCGCCGAGCACCAGGTCCGGGTCGAGCAACGGGTGTAGCGCCACGCACTCGGCCGGCGACAGCAGCCGGGCGTCCAGACCCCAGCCGGTGGCCCAGCCGTGCCGGCGGTACAACTCGGCCTGCCGTTCCGGCGTGGTGGCGACCTCCAGGCCACCGACCTGGAGGAAGCACGGTTCGCCGTCCAGGTCGAGACTGACCAGCTTCTCCACCGTGTACGTGGCCAACTGGGTCATCGTCTTCGAGCCGTTGGTCTGGAACACCAAACCCGGCGCGTGCGAGGAGGAGCCACCAGGACTGGGCAATTCACCCTGATCGACGACGGTGATGTCGTCCCAGCCGCGAGCCGACAGCTCATCGGCGAGCGATGCCCCGACGATTCCTGCCCCGACGATAACCACCCGTGGTCCGGTCATGCTCAGCCTCCAGTGCGTATCGCGCAACTCGATCCATCAGGCGCAACTTGACTGTCCCTCGCTGCGGGACCGCTCGTCAAGGGAATCCGCCCGTGACTCCGCCCCCAAACCAACTCCGCCGTGATCATGCACGGTTGCTTCCCGGTGAAGGGGCAACCGTGCATGATCACGGCGAGAGAGGAGCGAGGACTAGCCGGGTAGTTAGCTGGCGGGGAGCCAGGCCTTTACCTTGTCCGGGTTGGCGTCCACCCACTTCTTGGCGGCGTCCTCCGGGGTCATCTTGTCCTCGGCGATGTACTTGGCGACCAGGTTCTGGTCGTCGTTCGTCCAGTTGAAGTTCTTCACCAGCTCGGCAGCCGGGCTGCCGGAGGCCATGAACTTCGTGCTGGCGACCTTGTTGAGCTTGTAGATCGGGTAGTCACAGGCCACCTTGGCAAGGTCGGCGTCGCAGCCTTCCTTGTACTCCGGCAGCGCCACCTTCTTCAGCGGCACTTCGGACAGGAACCACTGCGGGGCGTAGAAGTACCCGAGCAGCGGGGTCTTCTTGGCCTCGGCCTGCTTGAAGGCGGTGATCAGCGCCGCCTCGCTGCCGGCGAACACGACCTTGTAGTTCAGCTTCAGGTTCTTCACCAGCGCCTCGTCGTTCGTCACGAACGACGGGTCACCGTCCAGCAACTGACCCTTGCCGCCGGACTCCGAGGTCTTGAACTGGTCGGCGTACTTGTTCAGGTTCTTCCAGTCCAGGATGTCCGGGTACTTGGCTGCCATCCACGGCGGCACGAACCAGCCGATCACGCCTTCGTTGCCGGTCTGGCCGACGTCAACGGCGCTCTTGTCGCCGGTGATGTACTTCTTCTCCAGGTCGGGGTGGCCCCAGTTCTCCAGGACGACATCCACCTCGCCGGTCCCAAAGCCCTGCCAGGAGACCTCTTCCTTGAGGTCCTTCTTGGTCACCTTGCAGCCGAGGTTCTTCTCGGCGACGTAGCCGACGACTGCGGCGTCCGCCTCGTAGCCCACCCACGGGTTGACCGCGATATTGAAAGCACCGCAAGCCGCGGCGCCGCCGGAGGCCGAGGCAGCAGGCGTGTCAGACTCGATGGTGGCGCCGCCGCAACCGGCCAGTGCCAGCGCGATCACGGCGGAGAAGGCGACTGCGTGTCGCCGATGGGGGCCTAGGGCCGCCCTGGTGCGCTCAGCGAACTTGGTGTCTCGCAAGGTGGTTGTTCCTCCTGGTCCGGCCACTACGGGTGGCGTCTGGATGGTACTCATGCCGTTCGCTGCCGCTCCGCGGCGGCGACGGTAATTCGGTTGAGCATGATGCCGAGCGCGACGATCGCGATTCCCGCAGCCAGGCCCTTGCCGAACAGTTCACCCCGGGAGAATCCCGAGACCACGTCGTAACCGAGCGCCCCTGCGCCGACCAATCCTCCGACGACGACCATCGCCAGAACATAGATCAGCCCCTGGTTGACGGCCAGGGTCAGGGCCTCCCGTGCCATTGGCAGCTGCACCTTGGTGATGATCTGCCAGGTATTTGATCCGGAGGCGATGGCCGCCTCGACGGTGGTGGGTGAGACCGCGGCCACGCCGTCCGCCACGATCTTGATTGAGACCGGGGCGGCGTACAGCACCGCGGCGACGATCGCGGTGAATCGACTGGCCGCGAACAGGGCGACGAACGGCACCAGGTAGACGAAGGCCGGCATCGTCTGGAAGGCGTCCAGAATCGGCCGAACCACGCTGTCCACCCGCCGGTTTCGTGCCATCGAGACGCCGATCAGCAGGCCCAGCAGGATCGTCACGGCGGTGGCGACCAGGGTCATCGCGAGCGTGGTCATGGTGTCCTGCCAGAGCCCGGTGCCGAGCAGCACGGCCAGACAGATCACCGTGGTGATCACCGCCCGCCGGTCTCCGAACAGCGCGGCCAGCGAGATCAGGACGAATGCGATCAGCCACCAGGGCGATTCGACGAACAGCGTCTGCAACGGATCGATCAGTACCGAGGTGATGACGTCCTTGAATCCGTTGGTCAGATCGGAGGCGTTCAACTGCACCCAGTCGCTGATGATGCTGGTCCGCTTGGCGATGTCGTTGCCGATGTTGATGTCCGTGCCGTTGGCTCCGCCCAGCGTGGTGGGGAAGTCGGCGGCCCATAGGTACGTCCGGGAAAGGTAGATGGCGACCAGGGTCACGATCCCACCGATCACCAGGGCCGGGCGGCGGGCCTTGACCGTCCAGGCCTTGGGCGCCCGGCCGCGACCGGCGACCTCGGCCCGACGGCTGGCGGCGGTGGTGATCCGGTCCAGGCAGATCGCCATCACGACGATCGCCAGACCGGCGTTGA
This sequence comes from Kineosporiaceae bacterium, assembly GCA_035474375.1. Lineage (GTDB taxonomy): Bacteria > Actinomycetota > Actinomycetes > Actinomycetales > Kineosporiaceae > JANNPJ01. The sequence continues at coordinate 11,175 of DATINJ010000333.1, read as the reverse complement.
AGGAGTTGCCGACGTCCAGGGTCTCGAGCGCTTTCAACACGGTCTTACCGAGCCCGGGGGCGTCGATCAGCGCGGCGATCGTCGCCATCGCCAGCGCCGCCATGATCGTCTGGTTCAGGCCGAGCACGATGGTTCGCTTGGCCATCGGCAGCAGCACTCCGGTCAGCCGCTGCCGTCCGGTGGCTCCCAAAGAGATGGCCGCCTCGACCGAAGTGGCCGGCACCTCGCGGATTCCGTGCGCGGTGTATCGAACCGCCGGTGGGAGCGCGTAGATCAGCGTCGCGATCGTTGCCGAGGCAGGGCCGATCAGGAAGAACAGGGCCAGCGGGGCCAGATAGACGAAGGTTGGCATCGTCTGCATGAAATCCAGTACGGGCGAGACGATCCCGTTGAATCGGTCGTTGACGCCGGCCCAGATCCCCAGCGGGATGCCGATCGCCAGCGCCAGCAGTACCGCGGACAGGGTGAGCGCCAGCGTGTCCATGCTCTCCTGCCATAGCCCTTGCAGGCCGAGGAAGGTGAAGCCGATCAGCGCGAGCGCTCCGACCCGGAGGTTGCCGAGGGCCGAGGCGATGAAGGTGACCAGTGCGACCACGCCGAGCCAGCCGATCACCGGCACCGGCCGGTTGTAGGCCGGCTGCGCGATCAGACCCTGGATGAAGACCACCAGATGGTCGATCACCAACCGGATCTCGTTGAAGAAGTAGAGGAAGAACGGGCTGCTGTTCCGGTTGGCGCTGATCGAGCCGTTGGCGTCGTTGAACCAGCGGTGCAGCCCGGTCAGATCCGCTGCCGCCAGCGACAACGTCCACTTGCCACGCAGCGCTACGCCGAGGACGAGCCAGATCACCAGCAGCCCGACGAGGAGCTTGCCCCGACTGAGTCGGGGCAGCGACAGCCGCGAGGTGGAGGTGGCCAGGGTGGCCATCAGATCGTTCCGGCCACGATGGCGAGGATCTCCTCGTCGCCGACGATGCCGAGCAGCACGCCGTCCTTCACGACCTTGACCGGCTTCTCGGCGGCCAGCACCGCCCGGGTGGCCTCCCGGACGATCACGTCCGGGCCGAGTTCCGGGCCGTCCATCGGGTCGTCGTCGGTCGGCGGCCGCATGATCCATTTCAAGGTCAGGACGTCGCCCTTGGGGATGTCGCTGACGAAATCGCGGACGTAGTCGTTGGCCGGGGCGCCGACCAGTTCGTCGCCGGTACCGACCTGGACGACGACGCCGTCACGCATGATCAGGATCCGGTCGCCGAGCTTCAGCGCCTCGGAGAGGTCGTGGGTGATGAAGACCATCGTCTTCTTCAGTTCGTGGTGCAGCCGGATCACCTCGGCCTGCATATCTCGGCGGATCAGCGGGTCGAGGGCCGAGAAGGGCTCGTCGAAAAACAGGACGTCCGGTTCCACGGCCAAGGCCCGGGCCAGGCCGACTCGCTGCTGCATGCCGCCGGAGAGCTGGTCGGGGTAGGAGCTCTCGTAGCCGGAGAGACCGACCAGTTCGATCATCTCCATCGCCCGGCGGCGGCGCTCGGCCTTGCCGGCGCCGCGCACCTCCAGGCCGTACCCCACGTTGTCGACCACCTTGCGGTGGGGCAGCAGGCCGAAGTTCTGGAACACCATCGAGAACTTGTGCCGCCGCAGTTCGCGCAGCCGCTTCTGGTCGGCCTCGAGGATGTCCTCACCCTCGAAGATCACGCTGCCGGCGGTCGGCTCGATCAGCCGGGTCAGGCAGCGCACCAGTGTCGACTTGCCGGAGCCGGACAGGCCCATCACGACGAACACTTCGCCGGGGGCTACGTCGAAGGAGACGTCCCGGACCGCGATCGTGTTTCCGGTCTTGTCGATCAGCTCGCGTCGGGTCAACTCGCAGAGGTCCGGGGACGACGGCACGCTGGCCGCTTTGGGCCCGAAAACCATCCACAAGTCGCGGACCGAAACCAGCGGTTCCCCGGTCCCAACGGCGATCTGACTGCGCTCCGTGACGGCGGCCATGGCCCTTACCTCTCTGCTGAACATCCGGATACGGGACTGCCTTGAGGTGCCACCAGGCGTACCGAGTAGCGTCGTTGTTGCGTAATGCGCACCCGAGTTCTCTCTGGGGGACACACTCTGCCCGGGTCGGCATGAACGTCAATGGCTAGGGCCGTTTCCGTCCGGTAAATCTAGTCCTCCAGGCGAATCTGTGACGTGCCGCAGCAGATGACGAAATGGCCACGAATGTCCGTAACCGAATGCGAATAGCACTCTAAGTCATGTACCACCCCAGTGATCCACAGGGGTAAGCCGGGCGCAAGCGCCCAATCAGTGCTGATGTTGTTCGTGCCGGTAGAACGGAATCGGCTCGGCGGGCAGCGGCGTCAGCCCGCGGATCAGGTCGGCTGCCCGCTCGGCCAGCATCATCACCGGCGCGTAAATGTTCCCATTGGTCACGTAGGGCATCGCCGAGGCGTCGGCCACCCGCAACCCTTCGACGCCGTGCACCTTCATCGTCAACGGGTCCAGGACGGACAGTTCGTCGGTGCCCATCCGCGCGGTGCACGACGGGTGGTACGCGGTCTCCGCATCCCGAGCCACCCAGTCGAGGATCTCCTCGTCGGTGGCCACACCAGGGCCGGGCGAGATCTCGCCGTCGTTGTACTCCTCGAAGGCCGGCTGGGTGAGGATGTCCCGAGCCACCCGGATCGCCTCCACCCACTCCCGCCGGTCCTGATCGGTGGACAGGTAGTTGAAGTTCAGGGCGGGCGCGACTCGGGGGTCCTTCGAGACCACCTTCACGCTGCCCCGGGCGTCTGAGTACATCGGCCCGATGTGCACCTGATAGCCGTGCCCGGTGATCGGGCTGGTGCCGTCGTAGCGGACGGCGACCGGCAGGAAGTGGAACATCAGGTTCGGGTACGCGACGTCCTCGTTGCTGCGGGTGAAGCCACCGCCCTCGAAATGGTTGGTGGATGCCGGGCCGGTCTTCCGCAGCAGCCACTCCAGGCCGATCTTGGGCCGGTTCCGCAGCTTCAACGACGGTGCCAGCGAGACCGGCTGCTTGGACGCGTACTGCACGTAGGCCTCGAGGTGATCCTGCAGGTTCTCCCCGACTCCGGGCAGGTCGGCGACCACCGGGATACCCAATGCACCCAGTTCGCCGGCGTTGCCGATCCCGGACAGCTGCAGCAGTTGCGGGGTGTTGATCGCCCCACCACTGAGAACCACCTCACCGGCCAGGACCCTGCGGACCCCGCTGCCGATTCGGCCGAGCGGCCCGCCGAACGGCAGCGACCGGGTGTATTCGACGCCGACCGCGCGCGTGCCTTTGAAGATCACCCGGTGGACCAGAGACAGGCACTGCACGGTCAGGTTTTTCCGGGTCTTGTTCGCCGGGCGCAGGTAGGCGTCGGAGGCCGACCAGCGACGGCCGTTCTTGATCGTTCGGTCGAACCGGTTGAAGCCCTCCTGCTGGTACCCGTTGACATCGCTGGTCATCGGGTAGCCGGCTTCCTGGGCGGCCGCGAAGAATGCCCCGAAGAGCGGGTTCGTCGCCGGGCCACGCTCCAGCACGAGCGGGCCCTCGCCGCCGCGCCAGTCGTCGGCCCCGGTCAGGCAGTTCTCCATCCGTTTGAAGTACGGCAGGCAGTGCGCGTAGCTCCAGCTCTCCATCCCGGCGTCGGCGGCCCAGCGCTCCAGGTCAAGCGGGTTGCCACGCTGGAAGATCATCCCGTTGATGCTGCTGGAGCCGCCGAGCAGCTTGCCCCGGCCGTGCGCGACCCGCCGGCCGTTCATGAACTTCTCCGGCTCGCTCTGGTAGCGCCAGTCGTACAGCGGGTTGCCGATGACCATGGTGAGCGCGGCCGGCATGTGGGTGAGGATGTCCCACGGGTAGTCCGAGCGGCCGGCCTCCAGGAGCAGGACCGTCGTGCTCGGATCCTCGCTCAGCCGATTCGCGAGCACGCAGCCCGCCGAACCTCCGCCGACGATCACATAGTCGTAGTGGGCGGCCGTGGAGCCGTCGGGGCGAGCCATGGGTTCCTCCAGGAGTGGCATTGCGCCCGCCCGTTCAGCGATCAAGCCCCCGACTGCTTGACGGCGCGGTAGTGACGGCGCATCGTGGCGTACATCGTTGCGTAATACGAACCTAGTTTCATCCTATGCAACGTCGGTGGGAAGACCCCAGATCAAATAAGGAGCCCGGATGCCGTCTGACGAGTTTGTCCTCACGTTGGCCTGCCCAGAACAGCGGGGGATCGTCCACGCGGTGTCCAGTTACCTCCTGGAGCACGGCTGCGACATCATCGACAACCGCCAGTTCGGTGACCGGAAGACCGGCCGGTTCTTCATGCGGGTGCACTTCGTGACTGACGGCACAGCCACCGACACCGAGCCGGCCACCTCCGCGTCGTTGGGCCAGGACTTCGCTGCGCTCGGTGACGCCTATCAGATGTCCTGGCAGTTGGTCGGGGTGGACGAGCGGCCCCGGGTGCTGATCATGGTGAGCAAGTTCGGGCACTGCCTGAACGACCTGCTGTACCGCTGGAAGATGGACCAGCTCAAGGTCGAACTCCCGGTGATCGTCTCGAACCACCGCGATCTTGAGGATGTCGCGACCGCGGCCGGGATCCCGTTCGTCCACATTCCCGTCACTCGGGACACCAAGGCCGCCGCCGAGGCCCGTCTGCTCGAGGTGGTAGCCGAGTACCAGATCGATCTCGTCGTCCTGGCTCGCTATATGCAGGTGCTCTCGGACGACGTCTGCAAGCGCCTGGAGGGTAGGGCGATCAACATCCATCACTCGTTCCTGCCCAGTTTCACCGGTGCCCGGCCGTACCACCAGGCCTACGATCGCGGAGTCAAGGTGATCGGTGCCACCGCGCACTACGTCACCCCGGATCTGGACGAGGGCCCGATCATCGAGCAGGAGCTGATCCGGGTGGATCATGCGCACGGGCCGGAGGAGTTCGTCGTGATCGGTCGGGACGCCGAGTGTCTGGCGCTGGCTCGCGCGGTGCAATGGCACGTCGAACGGCGAGTGCTGCTGAACGGCTCGCATACCGTTGTCTTCCGCTGACCCCCAAAACCAGCGGTGATCATGCAAGGTTGCCCGGCTGGAAGCGAGCAACCGTGCATGATCACGAGCGAATGAAGTGGAGATACTCCTGATGTCGACTCCTGACACCGCCATGCACCTTGACGGCGCGTTCTTCATCGACGGCGCGTGGGTCGCGGCGGTGGACGGCGGCAGCCGGGAGGTGATCAACCCCTCGGACCAATCGGCGCTTCAGCGAATCGACGAGGGCAGCGCCGCCGACGCGCTGGCCGCCGTCGCTGCGGCCCGGAAGGCGTTCGATCACGGCCCGTGGCCCACCACGCCCGCCACCGAGCGTTCGGCACTGTTGTTCCGGGTGGCGGACCTGCTGACCCGGAACCGCTCGCGGATCGCCATGGTGGAGACCCTCGACACCGGCAAGACGCTGGCCGAGAGCGGGTTCGACGTGGACGACGTGATCGCCGTTTTCCGCTATTACGCGGCGTTGGCGGTCGGCGACCCGGGCCGCTTGGTGGACGCCGGTGACCCGGCCGTGGTCAGCCGGGTGGTCTACGAGCCGATCGGGGTATGCGCGCTGATCGGGCCGTGGAACTACCCGCTGCTGCAGATGTCCTGGAAGGTGGCACCGGCGCTGGCGGCGGGCAACACGGTGATCCTCAAGCCGAGCGAGGTGACGCCGCTGAGCACCCTGATCCTGGTCGAGCTGTTGGTCGAGGCCGGGATCCCGGCTGGGGTGGTGAACCTGGTGCTGGGCTCCGGTCCGGCGGTCGGCGCCCCGATGGTCGAGAGCAAGGACGTCGACCTGGTCTCCTTTACCGGAGGTCTCTCCACCGGCCGGGCGATCATGCGCTCGGCCGCGGAGACGGTGAAGAAGGTGGCGCTCGAGCTGGGCGGCAAGAACCCGAACATCGTCTTTGCCGACGCCGATCTGGATGCCGCCCTGGACGCCGCGCTGACCGCGGTCTTCCTGCATGCCGGTCAGGTCTGCTCGGCCGGCACCCGACTGTTGCTGCACAGTTCGATTCACGACGAGTTCGTCACCGAACTGGCCCGCCGGGCGGAGCTGATCCGGATCGGCAGCGGACTGGACGAGGCAACCGAGATGCCGCCGCTGGTCTCGGCCGCACACCGGGACAAGGTCGAGGGGTACGTGGAGCTTGGGCTGTCCGAGGGGGCCAGGTTGCTGACCGGTGGGCAGCGACCCAAGGACGCCGCCCTGCAGGACGGCTTCTATTACCAGCCAACTATTTTCGTCGACTGCCACCGCGAGATGCGGATCGTGCAGGAGGAGACGTTCGGTCCGATCATGACCGTGGAGCGGTTCGAAACCGAGCACGAGGCAGTGTTTCTCGGCAATGACACGGATTACGGGCTGGCCGGTGGGGTGTGGACGGCAGATCGGGCCAAAGCGCACCGAGTCGCCGGTCGACTTCGGCACGGCACGGTGTGGATCAACGCTTTCGGCCCGTACCTGCCGCAGGCCGAATGGGGTGGTTTCAAGCTCTCCGGTTCCGGGCGCGAGTTGGGCCCTTCCGGTTTGGCCGAATACCGCGAGGCCAAGCACGTCTACGAGAACACCGCACCGGCCGCGCAGTACTGGTTCTCCGGCGGCAAGCCCTGACTGGTTGAGACGTCAATTTGATCTTGGTGTGAGGGATGAGGCAAAAAGGGCTGCGCGGTGCCTGCGGCGGATGTTACGTTCGCTCGCCCCCTGATCTATACAGCAGACTCCCAGGAGAAACTTCGTGTCTTTCCAAGACGCCGTCACCACGGTCCTGACCAAGAAATATGCCGACTTCTCCGGCCGTGCCCGGCGCTCGGAGTTCTGGTTCTACGCACTGGCCACGTTCCTCTTGGGCATCGTCGTGTCGATCATCGAGCAGATCATCGGCACGAGGATCCTCGGCTATCTCGTGAACCTTGCGCTCCTGGTGCCCGGCCTTGCGGTCGGCGCTCGTCGGCTGCACGACACCGGCCGGTCCGGCTGGTGGCAGTTGCTCTGGTTTGCCATCATCATCGGCTGGATCGTTCTGCTCGTCTGGTACGTCTCGGACAGCAAGCCGGGCACCAACCAGTACGGTCCGTCGCCGAAGGAAGAGCCGGGGCACGGCGAGTACGGCCAGGCGCCGAACGCTGGCTGGGGTCAGGCCTGACCGGTTCGTCCCTGATTTTCGTCCCAAAGTGATTCCCCTGCACTCAGTGCGGGGGAATCACCCGTTTGCGGAGTAGTGCCCCAGCCGGGTGCTGATCTCGGCCGCGCCCGCGATCAGTCGCGGGGCGACGTCGATGAATGACTCCGCCGTCAGCCGGTAGGACGGGCCGGAGACGCTGACCGCCGCAACCACCTTGCCGGAACCGTCGCGGATCGGCGCCGCGATCGCGGTCAGCCCGACCTCCAGCTCCTCGTTCGTGGCCGCCCAGCCGAGCCGGACGGCGTCGTCGAGCTGGCGGCGCAGCTCGGCCGGATCGGTCACGGTTCGTGGGGTGTGCCGCTCCAGCGGCTCGCTCAGCACGCTCTTGCGCAGCGTCTCGTCGGCGAAGGCGAGCAGCACCTTGCCGCTGGAGGTGGCATGCAGGGCGGTCCGCCGGCCGATCCAGTTGCGGCTGCCGACCGCGGCGTTGCCGAACTCCTGCAGCACGTTGACCGCTGAGCCCTCGTCCAGGATCGCCACGTTGACCGTCTCGCCGAGTTCGCGGGCCAGCCGCTCGCATACCGCCTGACCCTCTCGGGTGACCTCCAGCCGGCCGGTGGTGGCCGCAGCGAGCCGGAGGATGCCCAGGCCGAGCCGGTACTTTCCGCGATCTCCTACCTGTTCCACGAGCTGTCGCCGCTCCAGGGCGGTGACGAGCCGAAAAGCGGTGGATTTGTGCACGCCGAGTTCTGCGGCGAGCTCGGTGACGCCGACCTCACCGCGCTGGGCCAGCAGGTCGAGGACGGCCAGAGCTCGATCGACGGACTGCACCTGGGCCGGGGCCTGGTTAGGGACGGCGTCCCCCTCGTCAGTCGGTTCATCCCCCATACCTGCACCTTAGCTGCCGAAAATTAGGCATTCACGCTAGGGCCGGGTAGCTCTCGGGTAGCGCGCGGGTGGCCGGGAACACCAGGGAACCGCAATACCGGGGCCGGTGCAGCTATTGACGAGCACTCGGACTACCCGCACGCTTGTTGCAGATAGCACTATCGGTTGTGGAAGACGCAACAGGCAGGAGTGTGCCGGCGTGATCAAGGTGTGCGCGGTGGCGGACCTGCCCGAGGGCGAGGCCTTCCGGCTCGAGCTCGAGGTGCCGATCGCCGTCTTCAATGTGGCCGGTGAGTTCTTCGCGATTGACGACACGTGTACCCATCAGGACGCTTCACTGGCCGACGGCTTCGTGGAGGACGACTGCACGGTCGAGTGCCCACTGCACGCCTCCTGCTTCGACCTGCGAACCGGAAAACCCAACGGCCCGCCGGCCAAAGAGCCGGTACGGACCCACTCTGTGGTAGTCGAGGACGGCACTATCTTCGTCGTCCGCGATTAACGCTGACTGCCCTGAGTAGGTCTGAGGAGAACTGATGGACACCATCGCCGTTGTCGGTGCGTCACTCGCCGGATTGTCGGCCGTCCGGGCGTTGCGGGCGGCCGGGTTCGAGGGTCGACTTGTCGTGATCGGCGAGGAGAAGCACGACCCCTACGACCGGCCGCCGTTGTCCAAGGATTTCCTGGCCGGCCGTCAGGACGTAGCCGATCTTTCGTTGTCGATGCCGTCGGATGCCGATCTGAAGGTGGAGTGGCGGCTCGGGCAGCGGGCAACGGCGTTGAAGGCGCAGGCCAGCGGCTATCTGATCGAGGTGGCCGACGCCGAGCCAGTGGTCTGCGACGGGGTGGTGATCGCTACCGGGGCCCGAGCTCGACAGCTGCCCGATCCGACCGGGGTTGGGCCGTTGTGGGGCGTACACACGCTGCGCACGGTGGACGATGCGCTGGCGTTGCGGGCCGAACTGGTCCCCGGCGCTCAACTGGTCGTTGTCGGCGGTGGCTTCATCGGTGCCGAGATCGCCTCCACCGCGCTCGAGCTGGGCGTGCAGGTGACGCTGATCGAGATGGCGGCGACCGCGCTGGCCGGGCCGCTGGGTGAGGAACTCGGGGCGGTCTTCGCCGCCCTGCATGCCACCCGTGGCGTGCAGGTACTGACCGGCGTCCGGGTCGAGGCGCTGGTCCCAGCCAATGACACCGGCGTCGATGACAGCGATCCGAGCAAAGTGGGCGGCGTCCGATTGGCGGACGGTCGGACCCTGCCCGCGGACGTCGTCCTGGTCGGGATCGGGTCGATTCCGAACACCGAGTGGCTGGCCGGTTCCGGCGTCCTCGGCGCCGGTCCGGGCGGTGACCTGCGGGGCGGGGTGGCGATCACCGAAGGCGGCGCGACCAATCTGCCCGGTGTGGTGGCGACCGGCGACTGCGCCGCCACCCACAGTCGGTTCGCCGGCCGGGTGATCCGGTACGAGCACTGGACGAATGCCCTGCAGCACCCGGCAGTGGCGGTCGCCACCCTGCTCGGCCTGCCCGCACCCCGACAGTCGGCCACGGCTGGAGTGCCGTACTTCTGGTCGGACCAATACGGTCTGCGGCTGCAGTTCGCCGGGCACTACCACCCGGGGGACGTGGTCGAGATCGTCGAGGGCGACGTCGCCTCCCACAGTTTCGTCGCGGTCTACCGCCGCGAGGGACGGCCGGTCGCCGTGCTCGGCATCGGCCAGCCCAAAGTTTTTGGCCGCTGGCGCAAGCAGCTCGCCACTGACCCACTCTGAAAGGACATCGATGACCAGTGTCAGTCTGCCGCCGAGCCTGATCCAGACGCTTCCCGGCAGCGTCTACACCGATCCCGGTGTCTTCGTCCGGGAGCAGGAACGGATCTTCGAGGCGATGTGGTTCGCGGTCGCCCGATCCAGCGAGCTCAGCTCGCCGGGGCAGTTCGTCACCAAGCAGGTCGGCCGGGAGAACGTGATCATCGTCCGCGGCCGGGACGGCGCTCTGCGGGCCTTCCTGAACGTCTGCCGGCATCGCGGGGCTCGGCTCTGCCAGGAAGAGTCTGGCCAGGTCAGGCGCAACATCCAATGCATGTACCACGCCTGGACCTACGGGTTGGACGGCGCGCTGGTCGCCGCCCCGAACCTCACCAAGATGCAGGACATTGACCGAAGCGAATACGGCCTGGTGAACGTCCACCTTCGGGAATGGCTCGGGTATGCCTGGGTTTGTCTGGCCGACGACCCGCCGTCCTTTGAGGACGAGGTGATCGGCGCGGCCGACGAGCGGCTCGGTGGGGCGGACGTGATCGGTGGCTGGCAGGTGGAGGAACTGGTGGTCGGCCGCCGGATCACCTACGACGTGAAGGCGAACTGGAAGCTGATCATCGAGAACTTCATGGAGTGCTACCACTGCGCCACGATTCACCCCGAGCTCACCGAGATGCTGCCGGAGTTCGCGCAGGGCAATGCGGCCCAGATGTTCGTCGGCCACGGTGCCGTTTTCGCCGAGGATGCGAAGGGCTTCACCGTCGATGGCAGCGAGGGGCAGCAGAACATCCCCGGGGTGGACGCCGACCACGACCGTCGCTACTACGCGATCACCGTGAAGCCGACGGTGTTCATCAACCTGGTCCCGGATCACGTGATCTTCCACCGGATGTTCCCGATGTCTGCCGACCGGACCGTCGTCGAGTGCGACTGGCTCTACCTGCCCAGCGTGGTCGAGTCACAAGCCGACCTCTCCCGGTCGGTCGAACTCTTCGATCTGGTGAACCGACAGGACTTCGCCGCCTGCGAGGCCACGCAGCCGGGGATGTCATCGCGGGCCTACGCCGGCGGTGGCGTGCTGGTGCCGAGCGAGCATCACATCAACGAGTTCCACGCCTGGGTGCAAGCCAGGTTGGCCTAATGCTCGGGCCGAGCTGAGGGCTACTCGGGCCCTCTGCTCGGCTAAGAGGCTCCGGCAATAGAGCCGTCGGCGTGGTCGGGCCCTGGCATCCCGGATGGCGGCGTTGTCGTCGATCGACGCCCAACACCAGGGCGTCTCATCCCCCAGCCCTAGCGGGCCGGGAGGTGCCCCCGTCCGCCTTGCCCTCCGGGCGCCAGATCCCGACCACATCCGACCGCCCTA
>DATINJ010000332.1:0-3006 GCA_035474375.1 Kineosporiaceae bacterium | reverse complement strand
CCCGGGGTGGGTCCGGTGCTGGCCGCTGTGTTCCTCGCCGAGATCGGTGACGTGCACCGGTTCCCGGGGCCGGCGCAGTTGGCCAGCTGGGCGGGGCTGACTCCGAAACACTACGAGTCCGACACGACCGTGCACCGCGGTCGGATCACGAAGCAGGGCTCGCGGCTGGTGCGGTGGGCGGCGGTCGAGGCGGTCCAGCGGGTTCCCAAGCACAGCCGGCTGGGTCAGGTCCGCGAGGACGTCGGCCGGCGCCGTGGCCGCAACATCGGGGTCGTGGCCGCCGCCCGCGAGCTGGTCGGGCTGGTCTTCTACGGACTACGCGATCATCACATTCGCTGCCTGTCCGCCCGCCGCGCGGCATGAGCAGCCCCGCAAGCCGCGGTGGGTGCGGACCGTGTTCGTGTCTGACCCCCGATCCCGGCGCGGTCGCCCCTTTGTGAGTGGTCTCGCCCACCGCAACCTGTCGCAGCACTTCATGCCGCCCGCCGCGGCGAAGGGATGACTCGACGGGCCTCCACTGGTGGGTCTGTCGCAGGCCGGGGAACCGGCGATGAAGCAGGCACTGCACGGCACCGAACAGATCTGAACGTCCGGGAGTACCGCCAGCACCGTTTCTCCGCTGTCCACAGCGTGCGCCGCGCGGCGCCGGCGTCAAGGACCTGCGGCCGCTCCGCGGTCGGCCCTTCGGGCCGATCCCTTGACCCCGACGCCTTACCCGACGCTGCCCAAAAAGGCGCGGAGAACGCCACAGAGAAAGATCAACAACGCAAAACCCGGGGTTGACCGGCCCCGCTCCCTCAGGGATGACACGACAGAGTGGTTCCTGAGGCTCGGTGAGGCTGAGTGTGTGGCTGTTGTTGCTGCTAGAGGCTCGGTGAGGTGTCGTCGGTTCGCCTTTACACCCGAGCGGTCGCAGGTTCGAACCCTGCCGCGCCCACCGATCCGACCGTCTTCGCAGAGTTCATGACGTCCTCGCAGGGACGATCGGTTCTGTGAGGACGCTACGGCCTCTGCGAGGACGCGTTCGAGACGCTCAGCGGGAGCCCGCCACCACCGGAAGATCATCGTTCAGCCGGCGCCGGGCGACGAATCGGAACCGGTCGCCGCGGAACACCGACCGGGTCCATTCCACGATGCGGCCGTCGGCATCCCAGCCGGTGCGGTGCACGAGCAGCATCGGCAGACCGGTGTCGACGCCCAGCAGCGAGGCCTCGATCGGGTCGGCCAGCGCGGTCTCGACGATGTCCTCGACCGCCTCCAGTTCGATGTCGAACACCTCACGCAGCGTGCGGTAGAGCGATCCCTTGAGCTCCAGTTGAACCGCGAGGTCCGGCAGCGGCTCGGGCAGGTGCGCGATCTCGTGCGCGATCGGTTCGTCGCCGGCCGTCCGGAGACGCTCCACCCGATGGATCGGCGTGCCCGGGTCCACCTGCAGGTGTGCGCTCACCTCCGCGTCCGCCGGTTCGCGAGTAATCTTCAGGATCACGCTGCCCGGCCGCCAGCCCTCCTCCTGTAGATCCTGTGAGAACGAGGTGAGCTGGCGGACCTGCATGAGCTTGGGCTGCGCGACGAACGTGCCCCGGCCCTGTGTGTGTTCCAGCCGGCCGTCCACGACCAACTCGGCGATCGCCTGGCGGAGGGTCGTGCGGGAGGTGCCGAACCGCTCGGCCAGGTCGCGTTCCGTCGGCACGGCCGCTCCGGGATCCAGGTCGGCGATCAGCTCCAGGATCTGGTGCTTCACCTGGTAGTACTTCGGCACCTTGACCACGTCCCCACCCTTCGCTCGGGGACCCCGCTGGTCGCCGCCGACCCCACCTTAACGATATTGGCGTAGACCAATCAACCAGGTTTGCTGTAGATCAGCTTGTCTGTGCCGTTTTGCTGTGACTCAAGCCACAACCGGCCAGACCCTTGACGACGAGATTGGTCTATGCCAATCTCTACACATCGAGTTGGTCTACACCAATTTTGCCACCGTCGATCCCGGGTCCTGCGGATCGGCTCACCCCTGGAGGACTGCCCTGTGGGCCCTTCCCGCACCGCTGCCCGACGCGTCGACCGGCCCACCGGCCCAGGTTCCGCCGAAGGAACGACCAAGAAGACGTCAGGCCTGCGCATCCCCGGGTTCGCCCAGTTGCAGCGGCTCGGCAAGAGCCTGATGCTGCCGATCGCGCTGCTACCCGCTGCCGGCATCCTGCTGCGGCTCGGCCAGCCCGATCTGCTCGGCGGGATCAAGACGCCGGTGATCGGCCCGTTCTTCGAGGCGATGAGCGCGGCCGGTGGCGCGGTGTTCGCCAACCTTCCGCTGCTGTTCGCCATCGGCGTGGCCATCGGCTTCGCCAAGAAGGCCGACGGCTCGACGGCCCTGGCCGCGGCTGCCGGATACCTGGTCGTCGAGGCCGTCTTCAAGGCGATGTCGCCGGTCGTCCTGGACGGCGTGCTCGACCAGGCCGGTGAGCAGGCCCAGATCAACTACAGCGTGTTCGCCGGCATCCTCGTCGGTCTGCTCACCGCACTGCTGTTCGACAGGTACCACACCATCGCGCTGCCGTCGTACCTCGGGTTCTTCGGCGGCCGCCGGTTCGTACCCATCGTGGTGTCGGTGACATCCCTGGTCCTCGGCTTCGGCCTCTCGTACTTCTACCCGATCTTCAACGTGGGTCTGACCGGCGTCGGCCAGTTCATCGGCGGATCCGGCGCTCTCGGGGCCTTCACCTACGGCTTCGCCAACCGCATGCTCATCCCGGTCGGCCTGCACCACATCCTCAACACCTACGTGTGGTTCCTCTTCGGCGACTACCAGGGCCCGGGCGGCACGGTCGTCACCGGTGAGCTGACCCGGTTCGCCGCCGGCGACCCCACCGCGGGACTGCTGACCGCCGGCTTCTACCCGATCCTGATGTTCGGCCTGCCGGCCGCCGCGCTGGCGATGATCCACATGGCCGACAAGAAGCAGAAGAAGATCGCCGTCGGCATCCTCGGGGCGGCCGCGATCACCGCGTTCCT
>DATINJ010000331.1:0-3139 GCA_035474375.1 Kineosporiaceae bacterium | reverse complement strand
TGCCCTGGCTTCCGAGATTCCCCAGCAAGTCGTGATCTTGTGGGCGCCCGCCATTGGAATTCCGCCGCTTTCCTTCTAGGCGAGACTTGATAGGAAGCGCTGTTCAGAAAACCGGCACGAGTGGCGATGCCATCCGCCATCGTCCGGCTCCGGACCGCACCTACACAGCGCTGGCCGGTGCGAACGCTCTCGATCAGGCCGAATCTGCCGATTCACTGCGGAACGCCGGTCAAGGGTGGCAGACCTGCTCCGCCACCATGGCCACGAACTCGTGGGCGTCCTCGTCGGGAACCGACGGGAACAGCCTCTCCACGCCCTCCGACAGCTTGAACTGGTCGTACTTGTCCGGTTGTCCGAGCCGGACGCAGATCCCCTGGGCGACGACCCAGCCCGTGTGGGGGTCCAGCGGGATACCGGTCCGCGCCATCGCGTCGACGAAGTCAGCGGGCACGTCCGACGGGGAGGCGGAGGCACTCGTCGTCGGGGCCGGCGTCGGAGCCGGCGGGCTGGTCGAGGTCGCGGTCGTGGTTGCCGCTGCGAGGTCCTGGCCGGCGGTCGCGTCATCGGGCGGGTTCCACGAGAGGACGACCAGCACGGCGGCGACCGCGAAAACGACGCCGCCGACGGCGGTCAGGAGCACACGCCTGCGGCGATCGCCTGGCGCTGGGGGCTGAGCGTGCCGGTGCCGGGAAGGCGGCGAGCCGGGATCGGCCATGTCAGTGGTCCTCCAAGATCCGGAACAGGGCCCCGGCCGCTGCGCGCGACGGCTTAGTAGTTCTCACCGGCACCCCCGCTGACGTCCGTGCCTGACCGATGAGGCGCGGACACTACGCGGCATCCCCCAGGTGCGCCACGGTCGTCACCGCATCAGTCGCCGCGGCGTGGAGACCTCGACCCGGCTGGGCCGACACCGCTGGGTCGTCGAGCGCTTCCTGGCCTGGCTGACCGGCTACCGCCGGCTGACCATTCGATACGAGCGCTGCGCCCGGCTGTTCACCGCATGCCTCACCCTGGCCGCCACCCTCACCTGCTACAAGAATCTCACCACGTGAGACAAGCTCTTACCAAAAGGATTGTTGGTAGGTTGACCTGAGCTCATCTCGGTCCTGGCGCTTCTGACGCCTGACCTGGGCTTTTTCGGCAATCCTGGTCCACGCTGCGGGCACCGGTGCCATTCGACGTCAACTGCCGAGCAATCCTATTAGTAAGATGATCGCCCGGCGGCGCAGAATGGATCGAGGCGAGCCGAGTTACTGGCGTTAACTCCCCAGAACTGCTCACCTGCTCCGCTGGTCGTCATCTGCGGGATGTCGCTGTGAGCAGCGTGGTGGGTGACGGTTCGGGTGGGTCAGGCGCTTGGTGGCGACCGCGGCGTAGACGAGAATTATCGCCTTTACCATCCTTACCCGTCCCTTCTGGAAGGGATGCGGCGGGTGCTTCTGCGGTGGGTGGGTCGGGTGCCCGGTGGCGACCGCGGCGCAGATGGGGGTTGTTTCCTTCGTCCTTCGGGGTGCCGTGCATCTTCCACAGCCGCGCGTAGGGGCCTCCGCGGGCCAGCAGTTGTGTGTGGGTGCCGGTCTCGACGACCGTGCCGGCGTCGAGCACGACGACGGAGTCGGCGTCCTGAACGGTCAGCAGGTTGTGCGAGATGATGATGGTCGTGCGGCCTGTCATGAGGCGTCGGAGCGGTTCCATGATGCGCCGTCCCGATTCCGCGTCCAGGCCCGTGGTCGGCTCATCGAGAATGAGGACCGGTGCGTCGCGGATCATGGCCCGGGCGATCGCAATCCGTTGCCGCTGACCGCCGGACAGCAGCCGTCCGCGTTGTCCGACGACCGTGGCGTACCCCTCGGGAAAGGCGGCGATGAACTCGTGTGCGTCCGCGGCCCGGGCGGCCTTCTCGATGTCGGCCTCGCTGGCATCGGGACGTCCGTAGGCGATGTTGTCGCGGATGGTGCCGTCGAACACGAGGTTTTCCTGCAACAGCACAGCCACGTTGTTCCGCAGCCCGCTCAGCGACATCTCCCGCAGGTCCTGGCCGTCGAGGCACACCGCGCCGCGCACGGGATCGTAGAACCGCAGCAGCAGTTTCACGATGGTCGACTTCCCCGCGCCGCTGGCACCGACCAGCGCCACCGTGCGCCCGGCGGGCACGTGCAGCGACACCTCGGTGAGCACATCGCGGTCGGTGCCGGGATAGCGGAAGCTCACCCGGGTCAGGTCGACTCGTCCGGTCACCGGCTTCGGTGGGCCGGCTGCGGCAGAGTCGATGACGGCGGGGCGCGCGTCGAGGAACTCCAACACCCGTTCGGCGGCCGCACTGGCCGCGTACACGGCGTTGACGATGCTGATCAGTTCCCGGATCGGGCCGTACATGCGGCTGAGCATGGTGATGAACACCAGCAGTCCACCCAGGGTCAACTGTCCGCGGGCCAGCGCCCACGCGCCCACCCCGATGACGAGGACCGCACCGACGTTCTCCACCAGTTCGACCAGCGCGGAGAACAGCCCGCCCAGCCGGCTGGTTCTCATCAGCGCCCGATAGCGGTGCTGTCCCTCGCGGTGGAAGCGCTCCACCTCGTGGTCTTGGCGGTTGTAGGCCTGCACCAGCATCACGTTGGCCAGGCTCTCCTCCGCGGCGGCGGTGAGAGTGCCGCTGCGCCGCCGCGTCTCTCGAGACGCCGCCTTCAATCGCCCGCTGAACGATCGGGTGACGAACCAGAACAACGGGATCACGACGAATGACAGCAGCGCCAACTGCCAATCGAGGACGAGCAGCAGCACGGTGAACACGCCCAGGGTGAGGATCGCCGACGTCGCGTCGACCAGCCCCGACAACAGAAACGTTTCGATGGCGGCGACGTCACCGCTCAGCCGGGCCAGCACGTCACCCATCTGGCGGCGCTCGAAGAAGTTCAGCGACAGGTGCTGAAGATGCCGAAAAAAAGATGTGCGCATTGACAGCAGAAAGGCCTGGCTGATGCGGGCCGACAGCACAGTGTCAAGATATGACGCGACTCCACCGACCGCCGTCAGCCCCAGAAAGGCCACCGCCAGCGGCAGGAACGCCTCGAGGTCCCGGGGCACCATGACGTCGTCGATCATGGCCTTGAACAGCAGGAGCTGCCCACCCTCCACC
>DATINJ010000330.1:0-6562 GCA_035474375.1 Kineosporiaceae bacterium | reverse complement strand
GTAGGCGCCGCGTTCGGCGATGGCCACCGTCTCCCGGGCGATCGCCCGCAACCGACTACTCACGACCGACATCATCTCTGGCGAGTCCACCGACCGCGATCGAATATCGCTCTCCCGCATCGCTGAAGGCGACGTCCGCCGGTGCGATGAACCAGATGCGCAAGACCGTCCGGTCATGGCGCGGGTCGAGCCTTGCGCTCGGTCCGGCTGTCACGCTGCGTACGGCTCGCTCGGGACCACACTGCTTCTGCGGCGACGCATATTGGTCGGGCGGCGATGGGAGCGCGTGTCAAGGTAGGGCGGTGATCGAAAAGCCGGATATCCCTGACTCGATGCTGGCCGACGGTGTGCGCGACGGCTGGGGCTTGTCCGTCGAGGAGATCGTCTTCATGCCGGTGGGCCTGGATGGCTCGGCGTGGGCCTACGAGGTACGCATGGTGGGCGGCGGCCGCCGTTTCCTGAAGGTGCGGACGGGCAAGTTCACCCGGCCTGCCCTAGCCCTGCCGTCGTACCTCTTCGATCATGGATTGCCGCAGGTCGTCGCGCCGATCGGCGGAGTCCGCACAGTGCACGGCCTGCAGCTGGCGCTGTATCCGTTCATCGACGGACCGGGCCTGTGGAGCCAGGGCCTGACCGATGCGCAGTGGAAGGCCTACGGTCAGTTCCTGGGCATGCTCCACGCGATGGAACTGCCGGGCGACGTTGCGGGGTTGCTCCCGACGGAGACCTACGCGAGCACAGCACCGCACCGGGTTCGGGCGCTGGCCGGCCCTGCGGCCACCGATCCGACGCTGGGACCGCTGTGGCGGCGGCATCGGGAGAAGCTGTCGGCCTGGGCGGACGAGGTTGAGCGGCTGGAGCGCGACGCGTCGGCGGACCCCGCGCCGACCGTGGTGTGCCACGCCGACATTCATCCGGGCAATCTGCTGGCCGACGGCGGCGACGATCTGCGTGTCGTCGACTGGGATGCGCCGATCCTCGCCCCGAGAGAACGTGACCTGATGTTCGTCTTCGGGGCTGACTTCGGCGAGCATCCGATCAACGTTCGCCGGGAGGCGTTGTTTCGCGCCGGGTACGGTCCGCTGGATCTGGACGACGCTCTGCTGCGCTACTACCGCCTGGAACGGCGGCTCGACGACGTGGCTCGGTGCGCGGCGACCGTCCTCGACGAATCGGCGACCGAGGTCGCCCGGGCTCACGAGCTCGAACCGCTTACCCGGATCCTCGAGTCCTGAAGGTCGATCCTGACGCCAGAAACCGTGCCTCCCTCGATCGACTGCACGCTCATGGCCGCGAGGAACGCGCCGAACGGAGTTGAGCGATTGTCGCTGACGGCGGTGGTGTGACGGCGTCGTGCCGGGCCACGGGCGATCAAGACGCGAAATCCGGGGTATTCCCCCGCGCTGAATCGCTTCGACCTTTCGGCTCTTCCCAGTCCTCTTGTCGTCCAAGGGCCGTCAGATCGAGGAAGTAGTACGAACCGCCGGTGGATTCGAGTCCGCGAGCGTACTGGGAGTACGTGCGGAACACCCGCCCTTCGACTCGGAGGAAGCAGGTACGCCCGGGCATGTCGTAAGGCTGATCGGCGGTCTTCATACTCTCGTGGCCCATGGCGGCGTACTCGTCCAGGGAGCGGAAGTTGAATTCGTCGAAGCCTCGAGACGCGTCGATCGTGACACCGAAGTCGTAATTGAAGTCGCTCTCGCCCGAGGAGTACCAGGGGATGTTCCAGCCCTTCTTGATCTTCCAGCGTTCGAGTTTGGCCAACGGTGCTCGCGAGACCATGGCGTAGGAGGTATCTCTGGTGTGCAGATGCTCGAGGAAGCCTTGCGAGAGTTCGTCCGTGCCGGCTGTGCAGCTCGGGCAACCGTCCTCCCACTCGGGATGGAACATGAAGTGGTAGATGATCAACTGTCGGCGACCTTCGAAGAGGTCAAGCAGTGATACCCGCCCGTCGGGACCGTCGAACTCGTAGGCCTTGACTTCGACCATCGGCAGCTCACGTCGTTCGGTGTTCAGGCGGTCCCGCTGTTTGGTGGCTTCCTTCTCCTTGACGAGCAACTCCTTGCGGGCTGCGACCCATTCGTCGTACGAGACGATCTTCGGCAAACTCACAACTGCCTCCGTCAAACGCTCGGTCCATTGTGGCTTCGAGGGTGCTGACTGGACTGCTCGCGAGAACTCATCGCTCTGAATTCTGCGGGTAGGGCATTAGCCCGCTCACGACGGTGCCATAGAGGCAGTGAATCTGGCCGTTTCCGCAGGCATGCTCCTAGGAGGAGACTGGCGTAGACACAGGAGAGGGGGGTGGCGTTGGTGGCGCCTGATCGTGCCCTGGCTCAGTTGCTAGACGTTCTGCATCCTTCGGAGTTGGCTCTGCGAGATTGGGTCGGTCCGCAACTGAGTGAGTCGATGCTTCAGGAGATCGCCGCTGCCGACTACGGAGTAGATGTGGGCGAGAACCGGCGTGCCCTCGAAGAGTTGCGCCGGGATCGTTGGTTGCCCGACGAGCTGTCCTGCTATCCCGAAGAGGTGCTGGCGCTCACCTGCTCGTCCGAGGTCGAGGCCCAGCACAGCCCGGCGGAGGCTCGCCGCATACACCTCATGCGGATCTTCTGCTGCCTGGTGCTTGTCCGCGCCACCACGAGGAATAGCTCACCGGTCTGGTCGGTGACGCCGCTGGTGGAGTCTGCCGTCGAGCTTGGTCCGGAGGCAGTGGATGCGGCCGGCAGTTTTCTAGCCTGGTGCTGGCTGCATGAGCCCGGTGACTGGCGCGATGATCCGACGTCCAGGCCGATCCTGACTTTGGGGCTCGTGCTGCTGTCCGCTCTACTGCCGGCGGGCCGCGACCCGGAGCTGCTGCCTGCTCTGGTCGCCGCTTTCGTCGAAGACCTGATCGCGGTTCTCGCCGACGAATACATGCTCTGGTCGGAGCGCCCGGTGCGTGCACTGCTCAAGCTGACCGCAATGGGCAGCGACCGCCGGATCTGGGTCTCCTTGGCCAGCCGATACCTCATCGACGGACCGGCGCAACGCACCGAGCACGGTGTCATTCTCGCCCGACTGGGCCAGGCCATCCGTGGTGACCTGAACGTCGACGCATTGGAACTGCGATCGCTGCTCGTTCCCCGTGCCGAGGTATGAGCGGATGATATTCGCCCTCATCAGCCGCCGAGAGCGTGTACCTACTGGTCGCGCAGAGCGGCGACGCCGTTGAGCACGACCGTTAGGCCGTAGTCGAATTCGTTGCCGTAGGCGTAGCCCGGCTGGAGAACGTGCTCGATCGTCATCTCGAAAAGGTAGGGAAACTCGGCGGCAGGGAACGTCTTCATGATGGCTGTGGTCATGGCTGCTAGTTCCGACTCGTTGCGGAAGGGCAGGTTGACTTCTTGCAACACGAATCCGTGCACGTAGCTGTCGAGGGTCGACACCGCGTGAGCGGCCATCGGGATCGAGAAGCCGCCCTCGCGCAGGCACCGGATCCCGGTCTCCAGTAGTCGCAAGGTTGCTGGTCCTGGGCTCGTCCGGGAAGCCATCAGGCTGACGGCCCAGGGATGGCGCAGCAAGGTTGTTCGCGTGTGGCGTGCCCGCTGGCTGACGGACTCGCGCCAGTCCGCGGATGGTTTCGGGGGCTCGATCTCGGCGGCAACGAGGTCGACCAGTCCGTCGAGGATCTGATCTTTGCCGTTGACGTGGTGATACAGCGACGCGGCCTCGACGCCGAGCTCGCGCGCGAGGCGGCGCATAGTGACGGCCTCGATTCCCTCGCCGTCGGCTACGGCCAGGGCGACCTCCAGCGTCCGCTGCCGGTTCACGGGTGCCCGGTTCGCTGCCTCGGTTGACCTACGGCCCACGCTGTCCTCACCTCATGTCGTCCGGTCCATCGACAATCTAACGGCGTTAGGGTACCGTCAAAATCAATCTAACGCCGTTAGATATCCTCCAGGTACGACCGGAAGGGCGCGTCATGACCATCCTGAGCACCACGAGAGCCCCGAAACCCAGTACGAAGAGCGTGATCTCCAGGAGAGCGACCGCGACCACCGTCGGCGTCCTGTTCGTCGTTCAGATGATCACCGCCATGTTCGGCACCTCCTTGATGCAAGCATTCATTGACGGGGACCCCGACCGGGTCCGGGTGAGCGTAGGCGTCGCCTTGATGATGTGTTCCGGTCTCGCTGTTGTCGGCATCGGCCTGCTGATGTATCCGGTCCTCAGGACCGTCAACGCGCGCCTGGCCTGGTGGTACCCCGCGCTCAGGATCACCGAGTGCATCGTGTCGGCCGCCTGCGGTATCTACCTGCTGGTCCAGTCGCAGGCAGTCCCGAACCACCTGCTGTGGGTCTACGTGCCAACCGGTGTCGGCGGCATCATCCTCACCCACCTCCTGCTGGTCTCGAGGTTGGTCCCGCGGGCCATCGCCCTGCTAGGTCTCGTGGGGTACGTCTTGCTCACCGTCGGAGTACCGCTCGATCTGCTCGGGGTCCTCGATCTGGGCGAGGGTCCCGGGCTCCTCCTGGTCGTCCCCGGCGGACTGTTCGAATTGGTGTTCGTCCCCATCTGGCTGATCGCCAGGGGATTCAACGCGCCGCGCACCTCCGAGGGACTCAACCCCTGAGCGTAGGTACGCCCGACTGGCCCTTGCTTCGGTGCTCCTGGGGCTTTGACCACGTCTGGGCGCTGCCCTCCCGCTGGGCAGAACGTACCCTCAAGGGCAGGTGGCGTGTCTCCCCACGGGCGCGGCTGTACTGCGGGAGGGCTGATGGACATCCAGGCGCTGCGCTACGTGGTGACGCTGGCTGAGGAGATGCATTTCGGGAGGGCGGCGAAGCGGCATTTCATCTCGGCGCAACCGTTTGGGCAGCAGGTGCGGCGTCTGGAACGTGAGGTTGGGGTGCGCCTGTTTGAGCGGACCAGTCGGCGGGTCAGCCTGACCTCCACGGGTGAGCGGTTCGTTCAGCAGGCTCGGGCGGTGCTGGCAGAGCTGGAAGGGCTGCGGGAGATCGCCGCGCAGGAGGCCAGAGCGGACGGGGCTTCGCTGAGGATCGGCATTCTGGGATTTGGTGTCGGTGATCGCTGGCAGGCGTTGCGGGATGCGGTCGAGGTCCAGCAGCCAGGCTTGATTCTGGAGTTTCGCGATCTGGACCTGGTGGATCAATACGATTGCGTGCGCCGCGGCGAGGTGGACGTAGCCGTCGTCCAGTTCGTGGGCAACCTTGACGGGGTGGACTTCGAGCCTGTCCTGTCCTCTCCCCGGGTCGCGGTGATTCCGGCATCGTCGCAGCTGGGTGAGGCATCGTTGCTGACTTTGGCCGATCTCGAGGGCATCCGGTGGCTTGATGTAGAAAGCCCGGAACCTTTGCTGCGTTCGTGGGTGGGTTCGGCGCGGGATGTTGGCGCTCCCTGCGTGCGGCATCCCGCGGCCATCCCCGCCGCAGTGGCAATCACCGGCCGTGTGTCTCTACATGCGGCGGCTGCGGCCCAATTCTACCCGCGGCCGGACGTCCGTTTCGTTCCGCTGGAAGGGCCGTCGGTGGAGATCGCTGTTGCTACCCGGAGTGGTGACGGTCGATCGGCGGTGGCCGCGTTCCGCCGGGCAGCCGCGGCTATCCGCTCCCTGCCGGCCGTGTAGGCGAGACCGCAGGGCCGAGAAGGCGCTCGATCATCTGACTGGCCGGGTGGACGTCAATCCCGGATCGCAACGTTTTTGCCTGATGATCCGGGCCTACCCAGGTGATGCACTGCGTGTGAACGGCCGTCATCCGACAGGCCGTGACAACGGCGTCATTCGAAGCAGGCGGTCATCATGGCGACTCAGCGCACCCTCGTGCGGGGCGGGCACATCCTGTCCATGGACCCAGCGATCGGAGAACTACGGCAGGGGGACATCCTCATCGAGGACGGTGTGATCACCGCAGTCTCGCCGTCGCTGGGCGAGGTGGACGCCGAGGTGATCGACGCGAGCGGGCACATTGTCGCCCCAGGGTTGATCGACACTCACCGGCACACGTGGCAGACCCAGCTTCGGGCGCTGTGCACCGATTGGACGCTGACCGACTACTTGTTCGGGATCAGATTCTCGGTGTCTCCGGCGTACCGCCCGGACGACGTGCACCTGGGTAACCTGTTGGGAGCCGTGGATGCGTTGGAGTCCGGGGTGACGACGATCCTGGACTTCTCGCACTGCAACAACACTCCCGACCACGCCGATGCCGCTGTCACCGGCCTGCTCGACGCCGGGATCCGGGCCGTGTTCGGGTACGGGTTCTTCGAGTCCAGCCCGATGGCACCGCCGTACTTCACCACCCACGCCGCGCGGTTGCGGGACTTCGCCCGGATCGCCGACACCTACTTCTCCGCACCAGACGGCCTGGTCAGCCTCGGCGTCGCGCTGACCGAGGTCGGCGTGATTCCGCTGTCGGCCACCGCGGCAGAGGTCGCCGCAGCCCGGGAGCGGTCGGCGATCCAGGTCACCCACACCGGATGCGTCTGGTCACTGCCCAACGGCATCACCGAACTGGACGCCGCCGGACTGATCGGCCCCGATCAGGTCCATGTGCAC
>DATINJ010000329.1:0-65661 GCA_035474375.1 Kineosporiaceae bacterium | reverse complement strand
GGTGGTTGCACCACCGATGCCGAGTAGGTCGGCGAGGACCTCGGATGGTGTGGCGAAGTCGAGGACGTTACGTGGCCGGCCGTTGAGGCGGTCGGTAGCGGCTTGGAGGTCCTCGGGAGCGACGGTGGAGAAGTCGGTGCCCTTGGGGTAGTACTCACGGATCAGGCCGTTGGTGTTCTCGTTGCTGGGCCGCTGCCACGGCGAATGAGGATCACAGAAATACACGGCGATCTGTGGGTCGATGGCCAGCTCCGCATGCCGGGCCATCTCCGAACCTTGATCCCAGGTCAGGGTTTTCCGCAGATGGGCCGGCAACTGCGACAGCTTGGCGCGGATCGCGGTGATCACCTGCTCGCTGCCCTTGCCCTCGGGCAGCGGGCAGGTGATCAGGAACCGGCTGTGCCGCTCGACCAGCGTCACGATCGCCGAGGCGTGGGCCTTACCCTCGACGAGGTCACCTTCCCAGTGCCCCGGGACCGCCCGGTCCTCGACCTCCTCAGGGCGATCGGCGATCCCGACCATCCCGGCGAAACGGTCCTTGTCCTTCCCGGCCCGTGCCGCGGTACGGGTCATCCTCCGCAGCCGACCGGTCCGCAGGCCCACATCGAGCTCGACATTCATCCGCCGCCGGCCCAGGACATAGATCGCGTTGTAGATCGCCGTGTGAGACACCCTCCATCGTGGGTCATCGGGATGCTCACGGACCAGACGCCCACAGGTCTGCCCCGGCGAGGCACCCATACGCAGCCAATGACTCACCTCCGCACACAGATCAGGATCAGCCGCAAGCTTCAGCAGCTTCGGCCGCCGCGCCCGCCGCCGAGCATCCAGATCCGCCCGCCGCGGGTGATAGATCCCACCGCGATCCACATCCGCCGCGATCTCCCGGGAAATCGTCGTATGCGGACGGCACAACGCCCGCCCGATCGCCCGCAACGACTTCCCCTCCTTATGCATCGCCGAGATCACAACCCGCTCCTGGAACGACACCCTCTCGCCCGGCAACAGCCCTCCCCAAGATCGTCCAAATGGTGCAACGACCCTACTAATCCGCCACATCTGCGGTGATCAAGCACGGCTACCCGCGTTGAGGCGGGCAACCGTGCATGATCACGGGATGGGGTTGGGGCTATTCTCGACCGATCCGACCCGTCCACTCACTGACCGGGAAGACCGACGTGCGAGCTGTCGGCACCGACTTACGGTGGGGAACATGACTCATGTCCTGGTCTCCGGTGAGGAGAATCGCGTCGTCGAGGTGGCTGGCGCGCTGCGACGTCGTGGCGCGAACGTCACCGAGGTCACCGAGTTGGCTGATCTACCAGAGATCTGTCACAAGGCCGGTGACGGTGTCTTCGACTGTTATGTGCAACTGGCTGCCCCGATCCGGATGGTCGGAGCCACCGCCGTCCAACGGATCAGGCACTTCTACGCCGACGGCGTCCTGGCTCGATTCACTGCCCTGGATGCCGCTCGGCAGGCCCTGGCCTCCCCAGCCGGCGTCATTTTCGTACTCGGCACCCTGCCTGCCGAGGTGACCACGGACGACGACCGGCAGGCGCGGCGGTCCCTCACCGGCGTGCTCGCCCGGGCCGCCCGCTCCGACGCCGCACCCGGTGAGCTGAGTATCCGGATCTTGGACGCCGACGCGGACGCGGAGCGGATCGCCGCGCTGGCGCTCGGCCAGTCCCCTCCCCCGCGAGAAGATGCTCGGCTCGCGGCGATGAGCCTGGAAGAGTGGCGGATCGAACTGATGAGCGTCGGGCTTGCCGAAACCTGACCCACCCGGTCCGGACTAGGCTGCCGGAATGATTGTGGAACGGCTAGAGACGACGATTGTGGACGGGCGGGAGAAGGAGTTCGAGGCTGCCTTGTGTGAGGTGCGGCAGCGGGTTTTCATGATCAAGGGGTTCCGTGGCTTCACCGTGGCACAAGGTGTGCAGCGCCCGTCCACCTACCTCATCGAGGTGCAGTGGGAGAGCCTGGAGGAGCGGGTCGACTTCGAGAACTCCGGTCGGTTCGCGCGCTGCTGGGCGCCGGTCGATCCGTTCCTGACGGCAGCTCTGCGGGTGGAGTTCTTCACCCCTCGGCCGAGCCTGAACTTTCAAGGCCCCGGCGTGATCACCGATCTGTCGTGGATGTCCCAGAGCCCGTAGTCACGCCCAGCAATTCCCCGAAAGCCTCGGCCCCGGAGGCAGTCACCGTCAGCGCGCGGCCGGAGCCGACCCGCCGCACCCACTGTCGCTCCAGCGCGGTGGCGCACACCGCAGCGCCCAGGACTCCGGCCAGATGCGGTCGACGTTCCGTCCAGTCCAGGCAACTGCGCACCAGGGGCCGGCGGGTCCCGGTGGAGCTGCGGTAGCCCAGGGTGTCGGCCAGCCACGTTCGGCCCGCCGGGGTGACGGCGAGACCGGAGTCGTCAATCACCAGGCGCCGAGCGATCATCGCGTCGGCCACGGCCACACCCAGCTGACCGGCCAAGTGGTCGTAACAGGTGCGGGCCTGAGCTTCGGCGCGCAGCCGCACCGATTGACGCAAGCTCTGCGGGCGGGTGGTGTCCGGGGCGTACGAGGCGACGGCTTCGATCAGGGCGGCCGCTTCTGGGCCGGCCAGCCGAACGTAGCGGTGTCGGCCCTGGCGTTCCTCGGTCAACAGCCCGCCCTCGATCAGCCGAGACAGTTGCTCACTCGCGGTAGAAGGCCGGACCTCAGCATGCCGGGCGAGTTCGCCGGCGGTCCAGGCCCGGCCGTCGAGCAAGGCGGTACAGAAAGCAGCCCGGGTGCGATCGGCCAGCAGGCCGGCAGTCTCGGCGAGCGGTGACATGGAGCCATGATGCCGCAGGCATAGTTCGGTCCAGCCCGAACTATGCGGCCCGTAGCGTCGGAGCATGACGCTGATGGTGCATGAGTTCAACCGCTATTCGGAGGTGCGCGAGGCGCTTTGCGACCCGGCGCTGGTCCCGGACCGACCGGTGGACGACGTCGGTCCGGTGGGAGCGAGTGTCGCCTGGCTGCGGGCGACCGTGGCCAGATTCAGCTCCGGCGAGGCGCACCGCCGACGGCGGGCGCTGGTCGAGGCCGACCTGGCCCGGCTGGATCCGGCTGCGCTGCGCCAGGCGGTGGCGGTCGGGCCGGAGGGTGCGACCCAGCCGGAGGGTGCGATCCGGGTGCGGGTCGTGCGCACGCTCGCGGAAGCCTTGGGGATGCCGGAACCCGAGGCGGTCGCTGCGGCGGTGAGCGTGATCGCCGAGTCCTATTTCGGGGGTGCGGATGCCGCCGCAGACCAGGCAGTGGCCCAGCTGGTGACGCAGCTGCTTCCGGGACGGACGGATGAAGCCAGCCTGGAGGCTGCCGCCAATCGCATCGGGCTGTTGGTGCAGGCCTGCGCGGCGACGGCGGCGTTGGTGACGGCCGGATCCAAGGCGGCCAGATCGGGCGCTGATCTGCCGCTGGCGCGGGTGCTCCGGGAGATTCCGCCGGTCCGGACCATGCGCCGGGTCGCGGCCCGCGCCACCCGGGTCGCCGACCGCGAGATCGCCGAGGACGACGTGGTCCTGCTGGATCTGGCTACCGCCCAGCGCGATCACCCGGTACCGCTCACCTTCGGTGCTCCGCCTCGGCTCTGCCCCGGTCGCAGCCACGCCCTGGCCTTGGCTGATGGTCTGCTCGGGCGCCCGTTCACCGCCTTCGCTGACCTGCACCACCAGGCCACCCCGCTCTTGCTGCCCAACGCCTGGGATTACGCCTCCGCCGCCGCGCTGAAGGCGGAGGGCTTCGCGGCGATCGGCACCACCAGCCTGGGCGTGGCCGCGGCTCTCGGCGTGCCCGACGGAGCCGGCGCCACCGCGGTCGCCACCGTGGCGCTGGCTCGCCGCCTCGGACAGGGCTCGTTCCTCTACACCGTCGATGTTGAAGGCGGCTTCAGCGATACCCCGGAAGACGTCGCCGAACTGGCCCGAAAGCTGTTCGACGAGGGCGCGGCCGGCATCAATCTGGAAGATGGTCGACCGGACGGCACCCTGGCTCCGGTGCAGCTGCACGCCGCGAAGATCGCCGCCATCAAGGCCGCCGCGCCA
Source organism: Kineosporiaceae bacterium (assembly GCA_035474375.1). Taxonomy (GTDB): domain Bacteria; phylum Actinomycetota; class Actinomycetes; order Actinomycetales; family Kineosporiaceae; genus JANNPJ01. The sequence continues at coordinate 61,586 of DATINJ010000329.1, read as the reverse complement.
GGGTTGTTCGTGAACGCCCGGACCGACACGCACTGGCTGGGACGACAGGAGGAAGAAACCGCAGAGCGTCTGGCGATCTACGAACAGGCTGGTGCAGACGGGGTGTTCGTGCCAGGGCTGTCGGATCCGGAGCGAATCGACGCGCTGATCGCCACCCTGGTGGTACCCCTGAACATCCTGTACACCCCGACCGGACCGACCCTCGCCGAGCTCGCGGCGCTGGGAGTACGCAGGGTGAGCCTCGGCTCGCTGCTCTATCGCACGGCCCTGGCTGCGGCCGTGAACACGGCGACCGCCGTCCGCGACGGCCGGCCGACGGACACCCGGGTCCCGTCCTACGCCGAGGTACAGCACACCCAGGATTGACATACCAGACAGCGTGCGTACTATAGTTAACGCAGCAACACGCACCCGGTCCGATCCAACGGAAGGAAACGGCAATGACCGAAATCCAGGAGCAGTACACCGAATTCGCCAAGCGTGGTCAGGAAGCGGCGTTCAGCGTCGTCGGCGCGTGGGCCAAGACCGTGCAGGAGGCAACGGCGCAACTGCCGACCGTCGTCACCCCCGAGAGCGCCCAGCAGGTCGTCGACCAGTTCTTCGACTTCGGCGCGACCGTGATCGACGCGCAGCGCACCCTGGTCAAGCAATTCATCAGCACCTCGGCGGGTATCGCCGAGAACGTCTCGAAGAACCTGACCGAGCGCGCCCCCGAGTGAGCCCGGCCCGGATCGTCGTAGCCGGATGGGAGCCGCCACCGAGCCGCTCCCATCCGGCCGGAAGATAAGATCTCGACTGTCGCGATATCCGCGCGGCGCCAGCAGCCGTTGAGGAAGCCGCCGATGAGCAGCCGATGAGCAGTGCCGAACCGGTCTCCGAGTCCGGCCTCGCGGCGAGCGGGTCCACCGTTGACCGAAGGCTGGCGATCCTGGTCGCAGGGACCTTCTTCATGGAGATCCTGGACGGGACGATCCTGTCCACCGCCGCACCCGACATCGCCGATTCGCTCGGCGTCCGGGCCGCCGACATCGGCGTCGCGATCACCGCCTATCTCGTCACCCTGGCCGTGTTGATCCCGATCAGCGGCTGGTTGGCCGACCGATACGGCACCCGAACCGTGTTCGTCGGGGCGATCCTGTTGTTCTCGGTGGCGTCCGGGCTGTGCGCGCTGAGCACTTCCCTCCCCGAACTGACCGCTTTGCGCGTACTTCAGGGCGCCGGTGGCGCGCTGATGGTGCCGGTCGGCCGACTGGTCGTGCTCCGGGGCACCGCCAAACGGGACGTGATCCGCGCAATTGCCTTTCTCACCTGGCCCGGCCTGGTCGCACCGATCGCCGCCCCACTCCTCGGCGGGCTACTGACCACCTACCTCTCCTGGCACTGGATCTTCCTGATCAATCTGCCGCTCGGTGCTGCCGCGCTGATCGGGGCCATCCGCCTGGTCCCGCAACTGCGCGAACCCCAGCGCCTGCCGATGGACTGGCCGGGCTTCCTGCAGACCTCCGGCTGCCTTGCCGCGCTGGTCCTGGCGATGTCCGCGCTCGGCGCCGAGACGATCGACGTCCCGCTGGTAATCGGTTCCAGTGCCGCCGCCGCCCTGCTCGGTCTGGCCGCGTATCGCCACCTCACCCGAACCACCGCTGCGCTGCTAGATCTCAGCCTGTTCTCGGTGCGCACCTTCCGGGTCGCGCACGTCGGCGGCGGGGTCTACCGGGCCACCGTCTTCGCAGTGCCCTTCGTGCTGCCGTTGATGTTTCAGGAAGCCTTCGGCTGGAGCGCCGTCCGGGCCGGGGCTCTGGTGATGGCGGTGTTCTTCGGCAATCTAGCGATCAAGCCGGCCACCACAGCGCTGCTGCGGCGCTGGCAGTTCCGCACGGTGATCAGCTGGGCCGTCATGATCGTCAGCCTGACCATGTTCCTGTTCGCCACGATCAGCCCGCGGACACCGATCCCGGCCTTGGTGGTGTTGTTGGTGATCAGTGGTGCCGCCCGGTCGGTCGGCTTCACCGCCTACAACACGATCATGTACGCCGATATCGATCTGCCCCAGATGACGTCGGCGAACACGCTGTCGTCGACCTTCCAGCAACTGGCCGGCGGCCTCGGGGTCGCTGTCGGCGCTCTCGGACTGCAGATCGGCGCCCTGATCGGCTGGTTCGGCAACGCGCCGATCACGCCCTACCGGATCACTTTCGGGCTGCTCGCCGTCCTCACCCTGACCAGCCTGGTGGAGGCCCGCCGAATGGGTAGGGACGCCGGTCACCAACTCCGAGGTTGAACCTGCGCAACCCTCCGTTCTGCTGGCCGGAAGCCCACCCCGGCGACCGTAGGACGCTACGAGCCCCTGTGCAAGACTCCGAAAACCATCCGACCTCGGACGATTCGGAGCAGCTGCGATGACGTTTCCCTCGGCCAACACTCCCGATGTCGAAGAGACCGTCCAACGACTCAAAGAGCTGAGCAACCAGGCGATCGAGGCCGGCAAGCAGAACGGCCGGACCTGGTTGGACGCCTACGAGCAGCTCCTGAACAGCTACCTCAAGCTGCAGAAGCAAGCCGCCGAGGGCACCCAGCTCGAATGGGTCAGCACGCTGGCGAACACCAACGCCGATTTCGTCCGGGAGATGTCTCAGGTCTACCTGACTACCGTCCGCGAACAGCTCAAGTAGCCGAGCCCGCTGACCACGGGCGAATGGTTGCGGCTGCCACCAGGACGGACGATCGAACTCCCCCGCCGTGGCAAGGTATTTGTTCGGGAGGACGGCGGACCGGCGGCCCCGACCGTGCTCCTGCTGCACGGTGTCGCGGTGACCGCGGATCTGAACTGGTTCGGCGCCTTCGGCCCGCTTCGGCAGCATTTCCGGGTGGTGGCGCCCGACCTGCGCGGGCACGGTCGCACTCCGCTGCGCGGTCGGTTCCGGCTGATCGACTGCGCGGACGACGTCGCGGCGCTGATCGAAACCCTTGGCCTGGAGCGGGTAATCATCGTGGGGTATTCGATGGGCGGCCTGGTCGCGCAGCTGACCTGGCAACGGCATCGTCGATTGGTCGCCGGGCTGGTGCTCTGCGCGACCGCCCGCAACTTCCGTGGCTCCCGGGATGAAGGGTTGATGTCGCTGTCGCTGATGGGATTCACCAGAGCCATGCGGTTCAATCCGTTTCTGCCGCTGATGGGCTCCGGCGTCCTGGCCTCGGCTGTCCTGGGGCAGGTCCGCCATTCCGGACTTCGCTCCTGGGCGCACACGGAAATGGAGCGCACCAGCCTGGCCACGACGTCCGACGCCTTCGAGGAGGTAGCCCGGTTCACTTCGCACCAATGGATCGGGGACGTCGACGTGCCCACCGCGGTCCTGATCACCCGCAGCGACCATGTCGTCCCGCCGTCCCGGCAGCGCCGACTCGCGGCGGCGATCCGCGCGGTCAGCGTCCACGAGATCGACGGTGACCACGGGGTCTGCCTGGACGCGCCGGGCCGTTTCGGCGACGCGGTGCTCACCGCCTGTCGATCGGTGGTCGTGGACGGCGTCCCCGGCTGACCAGAATGGACTCATGTTTGATCCGGAACAGAGCACCCAGCGCTTGCACCAGGCCCACCAGCGGCTGTTTGAACGACTCGAAGGGCTGACGGACGACGCCGTCCGGCGGCCCAGCCTGCTCCCGGGCTGGACCGTGGGCCACGTGCTGGCGCATCTGGCGCGCAACGCCGACAGCGTGGTCCGGCGGCTGGCCGGAGCCGCACGCAACGAGGTTGTGGATCAGTACCCGGGCGGCGTGGCCGGTCGCGCAGCGGAGATCGACGCTGGGGCCGGCCGACCGGCAGCCGAACTGGTGGCCGACGTCCGCCAGTCGGCGCTCGCCGCCGAGCAGGTGGCGGCCACCCTGCCGGCGGCCGCCTGGGAACGGCTCACCCGCGCGGTCGAGGGCAACCTGGCGCCCGCGAGCGCGGTGCTGCTCAGCCGGATCCGCGAGGTCGAGGTGCACCATGTCGACCTCGCCCTCGGGTACACCCCGAAGGACTGGCCTGCCGATTTCATCCAGGACACGCTGGCGCGGGAGCTACCGAAACTGCCGAACCGAGCCGATTCGGCGGAGTTGCTCGGCTGGCTCATCGGTCGCGGGCCGGCCCCCGAGCTGCCGCCGTGGGGCTGATCGCCGGCTACCCGCAGGTCCAGGTGACCGGCACCGAGCGGCCGTCGGCAGTGGTGCTGCCGCCGATGACAGTGCCGTCCTCCATCACGTCGTTGGCGGCGCTGTTGCCCAGCGGGGCGAAGTCGCTCAGGTCCGGCAGCGTCCACGTGGTCCCCGCCGCCCAGGTCGTCACCCGGGACCTGCCGTCGCTGATGTACCCGGCGACCAGGCCCTTGCTGTTCACCGCCAGCGCGCCCATGGCCGGCGGCAGGGCGGTGGCGACGTCGCCTTTCCAGAGCACCCCGCTGCGATCTGCGGCCGCGCCGGGCACCTGTCCGATCCCGATGACGTAGCGGCCGGCCGCCCTGGCGGCGTGCGAGTCCTGCGCCGGATCCACCCCCGGCAGCGACGAAAGCCCTTCCGCAACGGTGCCTCTCAGCGCCCGGATCGGGCCGGTGAACGGGTCCGAGGTCTGGCTGCTGCCAACGATGACGCCAGTCTCGGTCAGGTCGTTCAGGTCCAGGCTGCCGTCGGCGACACCGAGGTCGCGATAGCGCTGCGGTGAGCGCAACGACCAGACGATCCCGTGCGTCGCTCCGGCGACTACAGCGGAGCCGACGATGATCCCGGCGTCGTTGATCGCATATCCGATCGTGGACGTCGCACCGGCCGGCACGGCCAGCGGCACCACCCGACCGTTGATCCAGACAAACGGACGGGGTCGTTGGAAGTGGGTGAAAGCCAGGACAGCACCTCGGCGATTCACATCCAGGGCCTCCGCCTCCGCACCGCCTGGGGAGGCGAGTTCCGTCACCGCCCCTTGGCGCCAAAGCAACGAGCGCACCGCTCCCCCAGGGTCGGTGCCGTAGCCGACGAACGACGAGCCGTCTCCCCTGCGCGCGAATCCGTCAATCCAGCCCGGTGGCATCGGCAGCTCATGGATGGTCCAGGTGCAGCCGGCCGGCAGCCCGCCCGGACCGGCGTTGAACGCAACCGCTGAGCCGCCGACCGTCGACGCGACGATCAGGCCCACGCTCAAGGCAGCAACCGCGACCCGGATTCGGATGCGGAGGTGACGAAGGGTGCTGCGCATGATTCCCCAGACTGCTGTCGGCCTACCTGCATGGACCAGACTGCGATGATATGCGTTATTGATCGCCTTCGTGGTGATTTTGCGAAGGGCCGCCGATCGCCACCGCGCGTCCCGGCGCTTATCGTGCCTGTGTGGATCGCAACCCGGTGCCACAAATCCCTCTCGCGGGTCCTGACTGGAGGAAGCCATTGGTGGTCGAGGTTCCGGAGACGGTCCGGCGAAAGGCGCTGACCGTGGCTGCCGACGAGTGGCTCGTCGACCTTCCGGCCCTGGTGGCTGGTCTGGAACGGGATTGGTCGATCACCGTTGGCCGGGCGTACCAGGACGCGACGGAGGCGTTCGTCGCGGAGGCGACGCTGGCCGATCGCACCCCGGCCGTGGTGAAAGTCCTCGTTCCACGCCCCGGGAACGATGCGGCCAACGAGATCACCGTGCTGCGCCTGACCGATGGTGTGGGGTGCGTCCGGCTGCTGCGCGAGGACCAGGCCCGCGGCGCGCTGCTGCTGGAGCGGCTCGGGCCCTCCCTCGCCCAGCTGTCCGTGCCGCTACGGCGACGGCAGGAGATTCTCTGCTCGGCGGCGAGCCGGATGTGGCGTCCGGCGCCGAGTTGCGGCCTCCCGACCGGTGCGGAAAAGGGCCGGCGGCTGGCCGAGTTCATCGTCAAGACCTGGGAGGACCTGGGCCGGCCAGCGTCGGAGCAGGCAGTCGACCATGCCCTGGCCTGCGCTGAGCTCCGGATCGCTGCGCATGACGACGAACTGGCCGTCCTGGTCCACGGCGATCTGCACCAGTGGAACACGCTGCGAGCGGGCGCGGATTTCAAGCTGGTCGACCCGGACGGATTGCTGGCCGAGGCCGAGTACGACCTTGGCGTCGTGATGCGCGAGGACCCGGTAGAACTGCTCCAGGGCGACCCGCACGAGCGCGCCCATCGCATAGCCGCCCGGACCGGACTGGATGCCAGGGCAGCCTGGGACTGGGGGGTCGTCGAGCGGGTATCCACCGGCCTGCTGCTGACCACGCTCGACATGCAACCGACCGGACGGCAGATGCTCGCGACCGCGACCCGGATCGCCGAGCGGCACTCCCAGTTCGAGTGACGCCGCAGCACAGGCCGGATCTTGATCTATTCATCCCAGCCTGAAAGGTCCGAAAACACCTCGTTGGGTTCTATACAGTCGCCCCGCTCGCGTCACGCGGGTGCACACCTCTAACGCGGGAGATTCGGATGATTCACGGGATAACCGCGGCAACGCGCCATCGACACCGCCCACGGGCCAGACACATTCTGGCGGCCGTGGCTGCCGCCACGACCGCCACGGCGCTTGTCGGCCTCATGTTGACGGCGCCGGCCTCGGCCCTGGAGGGTGAGACGGTCACCGATTCCGCCTATGCCTTCGTCGCCAAGGTGTCCGTGGGCGACACCCCGGGCGGCACGGGCTGCACGGGAGCCCTGGTCGCGCCGCAGTGGGTGCTGACGGCCCTCGACTGCTTCGCCGGCGACGCACCGATCACGCTCGGCGCCCCACCCACCTCGACCATCGTCACCGTCGGCCGGTTCGATCTGACCGGCACCGGCGGTCAGGTGTCGCCCGTCGTCCAGCTCGTGCCCTACCCGGAGCGCGGCGTCGTGCTCGCCAAGCTCGCCACGCCGGTGACCGGCATCGCGCCGGTGCCGCTGGCCAGCACCGCGCCCGCTGCCGACGACCAGATCAGCGCGGCCGGCTTCGGCCGCACCGCCACCGAGTGGGTACCCGACAAGCTGCACGTCGGCGCGTTCACGGTGAATTCCCTCGACGCCGACACGATGACGATCACCGGCACCACCGCCGACGCTGCGATTTGCCGCGGCGACGCGGGCGGGCCCGCGGTGCGCTCCACCGGCTCGGGTCTTGAGCTTGTCGGCCTGCACTACCGCTCCTTTCAGGGCGGCTGCATGAACGAGACCGTGACGCGGCGTGACGCGGTAGAGATCCGCACCGACAACCTGGCCGGCTGGATCCGGCAGAACGTGGCCGACGTCGCCATCTTCGGCGCGACCGCCGACGGACACCTCACCTGGTCGTCGATCGACTCGGCCACCGGCGACCGGCGCGCCACCATCACCTCGGCCGCCACGCTCGGCTTCACTCCCAAGGCGATGACCGCCCTCAACTTCAACACGGTGCTGGTCACCTCGACGGGTGATCACCTCTACCGGGTCGACGTAACGGCCACCAACCCGGCGCTCACCTTCGCCGCCCCGGTTGACCTGGGACGGGGATGGAACCACACCCAACTCTCGTACGACGGTGACGGGTCACTCTTCGGCGTCGCCGGGGGCACGCTCATCCGCTATACCGTCACCAGTGCGAAGCCCTCCGCAACGAACATCATCAACCGCACGGTGATCGTCGACGGATTCACCCTCAATACGCTGACCGCCACCGGCCCGGACTGGCTCCTCGGCGGGCGCGCCGACGGAGTTCTGCGGTCCTACAAGATTCAAGGCGCCGGCAAGTGGACCGGAAACAACCTCACCACCAGCGGATGGGCCGCCTACACCCACGTCGTCTCACCGGGCAACGGGCTCTACTACGCACGCACCGCCGCCGGCGGCATGGTCTGGTTCAAGGACGCATCGCCGTTCGACGGCGTGGGCACCGACCTCCAGGCCCACGCCTCGGACCCGGTCGACACCAGCGGCTGGACCCAGTCCCTGCTGTCCGCCGTGCCCTCGCCGTCCTACCCGCAGGGTCCGGCCGACGTCTCGATCTTCGGCGTCGACTCCGGCAATCACCTGACCTACTCGGCGATCGACTCGGCAACCGGTGACCGAGCGACCACGGTGACCTCGGCCGCCACGCTTGGCTTCACGGCGAAGGCGATGGCCGCGCTGAACTTCAACACGGTGCTGGTCACCTCGACGGGCGACCACATCTTCCGGGTCGACGTGCTCTCCACCACGCCGACGCTCACCTTCGGCACACCGGTCGACATCGGCCGGGGATGGAACCACGGCCAGCTGGCGTACGACGGGGCCGGCTCGCTCTACGGCATCGCCGGCGGGCTGCTCGTGCGATACACGGTGACCACCGCCAAGCCGGCGGTACTGGCCGACTTCGCCAGCCGCACCGAGATCGCCACCGGCTTCACGCTGAACACGCTGACCGCCACCGGACCGGGCTGGATCCTCGGCGTGCGGAACGACGGGGTTCTCCGGTCGTACTCGATCACCGGAGCCGGCGCGTGGACCGGCTCCAACCTGACTAGTTCGGGCTGGACGACCTACAAGCAGGTCACCTCGCCCGGCGCCGGTCTGTACTACGGGCAGACCACGGACGGCGGGATGGACTGGTTCAAGGATGCGGCCCCGTTCGACGGTGTCGGCACCGACATCCAGGCACACGCCGACGACCCGGTCGACAAGGATGGCTGGGACCAGCCACTGATCTCGGCCGTGCCCTTTATCTCCTGACGATCTCGAGGTCGGTGGCGCCACGGGCTCGCCCGGGCGCCACCGACCTTCGTTTGGCCGCGCGCCACCGACGGACACGCCAGGCCGCAGACGTGCAGAGACCACCCCGCCGGTTGGCAGCCGAACGGCGTTTCATTATCTTTGGTCACATGGCCAGCGGGCCCGACATGCCGATATTCCAACGGGTCGCGATTCCCCAGCATCCGCGACTCCGGTCTGAGGCGATCCTGGAAACAGCTCGCGATCTTGCCCTGGCCCGGGACGTCCGCTCGGTCAGCATGACGTCCATCGCCCGGGCGGCCGGGATCACCCGTCCCACCTTGTTGCGGTTCTTCGGCAGCCGTGAGCAGATCTTCCTGGTGCTCACCTCCTGGACGTGGCGGGAGTGGGCCGCAGCCGTGGAGCAGACGCTCCAGGCCGTCTCCACGGACAGTCGGCAACTCGCCGTCGCGCTCACCGGCTCCCTGACGGAGCATCCGCTGTTCTGTGATCTGCTGGCGCAGGCCCCGCTGAACCTGGAGCACAACGTCTCCGTGGAGACTCTGCAGGAGTACAAGCTGCAGACCTTGGCCGCGTCGATGGCCGCGGGGGACGCCATCATGGCCGCGCTGACCCGGCTGGGGCTGTTCGTCGGCCCGGAGACTGGTCAGGAACTGGTCAGCATGATCACTGCTCAGGCGGCGATGATCTGGCAGCTGTCGCATCCGCCGCAGCGACTGGCGGAGCTCTACACGCAGGACGCCCAACTCGCGCCGACGGCGATCGAGTTCGCCCCGTACATGATCCAGTTCATCAGCCTGCTGATCATGGGTCTGGGCGGCGACTGACCCCGTTGTCAGGCTCGGGCGAGGATGAGTCAGGTCAGGCTGTTGAGATCGACGGCGGTTCCCTCGCCCGCATCGGTGTCGAAGATCTCCAGTTCGTGCAGCCTGCCGTCCACGATGTGCAGCACGACGTCGACCCGATGACCGAGCTCGCTGCGAGCCGTCCCGTTCAGTGAGGCGTAATCCAGCTGGTCCGAGTCGGTCAGCCGAACAAGGGTTCTCGTCGACAGCGGCCCAGCGGTGGTGCTCAGTTCCACGGACGAACACCCGCACCCGCATTCGCCCACGACGACACTTTCCGCGACCTGAGTAGTCAGCTCTTGGCCAATTCCGCTGGTTAACCACGACAGCAATCGAAGCTCCGGCGCCGCAAGCGGTCGAGGGCGGTCAAGAGCACGAAACACCGGCTGTCCGGTCGGGAGGTCTGCTGGCACCTGGTGAGTCTGCCGGGCGAGACCAGTAGCCTGCCAGCCCCAGGTTTCGATGCGCGTCGTGACGGTCGCTGCCGTTGCGCGTCGCTGGCTCTTGGCGGGGCCTGCGCGAGCCACGTCGTCTAGATGTTCAGCGACCCCGGGTGGGACTTTTAGCACGTTCGTGGTGGTGAGGAATCTGGTCGCCACGGCGCTCGAACAGCCTGTCCCCCACCGCGATCAGCACCCCGATCCCGGTGGCCGCGGCGGCGACCAGTAACAACGTTCGACCGCCGAAGCCGGCCCCGATGCCGATCCCGGCCACCGCAGAGCCGGCCGACGACATCGCCACCTTCAGCCCCGCACTGGTGACGAACACCTGGGCGCGAGCGGCAGGCGGCGCGTACGTCGACCGCGCGGCCAGGGTGGCGGTGAAGGACGTTGCATTACCCACGCCGATCAGCGCGAACCCGGTCACCGACAGGACGAAGGTCGGGGCCAGCGCGCAGCCGACGATGACGACGGTAAGCGCGGCGAAGAGCCGCCGGGCCAGCAAATCGGGTTCGCCACGGATCGGAAAGATCGTCACGGCCAGCGAGCCGACCAGACCTCCCGCCCCCGCCGCCATCGTCAGGGTGGCGCCTGCGCCGGCCCGGCCGGCCAGGCTGCTGCCGAGCGCCACAGCGGCCAGCGGTAGCGCGCCCATGCCCAATGCACCCAGCATCGTCATGGTGGTGACCCGCCGCAGCGGACCACTGGTCCAGAGCAGCCCGAGCCCGGCCCGGACGCCGAGGACAGGGTCCGTCACGCCGGTGGTGGACGCCGCTGAGCGCGCTGGGGGCAAGGTCAGGGTCAACCCGGCCGCGATTGCGGCCCCGGCGCAGAGCCCGAGCAACGCCGCCTGTGGCCCGGTCACCGCCGACGATGCGGCCACCACGGCCGGACCCGCCGTCCCACCGACTCCGTACGTCACGGCGTCCCAGCCCTGCGCCCGACGCTGGGCGCGCTCGCCTGGCCCGGCTATCCCGGCGAGTCGGCTGCTGAGCCCTCCGGTCAGGAGCGGACCGCATGAACCGGCGACCCCGACCGCGAGGATCGAGACGGCAGCCGGCGCCCGCCCCACACTCACCGATCCGACCGCCAGCGCGACCGCATAGAGCAGATAGGACCAGGCCAGCAGGGCCCGTCCGTCGCGAGCGCGATCCAGCTGGTGGGCGATCCACGGCCCGATCAGATGTGGGGCGGTCAAGGCCGCGGCGAGCAGACCTGCCACCGTCGGACCGGCACCCGCTCGTCGTGCCGGATCAACCGCCAGCAGGACCAGACCGACCACGGCACCGGCATCGGCGGCCCGGACCAGGGTCGCCGCGACCGCGTACCGGGCGAGCCCGGCGGCGGTCTTCCCGGTTCCGGCGTCCACGGATCCTCCCGTCCTTCCCGACCAGGACATGAGTACCGATGTTCCAACAAGATCGCGAACTATGCCGGGGTATGAGCCCTTTATCGGTCCGCTAGCGGGCACAGCTGGTGATCAGTTTCGGGTGATCTGTCACCAGCGGTGAGCCGATTCCCGGCGCCTACCGCGAACGAACAGCTCCGGACGACCCAACAGCGGACGATTGCGGGGTTGCGCAGGCTGCGGCGGGTGTGGCGGATGTGATCTGATGTGGTTTGTCGGAAAGCTAGGCGAGGCCCGGGAGCACGTCGAGGAACCATCGAGAGAGGGGCAACTGCGCGTGCAGCGACCTGAGTGGGCTCCTGAAGACGTTGACCTGGACACGCCAAGCCCGGCGCGGGTGTACGACGCGCTCCTCGGTGGCTCGCACAATTTTGAGGTCGACCGCCGGGCTGCCGAGCACGGCACGGCCATGGTCCCGGATCTGCCGATCGGTGCGGCCGCCAACCGCCGCTTTCTCCGCCGCGCGGTCACGTACCTGGCCGAAAGCGGTATCCGGCAGTTTGTGGACGTCGGGGCCGGCATCCCCACGGTCGGCAATACGCACGAGATCGTTCAGGAGATCAACCCGAGCAACCGGGTCGTCTACGTGGACATCGACGCCGTCGCGGTTGCCCACGCCACCTCGATCCTGACCGGCAACGATCGGGCAGTGGCGATCCGCGGAGATTTCCGGACGCCGCAGACGATGCTGGACAGCGTCAAGCAGACCGGACTGATCGACCTGAGCGAGCCGGTCGGACTGCTGATGGTCGCGGTGCTGCACCTGGTCCCGGACAACGATCACCCGGCCGAGGCGGTCGCCGTTCTGCGGGCCGCGGTCGCACCCGGCAGCCACCTGGTGATCTCGCATCTCACGAGCGCCGAGCGACCCCAGGAAACCGCCCGGCTCAGCGCGGAAGTGGCACAGCGAGACCGGGTTTCGCTGGTCTTCCGGCCGCGGTCGGACATCGAAGCGTTTTTCGGCGATTTCCCGCTGGTCCCGCCGGGGTTGGCCAAGTTGTCCGATTGGCGTCCGGATTCGGCGGAGGTCGAGGCCGGGTCACTCGGCAGTTCGCTGTACTTCGCCGGTGTAGGGGTGAAGAGCTGACCAGTTCATGACTGAGGTGGAGGAGCCAGCGGCACCGTCTCAGACCACGCGGACTGCCGCCGTCCGCCGCTTCTCTCAGCGCTGGGCCGCTGCTTTGGCCAAGAGCGGCCGGGTCTCCGGGACCGACATGGAGATCGCCGGGCAGCTACGCCCGCTCACTGCGCGGCTCGCACACGCCGTCCAAACCGGGCTGGTGGACGCGGAACTCCCGGCCGACGTCGGCACCGCGCTGGTGAAACTGGGGTACGGCACCGAAGCGGTGCTCGGACCGACGGTCGTCACCCTGTTGGACAGCTTCGCCGAGGACTTCGGCGCGCTGAGAAATGCCCTGGGCGACACCTTGCTCAGGGAACGAGTGACCGCAGCGGTGGGCGCGATGGCCGAGGGCTTCGCTCAGGCGACCCGCGACCATGCCTTGGCTGCCCAAGAAGAGTTGCAGCGGGCCGCGCTCGCCTCGGTGCGTACCGCGATCACCGAGCGGCACACGTCCGAAGCCCGGTTCCGGGCCGTCTTCGCGCAAGCCGCGGTCGGCATCGGGCTGATCAGCATGACCGGGCGGGTGATCGACGCCAATGCGGCCTGGGCAGCGATGATGGGATACGAAGTGGCCCAGATGCGGGGCCTGACGATGACCGAGCTGGTTACCCCTGGGGGCTCTCGGCCGGCGCTGCGCCGCTTCGAGGAAGTCCTGGTGGGCACCCGGGACCACTTCCGCTTGGAGATCGCTCACGAGAACCGCAACGGCAACCGGCTGCACCTGGACCTCTCCGTTTCGACCGTCAAAAGCGCCGACGGCACACCGGATTTCCTGGTCGGCGTCGCCGTCGATATCACCGAGCGCAAGCGGCTGGAAGACCGGCTCTGGCAGGAATCCCGGCACGATCCGCTCACCGGCCTGCCCAATCGGACCCTGTTCTTCGAGCATCTCGATGCGCTGCTGACCTTGCTTCGGCCCGAGCGGCCGGTCGGGATCTGCTACATCGACCTCGACGGCTTCAAGAGCATCAACGACGGGTTGGGCCACGATGTCGGCGACCGCCTGCTGATCCGAGTGGCCAGTCGCCTGAGCGATGCCGTCACCGCGCCCGGCAGTCTGCTCGCCCGGTTGGGTGGCGACGAGTTCGGTGTCCTCAGCGACGGCGGCGACCCCGGTGATCAGGCCGGCCGGATCCTGGCGGCACTGGCGGAGCCGATCACGATCGACGGTCGAGAACTGTCAGTGTCGGCAAGCATCGGCGTCGTCGACACGGTGACCGCCGGTTCCGAAGCCGCCGCCCTGATGCGGGCCGCCGACATCACGCTGTACCAGGCCAAGGCGCGCGGCCGGGGGCGCTGGGAACGCCATGACCCGCAGCGCAACGCCCATCAGGTGACCCGGCACACGCTGGCCACCGAAATGTCCGCCGCGCTCAGCCGCGGCGAATTCTTCCTCGATTACCAGCCGCTGGTCTCGTTGCGCGACGGCGTGGTGCGCCGGGTGGAGGCGCTGGTGCGCTGGCGGCACCCGCGGTTGGGCCTGCTGCAGCCGGACGAGTTCATCGGGATGGCGGAGGAGAACGGTCACATCGTGGCGCTGGGCCGTTGGGTGCTGCGGACCGCCAGCCAGGCAGCGGCCGAGTGGTACCGGAAGTTTCCCGAGGCCGAGGTGGGCGTGAACGTGAACGTCGCGGTGGGCCAACTGTCCGATCCTGGTCTGTCCGATCATGTGCGCACCACGCTGATCGAGACCGGCCTGCCACCGCACTTGCTCTACCTGGAACTCACCGAGAGCGCGGTACTGGGTGAGGCACCCGGCCCGGTGGATGCGCTGACCGGGCTCGCGGCCGACGGCGTACGACTGGTGATCGACGACTTCGGCACCGGCTACTCCAACCTCGTCCATCTCAGCCGGTTGCCGGCCTGCGAACTGAAGATCGCGGGCTCGTTCCTACAGGCGTCACCGACCGGCGACCTGACCAACGACAAGATCCTTCCGGCGATCATCTCGCTGGCGCATTCCCTCGGGCTGACCGTGACCGCCGAAGGCGTGGAGTGCGTCGCCCAGGCCGATCGGTTGCGGGAGCTGGACTGTGACACCGCGCAGGGCTGGTACTTCGGCTGCCCCGGCCCGCCCGAAAAGATCGAGAAGCTGATCTGCGGCTAGTCCCTCGGCAGAATCACCAGGCGGCCCTCAGGCCTTCTTGTGCCAGACCAGCAGGTAGCGCCAGAACAGCAGGCGCCGCACCCGGGACCCGGGCAGCGCAGCTGCCGCTTCGCGGCGGACTTCGCGAGTCGTCAGCCGGGGCTCGGCGATCGGCATCTGCCCGGCGGCGGCATCGACCGGAACCGATTCACCGTGAATCGCCCGCGCTCCGGCCAGCACCAATCCTCGGACGTTGTGCATCACGACGGCCGCGAGTTCGAGCGGCAACTCGCGGGGCAGGTCGGTGCGCGGGAGCGCGGTGGCGACCAGGACCCCGCCCGGCCGCAGTGCCGCACTCAGCCGGGGCAACGCCTCGGCCAGGACCAGGTGATGCAGCGCGCTGATACTGGTGATCGCGTCGTAGTGCTCGAGCGGCACCCGCCGGCGCAGCAGGTCGGCCTCAATACAGGTGACGTTCGCCGGGACCCGGGCGCGAGCTGCCCGGATCATCTCCGGCGAACGGTCCAGGGCATCGACGTGCTCGGCCTGCTCGGCGAGCTGGACGGCGAACTCCCCTGTGCCGCACCCGACGTCCAGAATCCGCTCGCATCTCGGCGGCAGTTCCCGAAGCAGCAACGGCTGGTAGTACGTGTTGTGATTCCAGGACAGGAAGTTCACGAACGTACCGGGGTGCGCAGCTCTTTCCATTCCGACCGGTTCAACTCGACCAGTTGCGACGCGTTCAGCTCGACCAGTGCCGAGCCCCGCTCGGAGCCCAGTTCCGAGCCCAGTTCCAGCTTGCCAAGGTCGGTCCGGTCCAGGTCGGTCCTGTCCAGGTCGGTCTGGTCCGGCTTGGCCCGGCCCGGCTTGGCCCGTTCCAGGGTGAGGACGTCGCGGCCGAACGAGATCATCAGCAGGACCAGCGCCAGGGCCACCGCGGTCCGCGCGATCACCAGCGGCAGCACCGGCGCGAGCGCCACCGCGAGCGTGACCCCCTGGATCGCCGCCACCACCCGGCGGAACTGGCTGAACTCCAGCTTTCCGCGCAGGTGCGGCCGGAACCAGGCCGCGGCCACGAAGGCGTACCGCATCCCGCCGAGCGCCAGCACCCACCAGCCGAGCGACCGTATCGACACGGCCGAGAGCACCAGCAGCAGGGCGGCGTCCATTTCCATGTCCAGCCGAGCACCGACCGCGGAGGACGTGCCGGTACGTCGGGCGACGATGCCGTCCACCGCGTCCAGCGCCAGCGCGGGAACCACCAGGGCCAGCAGCCACCAGGGCCGGGCCGGCAATTCACCGGCGAGGACCATGATGCCGATCGTGGCGCAGCCACCGATCAGCACGGTCCGGCCCAGCGTCACCCGGTCGGCGGGGCCACTCCAGCGTCCGGCCCGCGACATCACGGTGGCTCCGGCGGCGGCGACCAGCCCGATCCCGGCGACGGCGGCCGCCGCGCTCATCAGCGCGGGCCCGCTGTAACCGGCCAGCACGACACACAGCACCGCAGCCATGACGGTCGCAACCGTCGAGTCACGCAACGCGGTTCCGGTCCCGGCGTCTTCCATCAAGCTCTCCTGTCGTAGCGTCGCCCACTATGGCTTCTGATCCGCAATCTCGTGCCACCGCGTACTGGACCGTCGCTCCCGGCCGCGGTGAACTGCGCGAACAACTGCTGGCACCGCCCGGGCCCGGTGAGGCCCTGGTCCGCGCCCTGCACTCCGGCATCAGCCGGGGCACCGAACTGCTGGTGCACCGCGGCGGCGTGCCACCGGCCGTCGCCGCCCGGATGCGCGCCCCCTTCCAGGAAGGAGACCTGCCCGGACCGGTGAAATACGGCTATCTGTCGGTGGGCATCGTGGAGGCGGTCGAGGAGGCCGCAGCCGAACTGCTGGGTCGCACCGTCTTCTGTCTCTACCCGCATCAGGACCGGTACGTGGTTCCGACCAGTGCGCTCACGGTGGTTCCGGACGGCGTCCCGGCTCGGCGTGCCGTGCTGGCCGGCACCGTGGAAACGGCCGTCAACGCGGTTTGGGATGCGGCTCCCCGGCTCGGCGACCGGATTGCGGTGATCGGTGCCGGAATGGTCGGCGCCGCCGTGGCCGGCCTGCTGCGGACCTTCCCCCTGAACCGGCTGGAACTGGTGGACGTCGACGAGCGGCGCCGTCCGGTTGCCGAAGAACTTGGTGTTTCGTTCGTCACGCCGGCCGAGGCGGCCGGCGACTGCGACCTCGTGGTGCATTGCTCGGCGACCAGCGCCGGTCTCAGCCGAGGGCTGGAGTTGCTCGGTGACGAGGGCGAACTGGTGGAACTGTCCTGGTACGGCGACAAGCCGGTCGAGGTGAACCTCGGTGCGGACTTCCACGCTCGCCGGCTCAGCATCCGGGCCAGCCAGGTCGGCACGGTGGCCGCCGCCCGTCGAGCCCGCCGCAGCTACGCCGACCGGCTGGAACTGGCCTTGGACCTGCTCCGGGATCCGGCCTTCGACGCGCTGATCTCCGGCAACTGGCGATTCGCCGAGTTGCCGCAAATGGTTCATCGGTTGGCCACCGGTGAACTGAACGGTCTGTGTCACGTGGTGGACTACGACGCGCAACCGTCAATGGTTCATTCCCGTGTCCAGGAGGACTGATGTACCGCGTTACCGTGCGAGGCCATGCGATGGTCGCCCACTCCCTGCCCGATGAGTTCTTCGGTCCGGCCCAGGCGCTGCACGGCGCAACGTACGTGGTGGAGGCCACTTTCTCGGGTCGAGAGCTGGACGCCCACGGCACCGTGATCGACATCGGCGCCGCCGGTGACGCGCTCGGGGCCGTGCTTGCCGACCTCAACTACCGTAACCTGGACGAGCACCCGGCGTTCACCGGCAAGCTGAGCACCACCGAGGTGATCGCCAAGCACATCGCCGATCGTTTGCTGGACGGGCCGCTCACCACCGGCCTGGCCCGGCTCGACGTGGTGCTCCGCGAGCACCCGGACGCCTGGGCCGGGTACAGCGTTGATCTGGATGAGTCGGCCGACCCCGCGGCTGCGGGGACGACCGGCCAGTGACCCGGCTCGTACTGGTGGTGCCGGCCGATCTGGACACCCCGAGCGGAGGCAATCGCTACGACCGCGCGCTGGCCGGGGCACTGACCGAGCTCGGGACCGAGGTGGAGCATCGGCCGGCCGCCGGGCGCTGGCCGATGGCTACCGCCGGCGAGCGGGATCAGTTCGCCGACCTGCTGCTCAGCCCGGACCCGGTGCTGGTGGACGGCCTGCTGGCGTGCGGCGCCCCGACCGCGGTGGCCGCGGCGGTGGCCGCCGGAACCCGGGTACACGTCCTGGTCCATCTACCGCTCGCGCTGGAGACCGGGCTCAGCCCGGAATCCGCCGCCGACCTGGACGCCCAGGAGGGGCGGGCGCTGCACGCCGCGACCGGAGTGCTGGCCACCAGCCAGTGGGCAGCTGACGATCTGCGGGCCCGGCACGATCTCAAAGGCGTGATCGCCGTCGCCGTCCCCGGCACCGATCCGGCTCCGGCGGCGGCCGGCTCCACCCCGCCCAGGCTGCTGCAGTTGGCCTCGATCACCCCGCGCAAGGACCAGCTCACCGTGGTCGACGCGCTGGACCAGATCCGGGATCTGCCGTGGACAGCGGACCTCACCGGCCCGCTGGAGATCGATTCGGCGTACGCCGGGCAGGTCCAGGCCTCGATCGACCGGTACGGTCTGGGCGACCGGATCCGGCTCACCGGCTCCCGCGGCGGTGCCGACCTGGCGGCCGCCTGGGATGCGACCGACCTGCTGCTGCTCCCCTCGCATGCGGAAACCTGGGGAATGGCAGTCACCGAGGCACTGGCCCGGGGCATCCCGGCGGTGGTCGGCCTCGGCACCGGCGCCGAGGAGGCGCTCGGTCACGCACCGGACGGTTCGCTGCCCGGTGCCGTCGTCCCGCCCGGAGACTCCGCCGCGCTCGCTGCGGCGCTGCGTGACCTGCTTGGTCCCGACCGAGCGCGGGCCGGCGCCGCCGCCCGGGCCCGTGCTCAGGGACTGAGCCGATGGCAAGACACCGCTCGAGACGTGCTGGAGGCTGTGCGATGACCGAATTACCGACCCGCCCGATCGAGGCCAGCTGGCTGGCGCTCCGTGAACCCGCCGATGCTCGGGCCCGGGACACCGCAGCCCAGGCGCTGCTTCCCCCGCTCCTGGCTCGGCTGCCCACCAGCGACGCTGCGGCGGATCCGGTTCCCGGGCTGCGGATCGTCGACCTCGGCGCCGGCACCGGGGCGAACCTGCGTTGGCTGGCTCCCCGGCTGCCGGACCCGGACCGGCAGCACTGGATGCTGGTGGATCACGACCCCGGCCTGCTGGCTCGGGGGCCGGTGCAGGCCACCCCGGTTCGGGCGGACGTCGCCGATCTCGCCCGGGTCCTGCCCGAACTGGGCGGCGCCGACCTGATCACCACGGCGGCCCTGCTCGACCTGCTTGACCTGCGCCAGCTCACCGCGATCGTCGATGCGGTGGTGGCGGCTGAGGTGCCGGCATTGTTCAGCCTGAGCGTCACCGGTGAGGCGACCCTCACGCCGTCCGACCCGCAGGACCAGGTGCTTGCGGAGTCCTTCGACGCGCATCAGCGGCGGGACGCGCGGCCGGGCCCGGAAGCGGGGGCGATCGTGGCCGACCTGTTCCACGACCGGGGCTGGTCCGTGCTGACCGCCAGGACGGCGTGGGAGCTACGCTCCGACACCGAGGCCGCGCTGGTCAGCGCCTGGTTGGAGGGCCGAGTCGAGGCGGCTGTCGAGCACCGCCCGGACCTTGCCGCGCAGGCCGACGGCTGGCTGGAACGGCGTCGTGGCCAGCTCACCGCCGGGGTGCTGACGGCGGTGGTCGGGCACGTCGATGTGCTCGCGCTACCGAGTTGATTGGAAATTGATTGAAAGCTCCGGCGATCCGACTGAACCAGTCGGGCTCGGCGTGCGTGTGGAGAGGCATGAGCTCTTTGCTGCGGTCGACCGTCAGTCACCGCCTCACCCGCACGTTGCGTGCGGTGATCCCCCTGCTACTGCTCGCTGCGCTGGTGTCACACCTCGGCACCAGCCCGTTCGAGCGGTCGCTGCACGTGCTCACGGCGGGGCCGATCACCGTGGCCCTGCTGCTGGGCGTGGTCACCACCACGGCGCAGGCGTTGCGCTGGCGCACGGTGGCGGCCGGGTACGGGGCGGCTGACGGCCTGACTCGCACTCGGGCGGTGGCTGAGTGCTACCGGTCGGCGCTGCTGAACGCCGTGCTGCCGGGCGGTGTGCTGGGAGACGCGATCCGCGCCTGGCGGCTGCGGCCGTCGCGCGAGCGTGGACTGCGCTCCAGCGCCCAGGCCGTGATCGGGGAGCGGGTGGCAGGCACCGTCCTGCTGCTGGTCGCGGTGGCGGCGGTGCTGCTGCCGCTGGAGCCGATGATGTCGGCGATGGCGCTGGCCGGCGCCGCCGGCGCGGCCGTGGTCGCGGCGCCCACCCTGAAGCGACTGACCCGGTCCGGTCAGGCCGCGGTCTGGGGCTGGTCGTTGCTGTCGCTGATCTCGCTGGTCACCAAGTTCGGGGTAGCGGCAGCGGCGCTGGGTACCGTCTCCGGCATCACCGATGTGGTGACGCTGGCGCTGATCGTGCTGGCCGGGATGTCGATCCCGATCGGCGTCGGCGGGTTCGGCCCGCGGGAAGCGGTGGCAGCCGTCGCGTTCGCTGCGGTTGGTCTGAGCGCCGACGCGGGTGTGGCGACCGCCGCCGCGTACGGGATGCTGGCCGCCGTCTCAGCTCTGCCCGGCGTCCTGGTCATGCTGTTCGACCTGTGGCGTGACGGCCGCGCCAACGCCGCCGACGCCGCTGACGCCGCTGACAGTGCCGACACGGTGACCGCCGAGCTGGTCGAGATTCACCCCGAGCTGATTCACCCCGAGCTGGTTCACGCTGGGCCGGTGCACGCTGGGCCGGTGCACGCTGGGCCGGTCCACCCCGTGCTGGTTCGCCAGAACCACGGCATCTTGGGTGACGTCGTCCGCATCGACCTGGTCGGCAAGGCCAAGCGGGACCGGCTCGCGATCGACGCTCAGTCCCGCAGCCAGATCGAGTTCGAGGATGTCTTCGCCGAGCTGGAACCGGCGCGTCAGAGCGCGTAGCGCCACCACTCTTCAGGCCCGAGCCGAGGTACCTCTCATCCGGCTTGCCGGTCCTCGCCGGTCGGGACGATCGGCGAATGCCCCATCCGAGCCCGCTTGGCTTCCAGGTAGGCGGTGTTCTCGGGGCGAGCCGGCACCGGAAGGGCGATCCGGGCCACGACGTCAATGCCATGCTGACGCAGTTGCTCCTGCTTCGCCGGGTTGGACGACATCAGCCGGATCCGCAGGACGCCGAGGTCCTTGAGTACCGTGGCAGCTGCCTGGTAGCTGCGAAGATCGCTCGGCAACCCCAGCGCCAGGTTGGCGTCCACCGTGTCCAGCCCGCCGTCCTGCAGCTGATAGGCCTGGAGCTTCGCGCTGAGGCCGATCCCCCGGCCCTCATGGCCACGCAGGTACACCACGAGGCCACGGCCCTCTGCGGCGATCGCTCGTTTCGCGGCCTTCAACTGGTCCCCGCAATCGCACCGGTGCGAGCCGAGGGCATCGCCGGTCAGGCATTCCGAGTGCACTCGCACGAGCGGCGGCTGGCTGCCCGAGCCCGCGGAGACGTCGCCGAGAACGAGCGCCAGATGCTCCGCCCCACTCGCTGCGTCGACATAGCCGTAGAGGTCGAAGCGCCCTTCGTCGGTCGGAAGCACTGTCTGTGCAATACGGTTCAACGCTGCGTCAACAGTCGGTACAGGTCGGGGCGATGAAGACATGGCGACACCGTAAAGGGTCGGGTTGGTTCTCGCTCTACGACCGGTTCTGCGCACCGTTGACGGCGATACCGCGCAGATTCAGCACGGCCAGCATGATGGCCCCGAGCACGATGGCGATGTCGGCAACGTTCCCGACGAAGAACCCGGCGTAGTCGATGAAGTCGACGACCTGCCCGCGAGCGAAGGCCGGCTCCCGAAACAGCCGATCGAGCAGATGAGTGGCCGCACCACCGAGCACCAGCCCGAGGCCGATACTCCACCCCAGCGATCTGACCCGCCACCCGACGATCGCGACGGCGACCACGATCAGCGCCGCGACCCCGGTGAACACCCAGGTGAAGCCTTCCCCGATGGAGAACGCCGCCCCCGGGTTGTACAGCAGTCGGAACTGCAGCAAGTCGCCGATCACCGAGATCGACCGGCCCCCGGCCAGCTCCGAGACCGCCCACAGCTTGGTCGTTTGGTCCGCGACCAGAATCAACCCGGCCAGCCCGAAAACGATCAGGCGCAGCTTTCGGATTCCGCCCCCGGCCACGGGCTGATTCGTTCCGACGGTCACGACGAGAACTCCATTGCTCGGGTCTAATCCTGCCGAAGTGCATGACCTGGGAGGTAATCGACTCCACGGACAATCGGCGAAAGCATTCTCTTCAGGCCCGCCGCCCTGTGCTTGGCACGAGCCGGAGTACTGCGAGAGATCCGTCCACCGAGGAGAACATCATGACCGCATATGCCTTCGCCCACCTACGCACGGTCGATCTGAACGACGAGGTCCGGGCGTATCTGCGGCGAATCGACGACACCCTGACGCCGTTCGAGGGCCAATTCCTGGTGCACGGCATGCAGCCTCAGGTAGTGGACGGCGACCTGCCGGGAGTCGTCGTCATCATCGCCTTCCCCGATCTGGAGCGCGCCCACGCTTGGTACGAATCACCCGCCTACCAGGCCATCTTGCCGTTCCGCACCCGCAACAGCGATGGCGGCGCCGCGATCGTGGATGGAGTGCCACCGGGCTACCGAGCAGCGGCATACCTGGATAAAGTCGACGCATGATGGGCAATCCGGGCGAAGTTGCCGGCATTCTGCTGCGTGACTGGCTGTCGATGGTCTAGCGTCCGATCTGCTGCAGGTGGGCACTGCCTGTGTCCATCGCAGGCCGGTGGGTGCAAATTGTCCGCCCTCGACTACGCTGAGTTCCAGAACGGGTGAATGCATGAACGCAGGGCGACGAGCCGCTCTCGCCTTGGCAGCCTCTGCGCTCCTGCCCGCTTTGCTGCTGGCCGGCTGCTCCGATCCGCAACCGGCCGCCGCGGGCAACGATCCGGCCAATCCGGGCGCGGCCACACCGACGCCGTCTGCCACCCTGCCCACCACGGAGGCCACGCCGACCCGCCCCCCGGCAAAACCGTCCGTGCCCAGCGCCCGCCGCCATTTCCGCAAGGTCGAGCGGATCACCGGTGCCCTGACCCCAAAATCCGTGGACGCCTCGGCCGAGGGCTACGTCGTGGCCCAGAACATGATCTACACCCACACGATCTCGGTGTTCGGCCCCGATCATGAACTCGTCACCACCATCAAGGACCGGATCACCCCCTCCGACTTCGGGTACTCGAAGTGGGACAGCCCGGTCCAGGGCGGACCGGTCGAAGCCTCGTTCAGCCCGGACGGCGACTACGTCTGGGTCTCCAACTACTCCACCTATGGGCCCGGCTTCACCAAAGAGGGGCACGACGCCTGCTCCCCCGCCTCCGGGTACGACCGCAGCTTCTTGTATCGGGTGAACACCGCAACCTGGAAGATCGACGGCGCCGTCCTGGTCGGCTCGGTTCCCAAGTACGTCCAGGCCAGCCCGGACGGCAAGACCGTTCTGGTAACCAACTGGTGCTCCTATGACCTGTCCGTGATCGATACCGCCACGATGAAACAGACCGCGCGGATCCCGATCGGGCGCTACCCCCGCGGCATCGCCATCACCCCCGACAGCCGGCGCGCCTATATCGCGGTGATGGGTGGCGGCGCCATCAAAACCGTTGACCTGGCGGCAATCGGCCGCGGCGAGCGGGGCCGGAAAGTCACCAGTACGCTCTCCGAGCCGGGCCGCGCCCCGCGTCACCTCAACCTCTCCCCGGACGCCGCCACGCTTTACGTCACGCTGAACGGCGAGGGCACCATCGCCAAGCTCAATGCCCGGACCGGAAAAGTTCTGGATACCGTCCGCACCGGACAGGCACCTCGCTCGTCCGTGCTTTCTCCCGACGGAACCGCGCTGTTCGTGGTGAATTACGAGTCCGACACGGTCAGCCGAGTGCGGACCAAAGACATGACCGTGCTGGAAAGCACCCATGTCGATCACCACCCGATCGGCATCACCTACAACGCCAAGACCCGGGAGATCTGGGTCTGCTCGTACATCGGCGTGATCAACATCTTCAAGGACGCGACCCGCAAGCCCACCACCTGAGTGCGGGTCCGATCTCGGATCGGACATACCCGCTCGACACGCACCGCCTCGTGGACCACACCTGTCACCCACCGGTTGCGGTCCTCTACCGTCAGTGCTCATGGGTGACCCGGATCGAGGCGTCGCCCGGACGAGCGGGATCGGGAGAATGGACACGCGGAACGGACTGGGCGTGCGACTACTGAGCGCTCTCGCGATGCGACCTGCCGGACCCGGTCTCGTACTGGTCGCTGGTGTGCTGGCGGTCGCGGCGTCGGGCGAACCACTGACGACGGTGCCCTGGTTCTGGCCGGCCGGCACGGCGATCGTCGTGCTTGCGGTCGCGATGAACGCTGCCCGGCAGGACATTCGACGCCGGGTACAGGCCCGGCGGCACCGGCAGCGGATGGACACCGCCAACGCCTTGCTGAACGATCGCCCCTCGCTGATCGAGTCGGAAACGGAGATCACCGGCTCGATCCGTGAACTGGGCTGGCTGGTTGAGGGATTCGGTCACAAGTTGGACGATCTGCTCACCGAAGTGCACGACGAGAAGTCCACCGCCGACCAACGGTTGCACCGGTCATGAGCCGGCACAACGCATTTCAGTCACGAGTCGCCGTGAGCGGTCAGGAGCAGGCATGAACCCGGTCGGCTGGACCAGCGGGGACGTCGTCCTGACCTGCCAACTCGTGAGCGCCACGGCCCTCGCCGTGCATCTACTGGTCCTCCGGCCGCGAGCCGCGAGCCAGGATCTGCGGTTGGACGCCCGGATCATCCACGATGAACTCGACCTCGCCGAGCGACTCGGGCACGTCTCGTCGACCGACGTGGAGACCATCGCTCTGCAACAGTTGCTGTGCCGGGTCCGGCGGAATCCGAGCTCGGCCGGCCTGGTGTTGGCCCGGATCCCAGCCTTGGCTCGGTCCGTCGGATACCGCAGCAGGCCAGTGGAGGCTGAGTACCTACTCGGCGCGCTCGATCGGTTGAGCGATGCCGGTCGGCGCTATCTGCGCACTGCCTGGCCCCGGACCGGTAGCCTCTCCGCCGCGATGACCAGCACGCCGGCCATGCTTCGGGAGCGGGAGCTTCGCTACCTGGACGATGACATCGACTTCGCCGGCAGCGACTTCGCCGGCAGCGACTTCGATGACGTCGTCAGCGTGGACCAGGTCAGTGTCGACGATGCCGAGCTCGACGTCCCTGACCTCAACGGCTCTGACAGCCGTGCGGATACCGAACAGGACGACGCCCGGAACGAGACTACGGACCTGGGTAAGGCACCCGGGTCGGAATCGGACCTGGCTCCGGACCGGAACGCCACTGTGAGGCTGGACCTGGATACGGATCGGAACTCGGGTCGACGTTCGGACCGAGACGGTGAGCAGGCCGAAGTCGAGCTTTCCGAACCCGACGACGCGCCCGCGTGGGTGGACCTGGTACGAGCCGAAACACCGCGTCGGAACTCGGGTCTGGGCTTGGCCGACCGGCACGCCCGACCGTACCGGCCGGCCCGGTCGTCCGGGCACGCGGCGTCTCGCCGGATCGAGCAACCGGACCGGTCCAGCGTGCTGCCCCGCTGAGTGGTCCCATTCGTACGGTCGCGGGGTCTCAGTCTCTGGGTAGGCGGGCAGCGGTCACCCGGACACGCATAACCCGGGTTCGACCGCCGTGCCATCGATTGCGGTGGTACTTATGCGTGCTGGTGTGACCATGGCCGGGCCAGAGCGGTGTTAGCCAAGCGCGATCTGACCCGCAGGGCCAGTGGTGCTGACAGCGGCGAAACCATTGGACGCCAGCCAATTCGTGATCAGGCACGAAATGACATGCCTGGGCGGCGAAGTGCCATTTTGTGCATGAACGGCTGATGATCATGCCGATCACCCCGAGGGATGAAATGCGGGGAGAACAACCCTACCCAACGTCTGCGGTGATCATGCACGGATACCCGCTTTGGGGCGGGCAACCGTGCATGATCACGGGCCAGAGGCGGGCAACCGTGCATGATCACGGAATGGGGTTGGGCTATTTCGACCGATCGCGGCATGGATTTGGCTGGCGTACTCAGACGGTGACGGGGCGGGGTTGAGCGGGCCGCTGCCGCTCCTCCGCGAACCGGACGAGAGTGGCGACGTCAATGATCAGTGCGACGTCACCATTGCCGAGGATCGTTGACCCGCCGATCCCCTGCACGTTGCCGAACATCGGATCCAGCGGCTTGATCACGGTCTGGAACTCGCCACGCAGGGCATCGACCACCAACCCGGTCTTCGTTCCGGCATATTCCACGACGACGACGTTCTCCCGCCGGGGCCGCTCCCCCGGAATCGCGAACAGGGAACGCAATCGGACGAACGACAGCACCTCGCCGCGCAGTCCCATGTAGTCGCGGTGAGCGCTTTCGGCGGGCAGCTCGACGCATTCCACCACGCGGTCGAGCGGGATCACGAACGTGGCCCCGCCGATCCCGATCAGGAACCCGTCGATGATGGCCAGGGTCAGCGGGAGCCGGATCCGCAAGGTGGTGCCCTGCCCGGCACGGCTCTCGACGTCGATCGTGCCCCGCAGCGCGGCGACGTTCCGTTTGACCACATCCATCCCCACGCCCCGGCCGGACAGGTTCGACACGGTTGTTGCGGTGGAGAATCCTGGTTCAAAAATGAGTGCGTAGATGTCTTTTTCGCTGAGCGAGGCACCCGGTTCAACCAGCCCGCGCTCGATCGCTTTGGCCAGTACCCGATCGGCATCGATCCCGCCGCCGTCGTCCTGAACCTCGATCACAATGCTGCCCGAATCATGAAAGGCGTTCAGCCGCAGGCTACCGCGCGCCGGCTTGCCAGCCGCTGCGCGGGCCTCGGCGGACTCGA
This sequence comes from Kineosporiaceae bacterium, assembly GCA_035474375.1. Lineage (GTDB taxonomy): Bacteria > Actinomycetota > Actinomycetes > Actinomycetales > Kineosporiaceae > JANNPJ01. The sequence goes on along the minus strand of DATINJ010000329.1, from coordinate 34,851 downwards.
TGCCGTGATCCAGCGCGTTGCGGACCAGGTGGGTGAGCGGATCTCCGATCTGCTCGACGAGCGCCTTGTCCACCTCGGTATCACCACCGGTGACGGTGAGCGTGACGTCCTTGCCGAGGGTGGCACTGACGTCGCGGACGATGCGCTGGAACCTGCTGAAGGTCGTTCCGATCGGCACCATTCGCAACTGGAGGGCGCCGTCGCGGACCTCCTCGACCAGACGCATCACCTCACCCAGGGCGGCCTGCAATGCCTCGTCCCGGGTCAGCGCCGCTTGCAGCTCGGCGCCGGCTCCCGCGATCACCAGTTCACCGACGGCATCGATCAGGCGGTCCAGACGGCTGGCGTCGACCCGGATGGTCTGATTCTCGGTCAGCCCACGGTCGGTGGCGCGGCGAGCCGGTGTTGCCTCGAATTCCGGCGGTATAGCTTCTGATCCGGCACCGGCGGAAGCAGCCTCGACCACCGAACCCGCGGTACCGGAGCGTGGCTGCGGGATCGGCGGTTCCTCGCTGACCTCGTCGACGTCGATGCTGGGAGCCACTCCCTGGGCACTGACAGCGCGTCGCAGATCACTCATGCCGATCGCGCCACCGTCCACCAGGGTCGCCGCGACGACCCGTCCGTGCTGCCCGAAAGACTCGATCAGATCGGCATATTCGAGTGCGTTGCTCTCGGCGGAGAGAATTCTGATGTCACCGTCCTCGCGGACGAAGTCGAATACCCCGGCCACCGCCTCGATCGATTCCTCGGTGCGAAAGGTGACCTGGAACACGAGATAGCACTGCTCCGGGTCCATCTCCTCGACGTCCGGAATCAGGTCCGGCAGCGTCGTCAGCGCCACCACCTCGCCCAGGGTGGACAGGTACCGGATGAACGAGAACGGATCCATCCCGTTGCGCAGGCTCTCGACACCGAATCGCAGGCTCAGATGCAGGAGCTGCCCGGTTGTCTCGTCACCGGCAGCAACCTCAACCGGTGGTGGGTCGCTCGGCTGCAGCTCTTCGCTCGGTTTCGGCACCGCGCTCAGGTATGGGGTGAGCCGGGCGAGGAGCGCGTCTCCGGTCGCGAGCTGGGCCGGCGTCTCGACTGCCTGGCCGGCGGCGATGCTCTCGATCAGGTCACCGATGTGATCGGCGCAGGGCAACAGGACCCCGATCAGCGCGGCCGTGGCCGAGATCTCCAGATCGCGCATCCGATCCAGAACGCTTTCCACCACGTGGGTGAAGCGAACCACCGGGTCCAGGCCGAACAGACCAGCCGACCCCTTGACCGTATGCGCTGCCCGGAAGACTGAATTGATCGACTCGAGATCGCTGCTGTCCTGTTCCAAGGCCAGCAGACCGGTCTCCATCTCGGACAGCAGCTCGACGGCCTCCAGCATGAAGGTGGCCAGCGCTGCGGTCATCTCATCTTCGAAGGTCATCAGGCACCGCCCTGAGCATCGATACCGGTTCGTTGCGTCGCGGTCGAGACGGGGAGGGGCTCCAACCGGGTGTCGAGCCGAGCCAACGCCAGAATCTCCAGGACGGCACCGCTCGGAGCCTCAAATCGCACTGTCTTGCCGAGGTTCTGGGCTTCTCGCTTGAGCAGGAGCAGCAGTTGCAACCCGGCAGCGTCGAGTTCGATCACTCCGGACAGATCCAACTCGAGCGCTTGGGTGGCTTCCAGGGCGGACAGCAGAAGGGTCTTGTGCTCGGCGGCGAACTGGACGGTCACGTCGCCGTCCAGTCGCAGTCCGGTCGTGCTTGCCGCGCTCACGGCAGGACCAGCTTGGCTACGGCCGCGAGCATCTGTGGTGGCTGGAAGGGCTTGACCACCCAGGCCTTCGCGCCGGCGGCCTGCCCGGCCTTCTTCTTCTCCTCGCCGGATTCAGTGGTCAGCATGATCACCGGGGTGAACTTGTACGCCGGAATCCTTTTCGCCTCGGTGACGAAGGTGATGCCGTCCATGTTCGGCATGTTGACATCCGAGATGATGAGATGGATCTTCTGACCGTCAAGCTTCGTCAGAGCGTCCTTGCCGTCGACACCTTCGATGACGGTGTACCCGGCGCCGCGCAACGCAATGCCGACGACCTGCCGCACCGACGCGGAATCGTCCACGATCAGAATTGTCTTGCCCATCTCTGCTCCCCTAGAAGAAGGTTATTTCGGCTTCCTGGAGGGCGACCGGCGCTCCCGAACCGTGGACCTGATGCTCCTCGACCATCGTGTAGCTCTGCTTGAGTTGATTCAGCATGGATTCCGAATCGAACGGACGCAGCAGGCTGGAGCCGCCGTCCTGAGCTCGATCCAGAGCCGAAGGGAAGGAATCGATGCATTCCCGAACGTGCTCGAGGGTCTGACTGATCCGATCCTGGAACTGGAACTGGACGAGCGCGCCCTCGATCTCGTCCTTGATTCCGCCGGCCGCCGCTCCGAGCTCGTCCGACGAATCCTGGACGCCGCTCACCAACTCGAGCAGATCGTCGAGCACGGTGTGCACCTTGGCATTGGCATCCTGCACCATGCTGCCCTCGATCTCGACATTCGCCTCGGCGAGAGCGAAAGCCCCCGCGATCGCGTCCCGGACCTGATCGGCCACCTGACTCATCCGCTTACCGGTCGAACCGGAGAGATTCGCCAGCTCTCTGACCTCCAGAGCCACGACGCCGAAGGCCAGCCCAGCGTCACCAACGCGCTGTGCCTCGATCGCGGCGTTCAGCGCCAGCAGGTGGGTCTGCTGGGCGATCCGGGTGACTTCGGCGGTCATCCCCTTCATCTGATCGTTCAGTTCCACCAGGGTGCGGAGCTCTTCAACGGTGCGGTGCTGCTGAGCAAGGGCGCCGTCCAGCGCACTCACCACCTCGTTGAGCCGTTGACGACTGGAGTCGAAGAGCTCGGCATGGCCACCCCCCATCGCCTGCCGGGAGGATCCGAGGGCGTTGTCCAGCAACCCGACGATGGTGCCGAACTTGTCCACCAGCCCGGTCACCGCCGAGTCCATCTGCTGACGGGACGACTCGATGTGCGCGCTCCAGACCGGCGTCACCGTCTCGCTGAACTCATCAAGGCTGGCCAGGTAGTCGTCGACCGGCTGGACCGGGACCACGCCCCGGCCCGGCCCAGGCGGGCCGCCACGGCCCTTGCCGTACCAGAATCCGGCCAGGGCACCGATGAGCAAGCCAACCAGGGTCAGCACTGTCCCGACCAGCATCTCGCTCTCCAGTTCTGTCGTCGTCAGTTCTTGATCGTCGCGTGCGGAATCAGGAACCCGTGGTCAGCGGACACCGGCGAATTGTTCAATCTGGGCAGCAATCGAATTGAGCGGGACTTCAACGTCGACCGCTCCGAGCTTTTGCGCGGCGGCCGGCATTCCGTAGACCACGCAGGTCGCCTGATCCTGACCGATCGTCCGGGCACCGGCCGCTCGCATCTGAAGCAGACCACGTGCCCCGTCGTCGCCCATTCCGGTCATAATTACCCCCAGCGCGTTGCGTCCGGCGCTCCGCGCGACGGACTCGAAGAGGATGTCGACCGAAGGCTTGTGCCGGTTGACCCTCGGACCGTCGGCAATCCGGACCCGATATTGCGCGCCGTCCCGATGGACCGTCATGTGTAGCCCACCGGGGGCGATCAGGACCCGTCCGGGCAGGACCCGGTCGCCGTCCGAGGCCTCCAGCACCTCGGCCTCGCAGACCAGGTTCAACCGATCGGCGAAGGCAGCGGTGAACATCGGGGGCATGTGCTGGACCACCACGATCCCCGGCGCCACCCTGGGCAACGAGCTCAGAACTATTTCCAGCGCCTGGGTTCCGCCGGTGGAGGTACCGATCGCGATCAGTCGATCGGTGGTGACCGGCAGCCCGGTCGAGACGCGAGCCGGTCGCACGCCATTCGCCCCGGTTCGGGCCGCTCCGGCATTCTGGGCGCCGACAGTCGGCCGGTTCTTGCTCGTGATCGATCCGCTGGCCAGGGCCACCGACGCGGCCTTGACCCGGCGGATGTCTCCGGCCGCAGCGGACCGCACCGCCTGGACGATTTCGCCGGCGTCCCCCTCCAGGAAACTCTTCAAACCGCTCTTCGGCTTCGTCACGAAACCGACCGCTCCAGCCACCATCGCCTGCATCGTGGTCTCCGCACCACGCTCGGTGAGAGTGGAACAGATCACCACCGGGGTCGGCCGCACCGACATCAGCTTCTTCAGAAAGGTGATGCCGTCCATGCGAGGCATTTCGACGTCCAGAATGACAACGTCGGGCCAATCCCGGTTCATCCGTTCCATGGCGAAGATCGGGTCGGCGGCTGTTCCGGAAACGTGAATGCCGGGTTCTCGATCGAGCACTGCCGTCAATACCTGGCGGACGACGGCGGAGTCATCGACGATCAGGACCTGGATCTCGGCGCGGGCGCTCATCGCGGTGCCTGGGTCGCCGCGATCTGGCCATGCCGCACCCAGACGTGCCCGTTGGACAGGTCCAGGATCACCTGCCGCGGGCCGCTGCCGCCGACATGCCGCGCTGATACGCGCAAGCCGTACTCCTTGAGCAGTCGCAGACCGGCGTCCACGTTCCGGGACGGGACATCGATCGCCTCGGCTCGGCTGTTACCGAGAAACTGGTTTCCACCGCCGAAGAGCTTCGCCTGGTAATCCTCGGGAAAGGTACCGGCCCGATCGATTGCCTCCATGAACATCTCCACTGCCTCGTCCCCGTAACGTCCGTCCAGCGCTTCTGGTTCGGGCCGGGAGCCTCGATTCCGGCTCGGTAATAGGTAATGACACATTCCACCGAGCATGGTGCCCGGGAGCCAAAATGTGATCGCAATACAGGATCCAAGCAATGTCCCGATGCGAAGGTCGGCATTGGCAAAGTGGAACTGACCTGGCTCCAGAACCACGTCGACCTTCCGCGGATGTAGATGCAGCATGTCAGGCCGGCGGCTTGTGATACACGGACGGCACGATCAACTTCAGCCGAGTATTGAGCCCGTGCAGGCTTTCCGCGTGGCCGATCAGCAAATACCCACCAGGACGCAGCAAGCCGTCAATGCGGTCGAGCAGTTCCGCTTTGGTCTCCTGGGAGAAATAGATCATGACATTCCGCAACAGGACGACGTCGAACAGCCCCAGATCTGGCAGCGGTTTCATCAGGTTCGCCTGCACGAAACTGACTCGATCACGCAGTGGTGCGCGCAGCGTGAACAGGCCGTCGAGCTCACCTCGACCCTTCAAACAGTGTGCCCGCCGGGCCTTCTCCGGTATTCGTTCGGCCGCATCGATCGGGTAGAGGCACCGCCGGGCGGTTTCCAGCACCCGAGTGGAGATGTCACTGCCGACGATTTCCCAAGGCCGATCCGGAATGCACTCGGCCAGCGTCAAGGCAACCGTGTACGCCTCTTCGCCAGAGGAACTCGCCGCACTCCAGACTCGGATCGGCCGGCCACCGATCTCCCGCTGGCCCGGGAGCATTGTCGGAAACCGCTCGAAATGCGCCGGCTCACGAAAGAAGTACGTCTCGTTCGTGGTCAGCAGATCGATGGCCATCTGGGTCTCGCCGGGCGCCTCCGCTCCGGCAATGAGCTGGAAATACTCGGTGTAGGTGACCAGATCGTGCAATCGCAGCCGCCGGTCCAGCCGGCCCATCACCAGGGTCTGCTTACCTTCTTTGAGTTCGATCCCGGTGTGCTTGCGCAGAAAGGTCGTGATCCACGCAAACTCCTTCGCTGTCAGGGGCGCCACGCTGGACAGAGCGGGACCTGACGTCATGCGGGTACGGCGGCAGCGGTCACGAGTTCCTCCCCGAGTGCCGCCGCGTTTCCGACCATCACCATGTCGTCCACCGACAGGACCTTGCCGACGTCCAGCACGATGATGAAACCGCCCTCATGCTTGGCCATTCCGCTGATGAAGTCGGACCGGATCCCGACCCCGAAGGACGGCGGCGGTTCCATGTCGTCGTCCCCGAGATGAACCACCTTGTTCACCCCGTCGACCATGATTCCGATGCCGGAGGCCAGCTCCGAGCCGGATCCGTCCTCGGCACCACGAGCCGACTGGACGACGATGATTCCGGTCCGGCGCGCCACGGTGGTGGCGCTCTGGCCGAATCGGGCCGCCAGATCGACGACCGGCAGCACTCGACCGCGCAGGTTGAGCACCCCTCGGATGAACGGCGGCATCATCGGCACCACCGTCAGCGAGCGGAACTCGATGATCTCGGTGATCTCCTGGATGTCCAGGGCATAGAGCTCGCCCTGGAGGGTGAAGGTGAGGTATCGAGCCGCCCCGTCGCCTGGCGCCCCGTGGGCGGAGGCGGCGGAAGATCGGGCGGTCTCGGTTTGGGTCTCGCTCACAGATGCTCCTTAGAACCGATCGAAGGCGGCGTCGTCCAGGTCGGGCAGTACCGTTTCGGCGCTACGGGGCCGCGGTGGCCGCTGAGTAACGGCCGGGTTTGAGGCTGAGGCGCCGACCGGGACCTTGGTGCGTGCGGCTTTCGCGCCCTGGGCACCGCGGTTCTCGACGGTGAAGAACTGCATGAGTTGCTGCAGTTGGTTGGTCTGTGCGGTCATTTCTTCGGCAGTCGCGGCGAGTTCCTCGCTGGACGAGGCGGTCTGCTGAGTGATCTTGTTCATCTGGGACATCGCCGTGGTGATCTGGGCGGCACCGGAAGCCTGTTCGGCCGACGCCGCAGAGATCTCCTGGACCAGATCCGAGGTCTTGCCGATGCTCGGCACGATCTCGGCCAGCAACGTGCCGGCCCGTTCCGCGGTGCGGACACTACCGGTGGCCAGCTCACCGATCTCCTGAGCCGCGACCTGGCTGCGTTCGGCGAGCTTGCCGACCTCGGTGGCGACCACCGCGAAGCCCTTGCCGTGCTGCCCGGCCCGAGCCGCTTCGATGGTGGCGTTGAGCGCGAGCATGTTGGTCTGGAACGCGATGTCGTCGATGATCGCGATCTTGGCGGCGATCGTCTTCATCGCGGCGACCGTCTCCTGTACCGCCTGCCCACCCTCGCTGGCCTCGGTGGCGGCCTTACTGGCGATGCCGTCGGTGACCCGGGCGTTGTCGCTGTTCTGATTGATGCTTGCGGCCATCTGTTCGACGCTCGCCGAGGTCTCCTCGACGCTGCCGGCCTGCTCGGTGGCGGTCTGCGACATCGACTGGGATGCCCCGCTGATCTGCCCAGAGGCATTGCTGAGCTGGTCGGTAGCGCTGATCACCTCGCTGACCGTGCGGGCCAGCTTGACGGCGGTGTTGTTCGCCGCCTGGCGCAGATCCTCTAGCTGGCCCCGGTACTGAGTAGTGATCGACTGGGTCAGGTCGCCGTTCTCCATGGCGACCAGAACCCGGCTCACCTCGTTCAGCGGGCCGATCACCGCGTCCAACGTGCCGTTGATGCCCTGGACAATGCGGCGGAAGTCACCGCGATGCCGGTCGGCGGCGGCGCGCACCTCGAGCCGACCCTCGAGGGCGGCGTCGGCCAGCAGGCTGGTGTCGGCGATCAGGGCTTTCAAATTGCTGCGGACCTGCTCAATGGTGTCGTTGATGAAAGCCTTCTTACCGGGCAACTGCTCCATCGGAGCATCGAAATCACCCTCACCGAAGGCCTTGATCACGGCCATCGCCTTCTTCTTCACCGCAATGTGCCCGGCGACCATATCGTTGACCCCACGCGCCATGGTGCCGAACTCGCCGGGGAAACGCTTGACGTCGATGTTGACGTCAATATCACCCTTGTCGTGCTCGTCGGACATGTGCTTCATTTCGCTGATCAGCAGCTTGAGATTACTGCGGACCTGCTCAATGGTGTCGTTGATGAAAGCCTTCTTACCGGGCAACTGCTCCATCGGAGCATCGAAATCACCCTCACCGAAGGCCTTGATCACGGCCATCGCCTTCTTCTTCACCGCGATGTGACTGCCGACCATTTGATTGACGCCTTCGGCCACCCGCTGGAAGTCACCCTGGAAGGCTTGGGCGTCGACCTGGACGTCGATGTCGCCCTTCTCGTGTTCGGCGGACATCCGGTTCATCTCGCCGACCAGCGTGGTCACCGATGTCTTCAGCCGGCCCAGGGCGATCAGTGCCCGGCCAGGCTCGTCGGTCTCACCGGTTTCGATCTCGACGTCGAAATCACCGTCGGCCAGCTTGTTCGCCACCTCACCCAGCTGCGCCAACGGCGTCCGGATCGAGCGAGCGATCAGCAGCGCCAGGGTGGTGATCAGGAGCAGGGCTACCACCCCGAGGATGATGTTCCATCGGGTGGCGGAATTGGCACTGTCTTCCGCAGTCTTGACGGTGGCCGCCACCTGCCTGGTCAGCCGGTCGACGATGGTGTTCAGACCGGCCGTTGCCGCGCTGAAGATCTCTTTCTCCTGGCCGAGGACCAGCGCGTCGCCGCGGGCCTTGGAGGCCAGGTCGCCGCGCCGGTACTGATCCATGATCTGGGCATCCACCTGCATGAACTGATCCAGGCTGGTGGCGACCGCAGCAACGGCCGACTCGTCGATTCCGCCCTCTGCCTGGCTGAGCGTTCGCAGCTTCGCCAGGTCGGCCCGGGTCCGAGCAATCGAATCCAGGAAGGCTTTGCGAGTCACCGCCGTGTCGGCGGCTTCCGCGGCTCCCTTGCGCCCGACCTGAAGGGCAACCGCGTTCTGCAAGCCGTTGAAATCCGCGAAGTCGAACTGGACAGTTCGGGAAACCGACCGCTCATCGGTCACCCGGACCAGTTCGTCCCGATCGTGCGATTGCGAATTGAGCGAGAGGAATGCAACCATGACCACAGAGATCAAAGCCAGCGAAAAAGCCGAGAGCAATAAATTCAGCCGGACAGAGATACCGATACGCCGGAGCATGGCTCGACCTTTCATTGACCTGAATGACTCGTGGATCAGCTTGATCGTCGACACCACGACTCGATGGCTGAACCCCCACGAGTCACCGGATCAATACTTGGTCAGCTGTTCCAGCCGGCCGGCCGTCACCGGAGCGAGATCGGTAAACATCACCCGCAGGCCATAATCAGGTGTCGTCCCCAGAACGTTGGCCACGAGTTGGCAGGGGCCGTCCGGCAATTCCAGCAGAACCTGTACGGAGATCCCGAAACCGGGCCAAACGGTGGTCGCGGGGGCCAGCTGCAGACCACCGAGCGAGAGGTCGACGGTATGCGAATGCGCCCGCGCCCACGCCCGGTCTCCGGGCCGCAACCAGCCCAGGTGGACCGGCACCTGGATGGCGAACCGGGTGTGCACCCGGCGCTGCACGAACTGAGCCGCTCCGATCACCTGCAGCCGGACGACGTCCCCGGACGCCCAGCAGGACACCGGGACCCGGACCGCGCCGGCCGCGAGCGAGATCCAGACCGTCCCGTGCGTGGTGGACGACCGCAACGCGGCAACCTGATCGGCCAGCGGAATCGTGATCTCGAAGGCCTCACCCTCGGCGCCCTGAAGACGACCGGTCATCCGGTCGCCGTACACCTCGAGTTCCACGGCCTGGCCGATCGGCGCATCCGGAGTCCACCAGGTAGGCAGATCGCCGCGGTACGAACCGGGCGGGAGGATCAACGGCATGCGTGCCCCTAGAAAATGGCGGGAGGCTCCGGTCGCTCGCGGCAACGGTCACGGGCAGCGCCCAAGAAATGCATCGGCAGACAGCGGGCTCAGCTTGCGCAATCGAAGCGCCGGCATTGTGGGAACGGCGCGGCGGCTACCGCTGATCCGCACTGTCGAACGGCTCGTGACGCAAACGCCATGATCGCCAGTCAGGCCCGGTAATGTGCCGACGATCGGCTCAAAGGCGGGCGTAACTGGCGATCTGACAGGGCTTCAGGCTTCTGACTACGCGGCGTCACCGGGGAAGAGGGCCGGCCCGACGCCGGTCACGACCTGGTTACTGGCCAGCTTCAGCACGGCGGCGGTGGCCTGCGCGGCGGTGTCCGTCGTCCGGGCCATCCGCTCCGCAATCAGACCGGCGACCAGCGGCGCCGAGAACGACGTCCCGTCCCACCGGGCCATCCCATCGAAAAGCTGTGTGGCGGGGGCCTTCGGTGGCTCGTTGTAGGTGTAGCTACCGGTCGCGTAGGCGTTCACCATGCCCTCACCGAGCGCGTAGACGTCCACCCAGCGACCGTGGTTGCTGAACCAGGCGCGATGCAGCTGATCGGTGGCCAAGGCACCGACCGAGACCGCCCAGTCGAAAGCGGCCGGCCAGAACGGCCGGTCGGTGTTGTCGTTTCCGGCGGCCGCGACGAAGGCGATCTCCGGGTGTCGGCGGTTGAAGATGCTGAAGCCGAGCGAGGCCCAATCGTTGCGGGTGTAGGTGCCGGCGGACAGGTTGATCACGTCAGGCTTCCGGTCAGCCAGTTCGAGAACCTTGCGGATTATCTCGCTCTCCAGTTCGCCACCGGAGGCGGAGAAATGATTGTTCACCAGCACCTGCGCCTGCGGCGCCTCACATTTCGCGACGCCCGCGACGAAAGTGCCGTGCCCGGCATATTCGAGAATCTGCGCCGGGCCGCCATTGGACGGGACGGTCAGCGGGTCCGGTTCCCCGGTGACGTCGCTCAGCCACGGGTATTGGGCGGGGTCGAGCTTCTCCAGCAACCCGGTGTCGGAGACGCCGATCACGATCTTTCGGGCCGATTTCACCGGTGGGCGCTGGGCCGGCCACGGCGTGACCGGAGACCCGCTGGGCACCTCCGGCTCGACCGCTGGGCAAATCCGCGAGACGTGCACCACGTGCTCCGGGGAGGCCACCGGGAGGCCACCGGTGACGAATGCCGGGTTCCGCTTGCCCAGCTGCCGATCGATCTCTTCGAGCGCCTGCGGCACCGAGACCTCGTTGCGCCGCAAGGCATCGGTGGTGAAGACCGCGAGCTCGCCGTCGGGACGCAGTTCCCGATCAATGCCCCGCAGCCCGGACAGCGTATTGCCGATCAATGACAGGTTCTCGGCGGTAGCGAGGGCCAGCAGGCGGCCGGGCCGATACAGATAGTCGGGTTCACCGTCGGGCCGCAGGGCAACCTCGATCTGGACCCCCCGGCGATCGAATTCTGTTTTCATGAGTCGGAATTGTGCTTCGAAGACCGCGTCCATCATTTCCCCTTCGAGTGGTGGTCACAAAATGAGAAGAGTTCCTGCACCCTGATACATTCGATCGGTGAGCATCTTCCTCTTCGACATCGTCCGTCGGCCGTAGAACCGGGGTTTCAGACCGGATGCATTCGAACGGGACGACGGATCGGCAGGCGGAGGAGCTACTCCCGCTGGCGCTCTCGCGTCCGCACGAAGCAGCCGATCTGGCTCGCGCCCTGCTCGCCGAGCATCCCTCCGCGCTGCAGGCGTCGATGGCCAGGCAGGCCATCGGGATCGTCCTGCGCGAGTTCGGTGACATCGATGCGGCGATCGAGGAACTGCGCTCGGCCCTCCGGCTGGCAAGGCTTTCCGGTTCCAGCGAGCGGGAAGCCGATGTGCTCGGAACGCTGGGGGTGGCGCTGGTCTTCGCCGGACGGACGGCGCCTGGTCGGCGCGCCCTCGATACCGGGGTGCAGCGTTCGAGTGGCCGCGAACTCGGGCGCAGCCTGCTGCGCCGCGGCGCGGTCCTGCTCATGCTGGGAATGCATCGCGAGGCACTGGCCGATCTGAACACCGCGATCAGTGTGTCCCGGGCCGCCGGGGATCAGCTCTGGGAGGCCCGCGGACTCGACTACCGTGGATTCAGCCATCTGGCCCTCGGCGCCATCCATCGGGCCACCGCCGACCTGAAACGTGCTGAGGAACTGTTCAGCGCCGCCGGGCAGGATCTGGAGTCCGCTGACGCGACGGTGCATCGCGGCGTCCTCGGGCTCCGAATCGGTGACCTGCCGGCCGCCCTGACCTGCTTCGACGAAGCCGCCGACCGGTTCAGCGAACTGGGCACGATCGGCACCGACCTGAGCATCCACCGGTGTGACGCGCTGCTGGCGGCCGGCCTACCGGCCGAAGCGCTGGCCGAGGCGGACGCGGCGATCAAGCAGCTGGACGAGGTTCACGGCCCCTCGACGAAGCGTGCCGAACTGCTGCTCAGCAGCGCGGCCTGCGCACTCGCGGCCGGCCGGCCGGATCGTGCGCTGGCCCAGGCGGCCGAGGCCGGACAGCTGTTTGACCAGCAAGACCGTCGCTGGTGGCGGGAACATGCTCGACTGGTGCTGGTTCAGGCCGGTTTCGCGGCCGGCCCACCGACCGACTCGATGCTGCGCGAGGCGAAGCGCTGCGTCCGGGAGCTGGCCGCGCTGTCCTCCCCCGAGCTACCGCTGGCGCGACTGCTCACCGGCCGGATCGGTCTCGCGCTGGGCCGGACCGCGGTCGCCGATCAGCATCTGGCCGCCGCCGCTCAGGGCCGCCGCGGTGGGCCCGCGCTGACCCGGGCGATTGCCTGGCTGGCTGCGGCGCTGCGCGCGGAGGCGGCCGGCAACCCGCGGCAGTTGATGCATGCCTGCCGCCGCGGGCTGGACCTGATCGACGAGCACCGCGGTGCCCTTGGCTCCTCCGAGTTGCGTGCCCAAGGCACCGCTCACGGCACTGAACTGGCCCTGCTCGGCCAGCGGCAGGCGCTGCGGGCGGGCCGGTCCCGGCTGTTGCTGGCCTGGAGTGAGCGTTGGCGGGCCAGCGCCCTCGCGGTGCCACCGGTACTGCCGCCGGACGACCAGCAATCTCAGGCCGACCTGGGTGCGCTGCGCGACGTCACCAGCCGGTTGATCAAGGCTTCTGCCGAGGGGTTGGCCACCACGGCGCTGCATCGTGAGCAGCTGCGGCTGGAGCGCGCGGTCCGAGCCCGGGCCCTGCGCACCCGGGGCTCCGGGGCCGCCACCAAGCCGGGAGATTTCGATGTCGACGAACTCCTGGCCGCGCTCGGCGACGATCGGCTGGTGGAACTGGTCGACACCGACGGGCAGCTCCAGGTCCTGGTCTGCGGCGGCGGCACGGTCCGCCGGTACCCGGCCGGGCAGACCGAGCAGGTTTCCCGGGACGTCGAGTTCGCCCGAGCCACCCTGACCCGACTGGCGTACGGGATGTCCAGGACGTCCCCGGACCGGGCGCTGGATCGGCTGGCCCAGCTCGGTGCCGCACTGAACCGGTCACTGTTGGGCGAGGCCGGTCGACATCTCGGCGACGGTGAGGTGATCGTCGTCCCACCGGGCCGGCTGCACGCCGTCCCCTGGCCGATGCTGACCGACCTGCGGAACCGAGTATTCACCGTGGCGCCGTCCGCCACCTTGTGGTTGCGGGCGCGGGCAGGTATTCACAAAGCGACGGAAAAGACTGAGCATCCGGCCGGCCGCAGGGAAGCCGACGGTGTCGTTCTGGTGCATGGTCCAGGCCTGTCGACCGAGGAGGGAGAAGTGCCGTTATTGGCCGCCCAGTACGCCGGTGATCCCGGGGTCGAGGTACTCGGCGGCGGGAGCGCGACGGCCGCCCGGGTGCTGGCGGCCATCGACGGTGCTCGGCTGGCTCACATCGCGGCGCACGGCAGCTTCCGCGCCGACAGCCCGCTCTTCTCCGCACTGCAACTCGACGACGGTCCGCTGACGGTCTACGACCTGGAACGGCTGCGCCGTGCTCCCCGACAGATCGTGCTGTCCAGCTGTGATTCGGCGGTGGCGGCAGCGGCCGGAACCGACGAACTGCTCGGCTTGGCCAGTGCGCTGATCCCGCTCGGCACCACTGGCATCGTGGCCAGTGTGGTGCCGGTGAACGACACCGCCGTGATGCATCTGATGACCGTGCTGCATCAACATCTGCGATCCGGGGCATCGCTGTCCGAAGCGACGCAGAAGGCCCGGATCGGAATGCAATCGGAACCCATCGAGGCGGCGACCAGCTTGTCGTTCCTCTCGCTTGGAACGGGGTGATCAAAGTGGCCCAGGTCCGAAATTCCGGTGCTAATCTGCCCGCTATCGAAAAGTCCACCGCGCCCGGCGACGCACCGATAGATGATCTTCCCCGGCTCCTCCAGGCTGCCCAGAACGGCGATCAATCGGCCTGGAATGACATTGTCGACCGATTCAGCGGCCTGTTGTGGGCCACCTGCCGGGCCTTCCGGCTGAGCCCGTCGGACGCCGGTGATGTCTGCCAGTTGACCTGGTTACGCCTGCTGGAGCATTTGGACTCGATCCGGGACCCGGCCAGGCTGCCGGGCTGGCTGGTGACGACCTGCCGCCGGGAGTGTCTGGTCCTGCTACGGCGCAATCGACGACAGCAACCAGTGGACGACGACCGGCTCCTGCATCTGCTGGGCTCCGATCAGCCAGGCGCCGACCAGGCGGCTGCGGACGTCCCGCTGCTGATCGCGGACCGGGACGCCGGCCTCTGGCAGGCGTTCACCCGGCTCAGCGAGCGCTGTCAGCAGATCTTGCACTTGCTGGTGGTGATTCCGGAGAGCGGCCCGCCGTCGTACCAGCTGGCGGCCCAGGCGCTCGGCCTACCGACCGGCAGCCTGGGGCCCACTCGGGGCCGCTGTCTGGCGCAATTGCGTGATCTGCTGGACGCTGAAGGTATCAGTAGCTCGCTGAGCGACTCGTGATAAGAGCAACGAAACAGCAACACCGAGGCGTGCATGGTGGGCAGCACGGCAACTATCGGATTGCTTCATAGACCACTGGATGCCAGGGAGAGGCGCGATGCGCGACGACGACGAGCTCTTCCAGCGGCTGACGGAGATGCTCTCACCGCAGCATGAACCGCCAGTCATGGTGACGGAACTCGCGAAGCAGTGTTTCGCGCTGCGGACGATCGATGCGGAATTGGCAGAACTGACCGCCGACTCGTACATCGAAGGGACGGCGGCCGCCGTCCGCCGAGGTGCTCAGGTCGACATTCCCCGGTTGCTGACCTTCGAAACGCCGGGACTGTTGGTCGAGTTGGAGGTCGGTGGCTCGGGTCGGCGACGTCGGATCCTCGGCGAGCTGGTGCCGACCGGACCAGCGTCGATCGAATTGCGTCAGCCGGGCGTCTCGGACTCCGGCCCGATCAACGCCGACGACGGCCGCTTCGTGATCGAGGTCTCCGGCTCCGGACCGTTCAGTTTGACCTGCCGCCGCCCCGGCCGGGCCGCGGTCGTCACCGAGTGGACCAGTCTGGACTGACCCTCCAGCCTGGCTGCCAGGCTGGTCAGGTCTGAGGTTCAAGCCGAGGATCGATCCTGTCGATCAAGGACAGTGCAGACCAGCGCCACCAGCGCCCCCGACTACGTCCTGGCCCGGCGAACCGGTGTGCCGCGGACTGTCGCTCTGCTGGTTCTGGTGTCCGTGCTGCTGGTCTACCTGGCCTCGTTCGGATTTCGCTCGGCTGGCTACTCGTTGCTCATCGACGGCATCCTCGGCAACGCCGTGCTGGCCCTACCCGCGCTCGCCTGCCTGGTGCGAGCGGCCGTAGCGGCGCCCCAACGGCTCGCCTTCACCCTGATCGGTCTGGCTGCGGCGGCATTCACGGTCGGCAACCTGATCTACATCTTCGACGTGCAGTTCATCTCCCCGGTGCCGTACCCGAGCCTGGCCGATATCGGGTATCTGCTGCCCTATCCGCTCCTGCTGGCCGCCGTCGCCGTGCTGGCCTACCCGCAGTTACGGACGCTGGCTCGAGGAACCATCTTGGACGGCCTGCTCGGGGCCCTTGGATGCGCGGCGACCGGCTCGGTTCTCACCCTGCAACCGGTTCTGAACAGCCTCCGGGGTTCGACCATGGAACTCGTGGTCGGGGCGGCCTACCCGGTGGCCGACCTGACGCTGACCGCACTGATCGTCGGGATCATGACGTTCCGAGGTGGGCGGCCGGGAGCGACCTGGCTCTGGCTCGGCTCCGGCATGGTCACGTTCGCGGTCGCCGACAGTATCTACCTGTATCGGGTGGCCACCGACTCCTACCGGGTCGGCACGCCGCTGGACGGGTTGTGGGCGGTCGGCCTCACCTTGATGGCCGTCGCGGCGATCCTGCCGTACCGACCGGGAAGCAATCGCCCGGTGCAGCTGTCTCAGGCGCTGCTGCTGCCCAACATCTTCAGCCTGATCGGGGTGACCATCCTGATCTACGGCAGCGTGTCCGACCGGAACCTGCCGTTCTACGCCGTCATCCTGATCGTCGCGACGCTCCTCACTGCGGTGCGCCGGACCGCGATGTGTTTCGCCGCGTTGCGCCAGCTCGCGATCAGCCGCCGCCAAGCCCGGACCGATGAGCTGACCCAGCTACCGAACCGCCGGGATTTCGACGAAGCCGGGCAGCGGATCCTCGCCGAGCAGACAGACGGCCAGCGGCTGGCCGTGCTGATGCTGGACCTGGACGACTTCAAAGCGGTGAACGACACGTTCGGCCACCACGCCGGCGACGAACTGTTGCGTCAGATCGGGCCACGACTGCGACGTGAGCTGCACGAAGACGACCTGCTGGCGCGGCTGGACGGTGATCATTTCGGGCTGCTGCTGCTGGACAGCGACCGGGCGGTCGCGCTCGCCGTCGCCGATCGGCTGCTGACGATGATCGCGAAGCCGTTCCTGATCGACGGTGAGTTGCAGACTGCGGCAGCCAGTATCGGCATCGCGTTGTACCCCGAAGACAGCCTGGACCTTGCCGTGCTGGCCCAGCGCGCCGACGTGGCCAGGCGAGATGCGAAGACCGGCCGGCACGGCATCCTGACGTACGATCCGGCACGGCACGGCGCCGCGCAGCACCGGCTGAACGCTCGCGAGGCGCTGGCCCGGCATGAACTCGTCCTCGTCTACCAACCGCAATTCGATCTGCAGGACAGCCGGATGAGCGGTGTTGAAGCGCTGGTCCGGTGGCAGCATCCGACCCGAGGGCTGCTCCTGCCGGACGCCTTTCTGCCGTTCTTCGAACAGGCCGGGCTGATGGCCGAACTCACCCTCCGGGTGCTGGAGTTGGGAGCCGCACAGGTCAGGCAGTGGCGGGGCACCGGAACCGACCTGCGATTGTCGATCAACCTCGCGCCGTCCGCCCTGCTGCGCCCGGAACTGATCGACTCGATCCGGGACACCCTGATCGGGTACGACCTGAGGCCCGCCGGGCTGACCGTGGAGATCACCGAGAACGCCATGATGCTGGACCTCGACCGCTCCCGGCGAGCCCTCACCGAACTGCGCAGCCTTGGCGTCCAGCTGTCCCTGGACGATTACGGCACCGGCTACTGCTCGCTGACCTACCTGCGCGATCTGCCGCTGAACGAGGTGAAGATCGACCGGTCTTTCGTGATGAACCTGGTACCAGGTTCGACCGACGCCGCGATCGTTGCCTCCACGGTCCAGCTGGCCCGGACGCTCGGGCTGCGAACGGTCGCCGAAGGGGTGGAGAATCCGGAGGTCCTGCGCTTCCTCACCGACCTCGGGTGCGACATCGGCCAGGGTTACCTGCTCGGCCGCCCGGTCGCCGCCGAGTACCTGCTGGCCCCCTCAGCGCAACGGGTGAGCTGACCCGCCGCGATCAGCTGAGGATTAGACAGGAAGGTCTACGGGGGTTCGGCCGCGCAGCTCGAGGGGCAGATGGCCGACGTCGTTGTAACCGATCAGGGTGACCGGCTGATCCGGGTGATCGGGGCGGTACCGGATCACGGTCAGCCCGGTGTTGAACGCGTTCAGCCCCATCCAGCGCCGAGGCGGGGCGCCCAGTGCGTCCCGGACGAACCAGCTGATCACGAAGGCATGCGTGATCAGTAGGTGTTGGCCATCGCCCAGGGAGGAGAAATGCTTTATCGCAGAGGAGATTTCCGCTCCGCCCGGGTCGCACTCCTCGGCCGGGACGTGCGCCAACCAGGTCAGGTCGGCCTCCGAGTAGTCGCCCATCTCGGCCGGCCGAGGCACCGGCGTCCGGTCCCGCAGCATCTCGCTGGAGCGCACCGGAACACCGGGCATGGTCTGGGCGACCACGTAGGCAGTCTCCCGAGCGCGGGCCAACGGGCTGTGATGGATGCCGTCGAGCTTCACCCCGCTCAGCCGCTTGCCGAGCAACCGGGCCTGGTCCTGCCCGAGCTTGCTGATCCCGACGGCCGGGTCCTCGTTCGCCGTCAGTTCCTGCTCGGCGTGCCTGGCCAGGTAGAGCATCGTCGCCATGGTCCCTCTTCACATTTGCGGACAGAACTGGCGATCACTGTAATCATGGCCGGCGGCTTGGCCGCCAACTGCGGATCTCGGCGGCGATCGCGGTGGCCAGGCCGGCCGCCGCCGGCAGGCTCAGCCGCGATGTCAGGAACAGGCCGACCACCTGCGCGGTCAGCAGTTCGGCCCGGCGCCGGGTGGCACCCTCATCGGCCTCGAGGTCACCGTCTTGGACGGCCTGGCCGAGGGCGGCCAGGAACACCGCAGCCATCCGCCGGCGGTAGTTCTCCACCATGGCTGCCGCGTCGTCATCAAGGACGGCCAGTTCTGTCGCGGTGTTCAGCAGCAGGCAGCCGCGACCGGCGAGCTTCGCCGGGGCAGCCCGGAAGAACTTCCCGAAATCCTCGAAATATGTTATGAGCGAATCGAATCCGGCACCGGGGCGATCCAATGGGGCGAGCCGTGGATCGATCACCTCAGCCAGGTAGCCCTCGAGCACCCGGGCGAACAGCGCCCGTTTGCTGCCAAAGGTCTCGTACAGGCTCGACCGGCTCAGACCCATCGCCTCTTGGAGCAGATCGAGCGACGAAGCCTCGTACCCGCGAACCCAGAACACGTCGCGGGCAGCGCGCAGCACCGCCTGCTCGTCGAACGACCGCTTGCGCGCCATCTCGCCCTTGGATCGGAGTGATTTCGGTACTGACGATGGATTGACAGTCCCGGCCCGGCGCATTCAGACTACCCGAAGCGGACTGATCAGTCCGGAATCAACTTGGTCCGGAATCGATCCGAACCCGCCCGCATCGCCTCAGGAGCCCGTTCATGCTGATCGCCGCCCAGATCTTCGCCGCCGTGGCCGCCGTCCTGCACGTCCTCTTCTTCGTCCTGGAAAGCGTGCTGTGGTCCAGGCCGGCGGTCTACCGCCGATTCGGCATCGCCTCCCAGAAGGACGCCGACACAATGCAGCTGATGGCCTACAACCAGGGCTTCTACAATCTCTTCCTGGCGATCGGGGTGCTGATCGGCGTGGTGCTGGCCGGGCTCGACGGCGATCAGATCGTGATCGGCAAGACCCTGATGATCTTCGGCACCGGCTGCATGGCGGCCGCTGGAGCGGTCCTCGCCAGCGCCGGCGCCAGCAAATTCCGAGCCGCGGCCATCCAGTTCGTTCCGGCGGCCCTCGCGCTCGTCCTCACCGCCGCGAGCTGAGCCGCGAACCGAGCCGCGAACTGGCCGCATTCGGGCGAACTAGCCCCGACCGCACCCCGCGATCATGCACTTGGGAGGCGCGTCAGCGCCGGCGTGCCCACCTACAGCCCGCGATCATGCACGGTTGCCCACCGCAAAGCGGGCAACCGTGCATGATCACCGCAGGTTTTGGGCACGGCCACTCGCCGGCATTTCATCCATCGGGGCGATCGACGGGATTTGAATTACCGGCCCAGCAGGTCCAGGAACGACGGTGGGTTGGCGAACGGATCCACCGGGCCGGTCGCAGCCGTCGGGGCCGTTCGGGTCACCAGGTCAGCCAACTCGGCGCCGGCCCGGTCGATCCGCTCGGCCAGCGCGCTGCTGCCGTCCGCCGTCCCCCAGTCGGACGACGCCGCGTACACCGAGGTCGGGACGACGACCGCACGCAGGTAGCTGAAGAGCGGGCGGACGGCGTGCTCCAGCGCGAGCGAATGCCGCTGCGAGCCACCGGTGGCGCCGATCAGCACCGGCTTGCCGCGCAACGAGTCCGGGGTGAGCACATCGAAGAAGGACTTGAAGAGCCCGCTGTACGACGCGTTGAAGATCGGTGTGACCGCGATCAGCGCCTGCGCCGCGGCGATCTGCTCCAGGACCCGGGCCAGGGCCGGCGCCGGGAACCCGGTCAGCACGTTGTTCACCACGTCGTGGGCGAGGTCGCGCAGATCGACGACCTCGACCGCAACCGTGCCGCCACCCGCCTCGATCGACGAACGGGTCGCGTCGGCCAGTCGCTCGCCAAGCAACCGGGTGGACGACGGTTGGCTGAGGCCCGCCGAGACAACCATCAGCCGAGTCATCACGGCACCAGCGTTTCGGCGTCCGCGCTACCGGCGGAGCGCTCGGCGGCGATCTTCGCGGCCAGCAGACTGGCATGCGTCGGCGCGGCCGGCACGGAGGCTGGGCGCATCGCCTCGAGTTCGCGCCGCAAAACCGGGACGACCTCTTCACCGAGCAGGTCGAGTTGTTCCAGCACGGTCTTCAGCGGTAGCCCGGCGTGGTCCATCAGGAACAGCTGACGCTGGTAGTCGCCGAAATGCTGGCGGAAGGTCAGCGTCTTGTCGATGATCTCTTGCGGGCTGCCGACGCTCAGCGGGGTCTGGTCGGTGAAGTCCTCCAGCGAAGGTCCGTGACCGTAGACCGGCGCGTTGTCGAAGTACGGCCGAAACTCCCGCACGGCGTCCTGGCTGTTCTTCCGGATGAAGACCTGCCCGCCGAGGCCGACGATGGCCTGCTCGGCGGTCCCGTGCCCGTAGTGCGCGAAACGCTCCCGGTAGAACTCGATCAGGCGCATGAAGTGCTCTTTAGGCCAGAAGATGTGGTTCGCGAAGAAGCCGTCGCCGTAGTACGCAGCCTGCTCGGCGATCTCCGGGCTGCGGATCGAACCGTGCCAGACAAACGGCGGGACGTCGTCCAGTGGCCGCGGCGTCGAGGTGAAGCCCTGCAGCGGGGTCCGGAACTGGCCCTCCCAGTCGACCACCTCTTCGCGCCAAAGCCGGCGCAGCAGCGCGTAGTTCTCGACCGCCAGGTTGATGCCCTGGCGGATGTCCTGGCCGAACCACGGGTACACCGGGCCGGTGTTGCCCCGGCCCATCATCAGATCCACCCGGCCCTCGGCGAGGTGCTGCAGCATCGCGTAGTCCTCAGCGATCTTCACCGGGTCGTTCGTCGTGATCAGCGTCGTCGCGGTGGACAGCAGCAACGTCGAGGTCCGGGCGGCGATGAAGCCGAGCATCGTGGTCGGCGAGGACGGCACGAACGGCGGGTTGTGGTGCTCGCCGGTCGCGAAGACATCCAGCCCCACCTCCTCGGCCTTCTGCGCGATCGCGACCATGGCCATGATCCGCTCGTGTTCGGTCGGAGTCCGACCGGTGGTCGGATCGGCCGTCACGTCTCCGACGGTGAAGATTCCGAACTGCATTACCGACTCCCTGTCCATCCCTGGTGTGAGCCCTCGAGACTCACAGTAGTTGCCTGAACAACTACTTTACGGGCGGAGTCATTCCCGGGTCGAGGGCGGTCCGGACCAGGCTCAGCGCCTCGCCGATCTCGATCCCCAGATCGCGGGCCAGGGCGGCGTAGCTCCGGGCGGCCGCAAGCAGCTGTTCCCGGGCCCGATCGCCGGCCGCCGTGACGATCGTGCCGCCGCGACCGCGGGTCTCAACCAGGCCCGCCGCCTCCAGGTCACGGTAGGCTCGAGCAACGGTGTTCGCGGCCAGCCCAAGATCGTTCGCCAACTGCCGAACCGGTGGCAACCTGGTACCGGCCGGCAGTTCACCGGCACTGATCCGGGCCGCCAACTGGGCCCGGACCTGCTCGAAAGGTGGAGTTGAGGATCGCGGGTCGAGAGTGATCACGGGTCATCATTGCGCCATCATCCGGCCGACATATAACCCAAGAAGATCAGTCCACCCATTATGCTCAGGAGTTCTGCCAAGCGAATAGGGGACGGGAGGCTGCAGGTGGACCAGGTGTCGGAGCAGTTACCGGATTGGGCTCCGGAAGGCGTCGACCTCACCAGAGCCTCGGCCGCCCGGATGTACGACTACTACCTCGGGGGCGCTCACAACTTCGCCGTTGACCGAGAACTCGCAGGTCAGGCCCTTGCACTGTTCCCGGACGGCCAGCTGATCGCGCAGGCCAACCGGGCTTTCCTGCACCGGGCCGTGCGCTTTCTGCTCAGTCAAGGGGTCCGGCAGTTCATCGACGTGGGGTCGGGTATCCCGACCGCCGGAAATGTTCACGAAATTGCGCAGCAGGTCGATCCCGAGGCGCGAGTGCTGTACGTCGATCACGATCCGGTCGCGGTAGCGCACAGCGAGTTAATCCTCCGGGATAATCGCCGCGCTCGGGTGCTTCAAGCCGACCTGCGCCACCCCAAGGAAATTCTGGACGCGCCGATCCTCACCGATCTGCTGGATCTCACGCAGCCGGTGGGGGTACTCATGGTCTCCGTGCTGCACTTCGTCTCCGAGGCCGACCACCCGCAAGACACCATCGCCCGGTTCCGCGACCTGCTCAGCTCCGGCAGCTACCTGGCGATCTCGCAGGGCACCGGCGAGGGCCGACACGCCGCGGCGAAGCGCCTCAAGGAGCTGTACTCGGCCACCAGCACCCCGGTCACCTACCGCACCCGGGAACAGATCGCGGCCCTGTTCGACGGCTGGGAACTGGCCGATCCGGGTGTCGTCTGGGTTCCGCAGTGGCGACCCGACTGGCCCGACGACGTGGGTTCGGACCCGGCGTCCTCGCTGGTCGGTGCGGCCGTCGGGCGGAAGCCATGAGCGCCGCGCACGAGCGAATCGAGGGCGCATGAGCGAGAAGCGGCGCGGCGACGCCTGGACTGAGGCGGCCCGCAACGACGAAGTCGCTTGTGGGTTGCCGAGGGAAGGCGTCGTCATCAGCGTCGCGCACGAGCGAATCGAGGGCGCATGAGCGAGGTTCCGGGCCCCCGGCCGGCCACCCCGACCGTCCTGTCCGGGGTGTCGATCGTGCCGATCCCGATCGACGTCGAGTCGGTCGACACAGCGCTGTTCGCCTGGGAGTGGGTACGGCGGCTGGCCGGCACCAGCTTCGTGGCCGCCGACCGTACCGAGTTGGCCGACCGCCTCCGCGGACTCACCTGCCGGCTGGTCCAGTCGGTCGCCACCGAGCCGTTCGACCCGTCGGCCGGAATCGCGGTCGGTGAGGACTTGGTCGGCATCGGGTTCGACTCCCCCGACGCGCTCGCTCGCACCACCACTTTGCTCACTCACCGGTTCCTGCCGGACCTCGGCCTGGTCCCCGATCCAGGCCCGGCGCATCCGGACCGGACCGTGCTTCCGGAATGGACCGTCAGCCAGAACGTGGAACTGGAGCGGGCCCGGGCCGCGCTGCTGCGCGAACGGCTCGCCATCCTGGCCGGAACCGTCTGCCTGGGATTCGTCCGGGCGGTCCGCGACCGGACGCTGGCCCAGCAGGAGGCAATCCGCAGCTCGGCCCTGCTGGCCTGGCAACGAGCCCTCGCGGACCAGCGCGATGCCGCGCTGCACGATCCGCTCACCGGGCTGCTGAACCGGGTCGGATTCGCCGAACGGCTGACTCGGCTGGCGGAGAAGAACCCGGACGCCGTGATCGGTGCCTGCCTGCTGTCGCTGGACGGGTTCGATGCCCTGGACCGTGGCCTGGGCAGGGAGACCGGTGACCGGCTGCTGACCGAGGTGGCGGCCCGGCTGTCCGCCCGCTTCGCCGGCGAGCACGAACTCCTGGCCCGGGTCGGGCGCGACGAGTTCCTGGTCGTCGGACTCGACGGCAGCGAGGCCAGCGGCCCGGGCGACGCCGTGATCCGCCGGCAGACCGCCGCGCAGGAAGTGATCGGGCAGCCGATCCTGCTCAGCGACCGGCCGATCACCCTCTCGACGTCCTGTGGGCTGCTCGCCCGGCCCACCAGTCGACTCGACACCGACCGGATCCTGCAGGACGTGGACCTGGCGGCCTCCTGGGCGCGACAGCGCGGGCCAGGCGGGGTAGCGGTCTTCGAAAGCTCGCGAGCCGCACGGCAGATCGGCGACCTGGCGCTGACCGCTGACCTGCCCTCGGCGATCGAGAACGGCCGGCTGCTGCCGTACTACCAGCCGATCGTGTCGCTGAATTCGGGTCGGATCAAAGCGGTCGAGGCGCTGGCTCGCTGGCCGCACGCGGCCCACGGGTTGCTCACCCCGGACCGGTTCCTCCCCCTCGCCGAGAGCGCCGGTCTGACCACCACCCTCGATCGCGCCGTCCTGCATCGGGCCTGCCGCCAGGCCCGGATCTGGCAGACCGCTTTGAGCCGATCGCCGGTGGTCGCCGTCAATCTGGCGGCCGTGCGGCTCGCCGACCGGCGCACCGTCCGCGATGTGGTGGCCGTGCTGGAGCAGACCGGCCTGCCCCCCGACCACCTGCAATTGGAGATCACCGAGCACGCCGCGCTGGACGCCCCCGACACCCTGCAGATCATCCGGGACCTGGCCGGTTGCGGGGTCGGCCTGGCCCTCGACGACTTCGGCACCGGGCGCGCACACCTGGCACAGCTGGCGGAGCTGCCCGGGCACGGGGTGCGCACGCTCAAGCTCCCGGCTGACTTCCTCCGGAAGCCGACCGGCGGTGGGGCGATCGCCGACGACCCGGCTCGGATCCGGGTGTTCGCCGCGATCATCGACCTGTCCCACGCGCTGGGCATGAAGGTGACGGTGGAAGGTGTGGAGACTCCCGGGCACCACGCCCTGGTCCGCGAACTCGGCGCCGATCTGGCCCAGGGAATGCACTACGCCCGGCCCGACACCGCCGTGGCGATCGGCGCCCTGCTCAGCGAGGACCACCAGGAGTCCTGAGCCTCGCGCCGCCCCATCTCTTCCCGGCGTCCCGTCGCGGTGATCGTCAGCTGTGCCCGCTTCCGTGCCCTCTATGGGCCCAACAGCGGGCACACCTGGCGATCTTGACGGCAATTCGGGCTATCTCCACGGGATGACGCGCCCCAAGGGTCAATACTTGGCTAACTCGAGTACTTGACTTAGTCGAGTAGCGACCATAGGCTCGAACCGTGCCCAAACATGATCCACAGATGCTCAAGGGTGCGCTCGGTTTGCTTCTGCTGCACCTTGTTTCAGCCCAAGAAGACTACGGGTACGCGATCGTCGTCCGGCTGCAGGAACACGGGTTCAGCGACCTCTCCGAAGGCACGGTGTACCCGGCACTGTCCCGCCTGGAGACCCAGGGCTTGCTCGAGGCGCGACTGGTTCGATCTGCCTCCGGGCCGGCCCGCAAGTACTACCGGCCGACTGGCGCCGGCCTCGTCGAGATGGAACGGGCCAGCCAGATGTGGCACCGCCTGGTATCCACCGTCGCCCAGATCGTTCCGCCCCCCGTCGAGACGTCGGAGCGGACCGCACCGCCCGAGGTCACAACACCCGAGTCACGGCCTGGAAAGGACGTCCGATGAACTTCACGCTCAAGCTGACGCCGCTGCTCGTGGCTGGCATGTTGGTGATCCTCGCCCTGGTCCTGCTGACCCTCATCGCTCGGTCCTGGCGCGGCTCACGCACCGGTCTGACCGACCGCCTGCGGATCGACGCCGCGGTTGGCCGCTACGACCTGTGGCTCGAACTACGCGGTGCAAGCTACCGTCGTCGCCGGGATCTGCGCACGGAACTGCGCGCCAACTTGAACGACGCCGCTGAGCAGGTGGGAACCGGGCAGGCACTCGCCGCCCTGGGATCGCTGCGCCAGATGGCGGCCGAGGCGACCGGCGGGGCCGTGACCGGACCGCGCTGGTCTACCGGCGCCTCAGCTGCCGCCGGCGCCTTGGTCGTGGTCATCCTGGCGGAACTGTGGGCGATCGCGACCTGGGTCAGCGCCGCTGAAGCCTCTGGTGCTACTCGGGTCCAAGGATCGCTGCCCCTCTTCCCGGGTTCGCTGGTCACCTGGGAACGCGTCAACGGGGGTTTGTCGATCGACCTGGACACAGGCTGGCTGGTGATCGCGGCCGCGGCGATCGCCTTCGTCCTGGGCAGCCGACCGTGGCTGGCCGTCTCCCGTCACCGCAGCGCCGGGCCGGTCTGAGCTCTCGGTCGCGCGTACTTTGCCACCGTTAAACCCGTGATCCGACCCTCGGGCAAGGGCAAATTATGTGCCTAACGGTGGCAAAGTACGCGCGCACGACGGCAATTCAGGCCCGCCCGGAAACATTTTCATTGGCCCAGGCAACCTCTGGCGTGGTTCTCACGACTTCACGGTGCATCCCAGGACGGGACGCCTAACTTTCAGAGGAGCAATGCATGACCACACTCCGAGTACCAGTGCTCGCGCTCGCGGCGACCGCCCTGGTCGGCGGCGGTTTCGCGGCGGGGATGGGCGTGATGCAGTTGTCCGATTCGGCGCCATCTGCCCAGAGCGTGGTACTTGCGGGCGCCAGCGTGTCCGGGTCGAGCGCGACGTCCGTGCCGTGCCCGGTCACCACCAGCAGCCCCACCAAGAAGCCGACGGCCACCACGAGCCCGACCGGTAAGGCGACCAAGAGCGCAGCGCCGACCGCCTCGCCGTCGAAGGCTCCCGCCGGGAAGACGCCGGCCGGGAAGGCCGGGTGGGTGGTCGACGGCTTCGCCGCCTTGGGCGCCGGCACCACCGGGGGTGCCGCCGGTGAGACCGTCACGGTCACCACGACGGCCGCCCTCACGCAGTACGCCGGCTCCGAAAAGCCTTTCGTTATCAAGGTTTCCGGCCTGCTCACGGTCAGCGGGCAGATCAAGGTGGCGGCGAACAAGACCATCGTCGGGGTGGGCTCGGGATCCGGTCTGACCGGCGGCGGGCTGAATGTCCGCAAGGTCAAGAACGTCATCATCGCCAATCTGACCATCAGCAAGGCGAAGGGCACGGACGCCATCTCGGTCTTCGGCAGCGACCACGTGCTGGTCACGCACAACGACTTGTCCAGCGATCTCTCGCACGGCAAGGACTTCTACGACGGCTTGGTGGACATCACCCAGGGCTCGGACGACGTCACGGTCTCGTTCAACCGCTTCCATGACCACTTCAAGGTGGTGCTGATCGGCCACAGTGACAACAACGGCGCGCTGGACACCGGCAAGCTGCACGTCACGTTGCATCACAACAGCTTCACGGACGTCGGTTCCCGGCTGCCCAGCCTGCGTTTCGGCACCGGGCACGTCTACAACAACGTCTTCACCAACGTCGCGACCTCGGCGATCCACTCTCGGATGGGAGCAGTGATCCTGGCTCAGAACAACGTCTTCACCAAGGTCAAGAACGCCTACGTGACCAACGCGGACAGCAAGGAGCCGGGCACGATTCTCACCGACCCGAGCCCGGTTCCGGCCTGGCCGTACAGCTTCACCCTGGACGCCACGTCGAAGGTGGCCGCGAACGTCACCGCCCAGGCCGGACCGAAGTAGCCCACAACTGGCCCTGGGTGGCCCAGCCACAACCCGGACCATTACTCCCGTGATCATGCACTTGGGAGGCGCGTCAGCGCCGGCGTGCCCTCCCGGAGAGAGCAAGCGTGCATGATCACGGGGGTTTTGGTCACGGCGTCCGGCGGTGGGCGCGAGAGCGTGAAATGGTCTGAGGATGACGAAGCTGCACGAACCGGCCGAGGCAGCCGAGGTGACCGGGCTCACCTTGGACACCCTGCGCTATTACGAACGTGAAGGGCTGATCGGCCCGATCGAGCGTGGCGCCGGTGGTCGGCGCCGCTACGACGAGGACGACGTGGCCTGGATCGGGATCGTCACCTGCCTGCGCGACGCCGGCCTGGGAATCGCCGACCTGCGCCGCTTCACCGAACTGCTGCGCACCGACGGGCCCGGCCAGGACCGGGTGACCTTCTTGCGGGCGCGTCGAGCCGAACTGCTGGACCGGCTCCGGCAGACCCAGGCGGCGCTGACCGTGCTGGACGGAAAGATCGCCCACTACTCAGGGGAGCAGCCGAGCCAGTAAGTGCTCCATGGCCCGTTCCTGATGGGTCGGCGGAAGCTGATGCCCGCCGAACCGATAGACGGCGATCCCCTTCGTCGATGCGATCTCGTTGTAGGCGGCGTACACCGTGGACGGCGGGCAGACCTCGTCCATCAGGCCGACGGCGAACAGGCAGTCGGCCCGGACCCGGCGGGCCAGCAGCGCGCAATCGACGTAGCGCAGGGTGTCCAGCGCGGCCGGGACCAGGTCGCTGTGCCGGGAGAGGAACTCGGCGATCTCCAGGTAGGGCCGGGCCGCGGTCAGCCCGATCGCCCGCTGAATGTCGCAGAGGAACGGGACGCCGGCCTGGCAGACGGTGACGAGGTCGGGTTGCAGCGCGGCCGCCGCGATCGACAGCGCGCCGCCCTGGCTGGCCCCGGTGACGGCGACCCGGGTCGAGTCGACACCGTCGAGCCCGGCCGCCACCTCCACGGCCCGGGCCGCGTCGACGAACAACCGGGTGAAGTAATAGCCCTCCGGCGAGGCAATGCCTCGGGTCATCACTCCCGGGAATTCCGGGCCGTCCTCGCTGCGGCCCGGATCGCCGGTGGCCCCGACACTCCAGGTGCCGCCCTGACCTCGGGTATCCATCACGAACGAGGCCAGCCCGACGGCCGGCAGCCCGAGGTGCTCGACCGGCAGCCCGCGCCCACCGCCGTACCCGATGAACGTCACGACCACCGGTAGAGCCGTCTGGCCGGCCCCCGCCGGGCGCAAGTACCAGCCTCGGATCCGGTCACCCCGGGCCCCGGAGAACTCGACGTCGAACACCTCGACCTGGCCATAAGCCTCCGGTCGGTGCCGGATCAGCGTGGTCGGCTTGGCCGCGGACCGTGCCTCATCCAGCTTGGCCTGCCACCAGCCATCGAGTTGCTCGGGTTCCGCCGTCGTCGTCCGGTAGTCGGTAAGGGCGTTTTCGGGTAGATCGAACCACGGCATGCGCGGAACTTTAGCCCGCGGCGGCTAAGCGGCTCCGCCGCTAAGGCCGAACTGGTCAGTCATCGAACGCCTGGTAGGCGCAGGTCCAGAAGTCGAGACAGACCGGCGGTGGCTGCGGGGAGGACCACAAGCCCTGGGTGAGCAGGATGCCGATCAGGTCCTCGCGCGGATCGGTGGCCCAGGAGGTGCCCATTCCGCCGGCCCAGCCGTAGGTTCCGACGGACCCGAGATCGGTTCGCCGGGTTTGGACGGACACGCCGAAACCCCACCCATGGTCGTCGAAGCCGCCCGGCACCCAGCTGGCCGCGGCCTTCTGCGCGGCGGTCAGGTGATCAGTGGTCATCAGCTCGACGGCGGGCCGCGACAGGATTCGCTCGGCGCCGAGTCGACCGCCGTTGTGCAGCATCCGAGCGAAGGCCAGGTAGTCGTCGATGGTGGACACCAGCCCGCCGGCGCCGGAGCAGAACGCCGGTGGCCGGTTCCATTGCCCACCCACGGGTGGGTCGTACACGGTCGCGACGCCGGTCTCGGGATCGGTTCCGTAGCTGGTGGTGAACCGGCCGGCGGCGGCCTCCGGAACGAAGAAGCCGGTATCGACCATCCCGAGCGGATCGAAGATCCGCTCTTTCAGGAAGGCGGCGAACGGCTGGCCGGCGACCCGCTCGATCAGTACGCCCACGACGTCCGAGCCGATGTTGTACATCCAGCCTTCGCCCGGCTGGTGAATCAACGGCAGCGCGGCGAGCCGGGCGAGCCACTCGTCCGGGCCGCCCTCAACCAGCCGGCCGGCCGGTTGTGGCGGGCCGTCGGGGCCCAATTGTTCCTCGATCGCCGCCTGGATCGGCCAGGTTCCCGGCTCGGCGAAGACCATGCCGTACCCCAAGGTAAAGGTCAGCAGGTCGCGCAGGGTGATCGGACGGCGGGCCGGAACCGTATCGTCGATCTGGGCGTCGATCCGGCGCAACACCCGGCGGTCGGCCAGTTCCGGGAGGAACCCGTCCACCGGCTCGTCCAACCGCAGCCGGCACTCCTCGAGGAGGATCATCGCGGCGACCGCAGTGACCGGCTTGGTCATCGAGGAGATCCGGAAGATGCTGTCCGGAGCCATCACCGTGCCGGACCCGAACGCCGTCGATCCGAGCGCCTCGATCTGCACCTCGCCGTGCCTGCTGAGCGCCGTCACCATCCCCGAGATCGTGCCTCGTTCCAGGTGCCCGGTCATGACCTCCCGCAATCGACCCAACCGTTGCTTCTCGAACCCGCTCATCGCTCCTCCAGTTCGATCCGACGTCCTGGTTCAACGTCTGGACAGATTCGCCGTCTGGTAGACCCCACTCGGGTCACCGATTCATCGGTCACCAGCCACCGGGCCGCACCTGCTGCGCCCATCCCCGGCGGCAAGATTTCGACGCCGAGGCGTGATCTTCAAGTCATCCCTCTGTCGTCGCCAAGTGGGCACGATGGTGCGATTATCGGGTGGTGTCAGATGCCGCAGCTCAGACGATCTCTTATCCCGCGCCCGGCGCCCGTCCCCGGCGCAATGGCCTGGACGCGATCGCGCCGCACGTCATCGTGCTGTTCGGGGCGACCGGTGACCTGGCCCGGCGAAAGCTGCTTCCAGGCCTCGCCCACTTGGTGACCTCCTCGCTCGCCCCGGACTTCCGGGTGGTGGGGACGTCGCTGGAAGACTTCGACGACGACGCGTTCCGGAGTTTCGCCGAGGCGGCGGTGCGCGAGTTCGGCACTCACGCGATGACGCCACAGCAGTGGGACACCTTCGCCGCGAACCTGGTCTACGTGTCGCAAGGGGCTGGGCCGGATGCGCTCGCCGAAGCGGTCTCGAAGGCGGAGTTCCAGCTCGGCCCCGACACCCAGCGCCTGCACTACCTGAGCGTGCCGCCGAAGGCCGCGCTGCCGGTGATCACCATGCTCCGGGACGCCAAGCTGGTCGACCGGGCTCGGGTGGTGATGGAGAAGCCGTTCGGGACCGACCTGCGCAGCGCGATCATCCTGAACGACCAGGTGCACGAGACTTTCCACGAGCGGCAGATCTTCCGGATCGACCACTTCCTCGGCAAGGAGGCGGCGCAGAACATCCTGGCGTTCCGTTTCGCCAATGGTCTGTTCGAGCCGATCTGGAACCGGAACTTCATCGATCACATTCAGATCGACATCCCGGAAACCCTCGGTCTCGACCGCCGGGCCAACTTCTACGAGTCCACCGGCGCCTACAAGGACATGGTGGTCACCCACCTGCTTCAGGTGATGGCGTTCGTCGCGATGGAGCCGCCGACGGCCCTGGAACCCCGGGCGATCAGCGAGGAGAAGAACAAGGTCTTCCGCTCGATGCTGCCGGTCAATCCGGCGAACGTGGTACGCGGCCAGTACGCCGGCTACCTCTCCGAAGAAGGCGTGGCCCGAGACTCGGACACGGAGACGTTCATTGCGCTCAAGGTGGGCGTCGACAACTGGCGCTGGGCCGGTGTCCCGTTCTACCTGCGGACCGGTAAGAAGATGGCGCAGGGCGCGCGAATCATTTCAATCGCCTTCAAAGAGGCGCCGCGAACGATGTTCCCGGCGAACTCCGGGGTGGGCTCGGCCGGGCCCGACCACCTGACCTTCGACCTGGCCGACTCCTCGAAGGTGTCGCTGTCGTTCTACGGCAAGCGCCCCGGACCGGGAATGAAGCTGGACAAGCTGAGCATGCAGTTCTCCACCCAGGAGACCGAGCGGGCCGGCGATGTGCTGGAAGCCTACGAGCGGCTGATCCTGGATGCGATGCGCGGCGACCACACCCTGTTCACCACCGCTGAAGGCATCGAGAGCCTGTGGGAGCGCTCTGCTCCGCTGCTGGACGACCCGCCGCCGGTGAAGCCGTACGCGCCCGGCACCTGGGGGCCGAACGCGATCCACCAGCTGATCGCCCCGCACGCCTGGCGGCTGCCGTTCGAGCGGGAGTGGCGCGAGAAGAAGTAAGCGAGAGGGCGCTCACCGAGCGTCACCCGGTGAGCGCCCCCGGCGCGGCATCAGCCGCGCTCGGCTACTCAGCCCGCGAGCATCCCGCTGACCAGAGCCCGCCAGGTGAGCGGGCCCACGATGCCGTCGGCGTCAAGACCGACAGCACCCTGGAAGCCGCGCACCGCGTCGTCGGTCTCCGGCCCGAAGATGCCGTCGATCTGCACTCCCTTGGTCGGGTCACCGGAGAGGTTGCGGAACTGGAACTCTTCCTGGACACCGCGTACCGCGTCGCCGGTGTCGCCCTGCTTCACCTGAATGATCAACGCCGACCAGGTGTTCGGCCCCACGTCGCCGTCCTGGGTGAGCTTCTTGTCCTTCTGGAACGCACGGACCGCGGTAGCGGTCTTCGGCCCGAAGATGCCGTCAACGGTCACGGTCTTGCCTCGGGCCCGCAGCAAGTGCTGCAAGGTCCTGACCGGGTGCTCCCGGTCCCCCTCTTGGACGATCGGCCATGGCTGGATGAGGTCGGTCACGACGCACTCCCTTCGCTGGAGACCGTCCCCGTCGACGGCCTCACTACCCACCGTAAAACCGTGATTGCAGAATTGGCTCCTTTTTTATCGGCGTAAATAAACCGTTCCGATAGGAGATGTCCGGTGTAAAGATGGCCCTTCACGCGATGGACGTTCCTCGGTCGCAAGGAAGCGGCCAACGTCGTCGTGGCCATTGGAGGCTGTCGTGCTGACCACACCACAGAACACCCCCAACCGCGCCGAACGCCGGCGTCCATCCTTGACCAGAGCCCTGGCCCGCCCTCGAGTGAAATCCGCAGCCGGGCTGACCGCGCTGGGGCTGATGTTCCCAATGGTGGCGGCCGTTGCCACCTCCGATGCGGCGGCGGCCACCGAGACCACCGCCGCGCAGTTGCCGTACCAGAATCCCCGGCTCTCGGTGGAGCGGCGGGTCCACGACCTGCTGGGCCGGATGACCCTGGAGGAGAAGATCGGCCAGATGACGCAGGCCGAGCGGGGCAACGTGGACGCCGACCCAACGCTGATCACCTCGCTGAACCTGGGATCGGTGCTGTCCGGCGGTGGCTCGGTGCCGACGCCGAACACCCCGACAGGTTGGGCGGACATGGTGGACCGATACCAGTCGTACGCCTTGCAGACTCGGCTGAAGATCCCGATGATCTACGGTGTCGACGCCGTCCATGGTCACGGAAACGTCTATGGTGCAACGATTTTCCCACACAATGTCGGCCTCGGGGCGACCCGCGACCCAGCGCTGGTGGAGAAGATCGGGCACATCACCGCGACCGAGGTCCGTGCCACCGGGATCCCGTGGAGCTTCTCCCCCTGTGTCTGCGTCAGCCGGGACGCCCGCTGGGGGCGCTCGTACGAGAGCTTCAGCGAGAACCCGGCTTTGGTGACGGCGATGACCACGGTCATCGACGGCCTGCAGGGCCGCCAGGTGAGCCAGCTCAACGACCCTGACCGGGTACTGGCGAGCACGAAACACTTTGCCGGGGACGGGGACACCGAGTACGGCAGCAGCACTGGCGACTACCGGATCGACCAGGGCGTGACCGTGACGAACCGGGCCGATTTCTGGCGGATCGACCTGGCGCCCTACATTGCCGCCGTCAAGCAACGGCACACCGGCAGCGTGATGCCGTCGTTCTCCAGCGTCGACTGGACCGAGGACGGCATCGGCAACCCGATCAAGATGCACGCCAACCAAGAGCTCATCACCGCCGTCCTCAAGGACAAGCTCGGCTTCGACGGCTTCGTGATCAGCGACTGGGAAGGCATCCACCAGATCCCCGGCGACTGGCCGACCCAGGTCCGCACGGGCGTGAACGCCGGAATCGACATGATGATGGAACCGGCCGCTTTCGCGTCCTTCGAGACGACGTTGCTGGCCGAGGTCCAGGCCGGGCGGGTCAAGCAGAGCCGGATCGACGACGCGGTGAGCCGGATCCTGACCAAGAAGTTCCAGCTCGGCTTGTTCGAGCACCCGTACGCCGACCGACGGAACCTGGATCAGGTTGGCTCGGCGGCGCACCGCGCGGTGGCCCGGGAAGCGGTGGCGAAGTCGCAGGTTCTGCTGAAGAACACGAAGGCGGTCCTGCCGCTGGCCCGCAACGCCAAGATCTACGTGGCCGGCCGCAGCGCCGACAACATCGGCAACCAGAGCGGTGGCTGGACGCTCACCTGGCAGGGCTTCTCCGGCAACGCGAATCAGCAACCGGGAACGTCGATCCTGGCCGGGATCCGACAGGTGGCCCCGAACGCAAAGATCACCTACAGCGCGGACGGCAGCGCACCGGTCGCCGACAGCGACGTCGGCGTGGTCGTGGTCGGCGAAACGCCGTATGCGGAGGGCTTCGGGGACGTCGGTGGGCCGCTCTGGGCGTATGACCCAGCAGACAACGGGGTGCCGCGGGAGCCGAAGTCGCTTGAGCTGCAGCCCGGGGACCAGGCAACCGTCGACCGGGTCTGCGCTGCCGTGGCCAAATGTGTCGTCCTGGTGGTGTCCGGGCGGCCGCAGGTGATCGGAGCCGATCGGCTCGGATCGATCGACGCCTTGGTGGCCTCGTGGCTGCCGGGCACGGAGGGCGCCGGGGTCGCGGACGTGCTGTTCGGCCGTCGGGCGTTCACCGGCCGGTTGCCGGTGACCTGGCCGGCCACCGCCGCTCAGGAGCCGATCAACATCGGTGACGCCGACTATCACCCGGCTTTCCGGTACGGCTGGGGTCTGACGACCAAGCGCTCCTGACTCGGCTCGGCCCAAACTTCTGCGGTGATCATCAATGCCGGTGAGTTAAGCCACCGCGGGACCCCGGACCAACAGCCGTGATCATGCACGCTTGCTCGTCAGGCCAGGGGACGCCGGCGCTGACGCGCCTCCCAAGTGCATGATCACGGGTCGAAGCGACGCAGATACGACCTCAGACAACCTCACCCCAGCGCTTAACTCACCGGCATTGATGATCACGGCAGAAGGTTGGGCCGTGCCGAACAGGCCATCAGGGTCTGCCTTCAGGAGCAGGTGAGGAGGCCGGATGCCTGCTTGAGCCGCAGGACGCGCACCGTGGAGGCGTTCACCTTGGCGCGAAAGCCCGCACTGCTGCGTGCTTTTGCGGCGATCGCCGC
>DATINJ010000328.1:0-14744 GCA_035474375.1 Kineosporiaceae bacterium | reverse complement strand
CAGCTTCCTCGACGCCGTGCGCGAGGGCATACCGGTCGAGGTAGTCCGCTACGAAGGAACAGTTTTCGCCATTAGCCAGTTGCGCATCCGGATGGGGACCGTTCCGCTACCGGAAGCAGAGGACGACGTGTTCGACATCGTGGATGCCTGCTATCGCCAAGCCATGATCATTCACCAGCACTCCGCGCATGCCCTGTTCCAGGCCTGATTGATCGTCGGGCCAATTCGGCTATTCCTGCACTTGGGCATGCAATTCGGACTACCCTGACAATCGTTCCGATCATGGCTGGGTAGACCTGCATGGGGGCGGGATGGCTGATGCCGAGGCGACGCCGCTGATCAGTGTGGTGATGCCGATTTACAACGCGGCCGCCTTCCTTCCGCAATGCCTGGCCTCGGTGCAGGCGCAGACCCACCAGAACCTCGATGTCATCTGCATCGACGACGGGTCGACGGACTCGAGCCCAGTCATCGTCAAGGAAGCGATCGCGCAGGACAGCCGGATCAGACTGTTCTCCACGGACGGCGGCGGCCCCGGCCATGCCCGCAACCTCGGTCTCGACCAGGTGCGCGGCGAGTATCTTGCGTTCGTCGACGCCGACGACACAGTGCCGGTGCACGCACTGGACCGGATGCTGGCCACCGCCCGAGGCACCGGGTCGGACATCGTCGCCGGCCGGGTCGTCCGGCTCACTGGCACCCATACCTGGCCCTCCACCATGCACGAGCGAGCGATCCCGCGGCCGCAGCTGCGGACCCACATCTCCAGCAGCAGGTCGCTGCTCTACGACACCACCTCGTGGAACAAGCTGTTCGTCACCAGCCTGTGGCGGGAGAACGGGCTGCGCTACCCCGAAGGCGTGCTCTACGAGGACGTCCAGGTGATGTTGGAGGCGCACTGCCGGGCCCGCTCCGTCGACATGATCAGCGACGTGATCTATCACTGGCGACGCCGGGACGACGGCACGCTCTCG
This sequence comes from Kineosporiaceae bacterium, assembly GCA_035474375.1. GTDB lineage: Bacteria > Actinomycetota > Actinomycetes > Actinomycetales > Kineosporiaceae > JANNPJ01. Next base: position 13,770 of record DATINJ010000328.1, on the reverse strand, counting down.
ATCACGCAGCAGCGACTTCAGGTGGACAACCTCGAAGACCGGATGACCAGTCTGCGGGTGGTTCGGACGCTGTTGAACGATCTGGGAACCGCGAAACTGCAGTCAGCCTGGATCTACAAGAGCCTGGTGAACGACGTCCGGTTGTACCTGCGTGACCTGCTTCGGGCCGACCGGGCCTACCAGGAACGCTTCATGGCGCTGGTCAGCGAATACCTCAGCGACATCCCGGAATCCGTGATGCGCAGACTCTCACCGCAGCTGTCGATCGAATACCACCTGGTGCGAACCGGCCAACTGGATGCCCTGCTCGCGCTCCTGGAACACGCCCAGGAAACCAGTGGTCGGTTGCTCGCTGTCCGCCGCGGACTGTCGATGCACCTCGACGTCGGACCGGTGACCGCGAGCGTGCCGTCCGCGATCACCCGGGTGCGTCGACGATTGCCGCTGCGCGCCGGGGTGGACGCCGTTTACGGCAGCAACGACAACCTTGTCGTCGAGGGCTACGCCTTCATCGACTCGGTGCCCGTGACGACGCCGCTCTCGCAGATCCGTCGGCTGCAGCTCCAGGATCACACCGGCAAACGGTCGCTCACCGTGTGGCTGAAGCCGCATCGGCACGAGCGGGTCACGTCACGGTACGGTCAGCCCCGAACTGCATACACCTGGTCCGGTTTTCGCGCCGAGATTCCGGTTCGGCAACTGGCGCCGCCGGTCGGCTCGACCACCGCGACCTGGACGGTCGCGGTTCAGTCGCTCAGCCCGCTCGCGGCCAAGGGCAGCACCCTGGGCCCGCCCGTCGCCGGTGCGGCCTGGTTCCCACCGGTGTACCGGACTCCGAGCGGTCTGGTGTGTTCGGTGAGCTGGGGCCAGGACCACCGACTCCGGCTGAACGTGCACCGATCTGCGGGGTCGGTTGTCGCGGCGACAGCGTCGGACCAGAGATTGGTACTGGAGCTGCAGCTGGTGGCTGGCTCCGGGCGAGGCTGCGAACACCTGCTCCTGCGCTCCGCCGATGCTGAACCGATCATGGCTGACCTGAAGTATCCGGACGGCCTGGACGGCACCCGAGCGGTCGCGGAGTTCGATCTGGCCGACATCATCGCCATTCGTGAAAGCGCCCCGTTCGCCGTCCTCGATGTCGCCCTCGCCGCACCGAACGGCCCCGTCCGGCTGGACACCGGCCTTGACCGCGAAATCGTCGCGAGCACCACGGTCACCGACACGGTTCTGGTCCGGGGTGACTCCGCCGGCCGGGCCGAGATCGCCGTCACGCCGCCCCGAGTCGCGGTGACCGAGGCCCGCTGGGAGGGCGAGCGGCTCGTCCTCAGCGGGATGGTCACTCTCCCGGCCGGTCAGTCGGCCGGTCTGGAATGGCGAAACAGCCGCGGGGAAAGGCTTCGAGGGGTCGAACAGCGGGACGGCGACCGGTTCCAGAGCACCTTCGAACCCTTCGCGATGCCAGGGCCCGATGGCACCCACCCGCTGAGTTCGGGAAGTTGGGGCCTTTACCGGCGAGAACCACTGACCGGCCAGGTGACCCGAGCATTCGTGGCTCGTGGCTACCAGGTCGGGGTGGAGGCAGCGCACCAGACCCAGCCGGTTGACGTACACCTCTGGGTTGACCGGTATTCGCTGGTCACCATGGTCGTGCACGCCCTTGACGTACCTGAGCGAGGCGCGTTCGCTCAGGAGGAATTGCGCCGCGGGCCCTATCATCGGAGCCGGAGGTCGCCGCTGCGGGACGCCGTGCTGTTCGAAAGTTGGCAGGGAAAGCAGTTTTCCGACAATCCGCGAGCGCTCGCGGAAGAGGCCCTGCGCCGGGGCGACACCCGGGAGTTGCTGGTCTCGGTCCGCGATCGGTCGGTGGTCACCCCGCCTGGTCTGCGGCCGGTGCTGCGCTGGAGCCGAGAGTACTACCAGGCGCTGGCCACCTCCCGGACGGTGATCGCCAACGATTCGATGACGCCGCACTTCATCAAGCGTAAGGGCCAGAACTATCTCCAGACCTGGCACGGAACCCCTTTAAAGAAAATCGGTTTCGACATCGAGACCATCCAGTTCAGGAATCGGCGCTATCTGCAGGAGCTGGGCCTGGAGATCCGCAAGTGGGACCGATTGCTCTCGCCCAGCACCTACACGACGGAAATCTTGCGCTCGGCATTTCATTTCGATGGCGAGGTCATCGAAACTGGTTATCCACGTAACGATCTCCTGCTCAGCGCGGAGGCGCAAGCGGTCCGCGAGCGGACCCGGAAGTGGCTGGCGATTCCGCCCGGGAAAACGGTTGTGCTCTGGGCACCGACCTGGCGGGACAACCAGTTCGGCGAAGGCCGCGGCTACTCATTCCCGATGGTGCTCGACATTGCCCGATTGGCAATGCAACTCGGTGACGATCACGTCATTCTGTTCCGCGGGCACCACCTGATCTCGGACTCGCTTCGAGAGATCTCCGGAGGTGACGGCTTCTTCGTCAATGTGTCCCATCATCCCGATATCCGGGATCTGTATTGCGCTTCCGACGTGCTGGTCACTGACTACTCGTCGACGATGTTCGACTACGCGCTCACCGGTCGGCCGATCCTGCACCTGGTCTGGGACCTGGCCACCTACCGTGATCAGTTGCGCGGCTTCTACCTCGACCTCGCCGAGATCGCTCCGGGTCCGCTGCTGGAGAACGGCGATGAGCTGGCCCTGGCCCTGAAGGAGCTGCCGGAGATCACCCGCCAATATGCCGGGCGGTACCAGGCCTTCCAGGATCGATTCTGCACCCTGGAAGACGGCCACGCGTCGGCCCGGGTCTGGGACCAGACTTGGCTTTGACCGCCCGAAGTGGGTATGCGGTTTGACCCACGCGGTGGGTCATCACCTGTACACACTTCGCCGGATGCGGACGGGCGCACCGCCTGCGCTGCGGGACGTTAGTGGCACCTCCGGGCGGAGGTGAACGGTGCTCGCTAAGACCATGCCTACGATTTGGCATACCCCAGGGTATACTCCTGTGTATGGCGGTGACTTCGATAAAGGTCGAATCGGGCATAAGAGACGACCTCGCGCGGGTGGCCGCAGACGAACTCGGCGGTGTCACCTTGAACACCGCGCTCGCCTACCTACTCACTGAGCACCGCAAAGCGGCGGTCCTCGCCGCTTACGTGCGATTGGAACTCGATCCTGCTGCGTGGAAACACTACGAGGGTGAGCTTGGCGAATGGGACGGTCTGGTCGGTGACGGTCTAGACGGTGGACAGTGAGTCGGAAAGCTGAGCCGTGGCAGGTGTGGATGGCCGACCTGGCCCCAGTGATCGACTCAGAGCAGTCTGGCCGCCGGCCGGTCGTCGTCGTCAATTCGCCGTTCTACGCTTCTTTCCCCATCTCGATGGCCATCGTCGTGCCGCTGACCACGCAGAACAGGGGTCTGCCCCATCATGTGTCGGTGGCGTCGCCGCAGTCCGGCCTGCTCCGCCAGAGCTGGGCACGCACCGAGGATGTACGAGCGATCTCCGAGCAACGGCTCATCGGCCGACCGCTCGGAAGCGTCAGCGCCAAGGAAACTGACGAGATCCGCACCTATCTCCGGCTGATGCTGGATATCTAGTTCGCGGCGATCATGGGCGAAGTAGTCACCAGATCTAACCCGGCAAGTAGGTCAAGTCTGGTGACTATTTCGCGAGCCGTCGGCGGTGCGGGACGTTAGCGGCGGCTCCAGGCGGGAGCGCCTTCCTCGCCCTGCGCTCCGCCGGTCCACAGCAGACGAAGATCGGTTCCGTCCGACTGGGCCACCCAGATCCGGGCTCGACCGGCACCTTTGCCACCGGCCATCAGCCGATTGCACTTGACCGCCAACTGCTCGCCGTCCGGTGACCAGGTCGGGTCCTGATCGTCGGACTCGCCCTTGATGATCGCCTTGGCAGGCCCTGACCCCTTCACCGGGACGACGAAGATGTCGAAGTTGCCGCTCGTCGTCCCGTCGGGTTGGCGTCGGCGGAACGCAATCCGGGTGCCGTCGGGCGACCAGGTGGGGTCGGCGTCCGTGCCCGCTGAGACCTTCGTGAGTTGCCGAGGCGTGTCGCCGTTGATCGGGAGGGTGAAGATCGATCCGCCGTCGAACGACGAGTCCGGCCCGGCCTGATAGGCCACGCTCTTCCCGTCCGGCGAGAATGCCGGGTCGTCGACCCGATCCTGCCCGACCGGCAATTGCCGCAGCACTTTTCCGTCGGTTCGGATCAGGTAGAGGCCAGCTGCTCCGCTTTGGTCGATGCAAGCGACGGCGAGCATAGTCGGATCGACCGGATTCCAGGCCGGCCGAAAGACGCTCGCGCACTGCGCCGGGACCGAAGCGAACAGCTCACGCACGCCGCTGCCATCCGCTGCCATCACCCGCAGAGTCCGCGTCGTCCCTTCCTGATGGACGAAGACGACGCTGCGCCGGTCCGGCGACAGGGCGGGGGAGAAGTCTCCACCCGAGTCCGACGTCAGTTGCTTCACCGGCCCGGCAACGCTGGTGTCGGCGAGGAAGATCTCCCAGCTGGAAACGGATTTCAATGGGACAAGCAACTGTTGCGGGGTCAGGGCGGTGGAGGTCGGGAGCGTCGTTCCCGTCGGCGCGGACCGCGTCTGCTGTGGTGAGCTGCCCGGGTCGCCCGCCTGATCGTCCCCCCAGTTGCGGGAGACCACGGCCACCCCGACGATCAGCGCGGCCACCAGGCCGCCGATCGCCACCTGACTGGCGGTGAACCACCTGCGGTTCGGTCCATCGGCGGGCGGTAAGGGCCCGGTGGAGGCAGGGTCGGGATTCTCCCCAGCAGGTTCCGGAACGTCGGGGCGCGGGACGTCGGGTTGTGGGACGTCGGGTTGTGGGTACGTGAACTGCGGGCCGGTTGGTTCGGGAACGGCAGGTTGGGGGACAGGCGGTGCGGATGTCACGACCGGGTCGGCTTGCCACTGCGCAGGTGGCATGCCGACCTGGACGGCGCCGAGCGCGACGTCGTGCTTGGGATGGGTGTCTAGTGCGGTGCTGGTGGGGTAGGCCTGATGCAGGAGTTCGCTGACGAGCGGGATCCGCGATCCACCACCGACCAGCACGATGCTGTGCAGGTCATCGGGTTTCAGACCGGCTGACCGGATCGCCCGTCCGACTGCTGCGACAGTTTCCTGCAGGGGTGGACGAATCAGCTCTTCCAGCTCGGCCCGAGTCAAACGGACCGAGCTGTTCAGGCCGGGCAGGATGACCGGGACGATGGTTTCGACATCGGTGGAGAGGGCCTCCTTGGCGTCGACGCAGTCGCGGCGAAGCCGACCCAGCCCGGCCTGCACCAGGTGATCGCGTTGGTCGAGGCCGGACATCTCATCGGCCAGGGATTCCAAGACGTGCTGAAAGACGGCGTCATCAAAATCGACGCCGCCGAGGTGTTCGATCCCGATCGACTCGCCGAGCATGACGAATCCGTCCGAGTGCTTCTCCAGGACGCAACTGTCGAACGTTCCGCCGCCGAGGTCGTACATCAGAATCCGAGCGCCGACCGGAACCCGGCTCTTCGCTGCGTATTGGATGGCGGCTGCTTCGGGTTCAGAGCACGTGGTGACGTCGCCGACGTCGGCGAGTTCGATAATCTGGGTGAGAAGCTCGCGCTTGTACGGCCCCCAGTTCGCTGGGTGCGTCAGGACTGTCCGAGCCGGTGGCTCACCGAGTTGCTCGGTGCCGGAGCGGACGACCCAGCGGAGTAGTTGGGCGGTGAGTGCCTGCGGCGAGTACGGCACTCCGGCGACGAGGATGGGTACGTGATCGCCGATTCTGCGTTTGAACTCACGGACCATCCGAGATGGATCTACCAGGCCACGCCGTTCGGCCGCCTCACCGACGACCAGGTCGCCACCCGGCGGTAGATACAGCACGGAAGGCACCTGCAAGGCGCGATTTCCGAGCCCGAGCATGCTGGGCTTACCGCCGTTCGCAACCGCCGCTGCGGTGAACGTCGTTCCAAGATCGACGCCGAGACGATACGTCATTTCCGGCTCATATTACGTCCCTGAGCGCGGCCTGGAGGGCGTTTCAGTGCCTGGTCCAGGTGGGTGAACCACTAGCCGACCTGGGGATCTTCATCCAGGAGATCTCTATCCGCGAATCTTGACGATTGATGCAGTATGAACCAAGATCACACGGCGGTTGCAACACACCGCATGTGGATCGTTGAGGACCCCGTCCAGCAGCGCCATTTACTTCATTGGGGGATCCGTTGGCAAGAAACGGCGCACCAGTCGCCACCGAGATGGCGACCATCCGGGCGCGCCTCAGCAATGACCAGTGGGTGCGGCCTCGTGGGAATCCGCGAAGGTTGTGGCACTGCCTCACGGCGGTTCTGATCGCAAGCGCGATGAGCGCTGCCTGCGGCGCGAGCAGTGCAAGCGACGCGGGCGACGTGGGAGCGGCGAGCAGTTCTCCGGCGCCATCGGCGGCCATCAAGGCAACCGAAGCGTTCGTGGCCCTCGCCAAAGGCACGGGCTCTGCGACCGTGCCTTGGGGTGAGCACGTCGCGTACTACATCGGCGGAGTCCGGGTAGCAGACCTTAAACCTGAGGACTTTCCCGCCGCATTGCAGTCCTGTCCTCCAGGGAAGGCAGAGTACGAAGGACGGGCATGTCCGGTTTCGCCGCTCGCGACCGTCGCGAGCATGGTGAATGACGGTGCCGACGTGGTTGTCGAACCCAACGCGCCCACCCTCCTCGGATGCACGAACGTCACCATGCCCAAGGAGGCCTCCGCACTGGCGGCCGCAACCGTGCGACCGCTTGAGAAGGATCGCAACTGCTTCAGCGACTTCGCCGTCACGCTCTTCACCGACGCTACGGGGAACGTCCAAACGATCCAGTTCACGCTCGACGGTCCTTAACCTCATTTTCGTCCGCCAAACGAACCTGGAGGACGTCGAAAGCCCTGCCTGGAGGGCGTTTCAGCGCCTGGTCCAGGCGGGTGAGCTCTGCTCGCCGTCCGCTCCGCTGGTCCACAACAGGCGCGGAGCGCTCCGGTCGAACTTCACCAGCCAGACGCGATCGTTCGCGCCGTTCTCGTTCTCGGAGATCACCTGAGTCGACGTGATCGCGATCTGGTCTCCTGTGGGCGACCACGATGGCTCTTGATCGTCGTAGTCGCCGGAAACAAGCTCCCGGGCGATTTGCGAGCCGTCGCTGCGGACGACGTAGATGTCGAGGTTGCCGTCCTTGGCGGTGCCGGTGACTCGCCGTCGGAAGGCGATCCGCTTGCCGTCCGGCGACCACGCCGGATCGGCATCGACGCCGGGCCCGACCTGGGTGAGCCGGTGCGGAGTGTCGGCGTTGATCGGCAGCGTGTAGATCGAACCACCGTCCAAGGGTGACTGCGGGCTGGCCCAGTACGCCAGCGTCCGGCCGTCCGGAGAGAACGTCGGATCGTCTACCAGCGGTCGGCCAACGGGTATCTCTCGCAACATTTTTCCGTCGATTCGGACCAGATAGAGGCCGGAAGCTCCCTGCTTGTCCTGGCAGGCGAGAGCCAGCATGCTCGGGTCGGTCGGGTTCCAGCCCGCGTGCAGAACGTTGGCGCATTCGGCTGGGGTGCGGTCGAAGAGGGCTCGTTCCCTGGTGCCGTCGGCGGCCATCACCCGCAGGATCCGCCTCTTCTTGAGGTGGACGAAGATGACGCTCTTGCGGTCCGGTGACAGGACGGGCGCCAGGTCTGCTCCTGCCGCTGAGGTCAATCGTTTGGTCGGTGCCCCGACGCCCGCGTCGGCGAGATAGAGGTCGGTGTTTCCGCGGAGCTTCATGGAGACGATGAGTTGCTGCCCGGTCAGCGGCGCCGAGGCGGGCAGTTGTGCGGACGGCGGGGGTTTCGCGGTCGACGAGTCGTCACCCTGGGTCAGCAGGCTGGCCAGGGCGCCGAGGAGTAGAGCCGCGATCACGAAGGCAATGATCACCGTTCTGGTTCCGGGACGACCCGCGCGGTCGCTCGCTCGGGCGGCTTGCGGATTGCCCGGTTCGGTGAGGTCGAACGGCGGTGGGGCGGGTCCGGACGGCGGTGGGATGCGACTGAACGGCGGTGGGGTGAGGCTGGGCGGCGGTGGAGTGGGGCTGGGCGGTGGTGGAGTGGGGTTGGGCGGTCGAGCGGGCGCCTGCTCGGCGGGGGGCGGGACGTGGACACCGAACGCGGCGTCAATGATCTCGGTGGCGGGACCGGCGCTAGCGGAACCGGACGATTCCGTGTCGACCTGAACGGCGCCGAGCGCGACATCATGCTTGGGGTGGGTATCGAGCGCGGTCGGTACGGAATAGTTCTCCTGCAACAACTCCCGAACCAAGGGAATTCGCGAACCGCCGCCGACCAGCACGATGGCATGAAGTTCGGACGGATCGACCCGAGCTGATCGGATCGCCCGCCCGACCGCAGCCACCGTGTCTTGGAGCGAGGGCCGGATCAGCTCCTCCAGTTCGGCGCGGGTGAGCCGGACCGAGGTGCTGCGACCCGGCAGGGCAACCGGCACGATCGCCTGGCTGTCAGCGGAGAGAGCCTCTTTGGCGTCGACGCAGTCTCGTCGTAGCCGGACCAGCCCGGCCTGGACCTGAGGATCGGCCGGGTCGAGTTCGCTCGCCCCGTCGCCCACGGCCGCCAGCACGTGCTGGAAGAGGGCGTCGTCGAAGTCGATGCCGCCGAGGTGCTCGACCCCGATCGATTCGCCGAGCATGACGAACCCGTCCGCGCGCTTCTCCAGCACGCAGGTATCGAAGGTGCCCCCGCCAAGGTCGTACATCACGATCCGGGCGCCCGGCGGCACCCGGCTCTTGGCCGCGTACTGGATGGCGGCGGCCTCCGGCTCCGAGCAGGTGGTGACGTTCCCGATGTCGGCGAGCTCGACGATCTGGGCGAGGATCTCGCGCTTGTACGGCCCCCAGTTCGCTGGGTACGTGAGGATGGTTCGGGCCGGTGGCGCGCCCATCTGGTCGGTGCTGGAGCGCACGACCCAGCGCAGCAGCCGGGCGGTCAACGCCTGCGGCGAGTACGGGACGCCGGCGACCAGGATGGGTACGTGGTCGCCGATGCGGCGCTTGAACTCGCGCACCACCCGGGATGGGTCTGTGAGACCACGCCGCTGCGCCGCTTCGCCGACCACCAGGTCGCCGTCGGAGGGCAGGTACAGCACGGAGGGCACCTGCAAGGCCTGGTTCCCGAGCCAGAGCATCGTTGGCGGGCCGCCGTTCGCGACCGCCGCGGCGGTGAACGTCGTCCCTAGATCGACACCGAGGCGATATGACATATCCGACTCATATTACGCCGCGGAGAGCGTGATCGGGTGGCTTCCCACCAGGTTCGTCCAGGCCCTTTGGGATTGCCCAAAAGGGCGACGAGCCGGGCGGAGAGCGTTGCCCCGCAAGGCGTCCGGGATGCCGTTGAAGAGTTTGGCCGATCCGGTGACGCTGACTTCAACGAGGCGTTTCGAGGAGGACTCAGCATGTCGACATATCTGTCGCCGGGCGTGTACGTGGAAGAAATGGAGAGCGGGTCGCGGCCGATTCAGGGTGTCGGCACCGCTGTCGCAGCCTTTGTCGGACTGGCCGAACGAGGACCATTCAACACCGCGACCCTGGTCAGTAACTGGACACAGTTCACCGGAATCTTCGGCGGATTCGTGGAGCGCACCTATCTGGCGCACGCCGTCTACGGCTACTTCATGAACGGCGGAGGAAACTGCTACATCGTTCGAATTGGCGATGACGGCAATGGCAACGGGAACGGCAATAGTTCAGCCAACGGCAATCAGACGCTGGCTGCCCCACAGGCGGTGATCGGTGGGCGACTGCGCGCCGTCGCGCAGAACGCGAATGCCCGACCCGGTGAGATCGAGGTCGAGATTACGCCTGCCGGTGGCGAGGCACCGACCGAAGACATGTTCAAGCTGGTGGTGAAGCAGGGCGGCGAGGTGGTCGAGGAGTACGACCGCGCCACCGTGAGCCGCGGCAAGCAGAATGTCGCCGCGATGGTGAACGCCGCGTCGAAGGTGATCCGGATCGAGGACGTCGGTGCCGGAGCCGTCGAGAAGCCGGCACCTGGCACGGTCGGCCTGACCACCCCGGCACCAGCGGCTGCGGTCCCGTCGTCCACCCTCACCACCGACGACTACGTCGGCGACGTCGCCGACCGTACCGGATTCGGTGGCCTCGAAGCGGTCGACGAGATCACCATGGTGTGCGTCCCGGACCTGATGAGCGCCTACCAGCAGGGCGCCGTCGATCTGGAGACCGTGCAGGCCGTGCAACTGGGGATGATCGCGCACTGCGAACTGATGGGCGACCGGGTCGCGATTCTCGACCCGCCACCGGGATTCAACGCCCAGCAGATCAAGGAATGGCGGGTGGACAAGGCCCGCTACGACTCCAAGTACGCCACCCTGTACTGGCCCTGGATCAAGGTCTTCGACCCGGCGACCGGGCATCCGCAGTTCGTTCCGCCGAGCGGTCACGTGGCCGGCATCTGGGGCCGCAACGACGACACCCGCGGCGTGCACAAGGCACCCGCGAACGAGGTGATCAGGGGGGCGATCGAGCTCGAGACCCAGATCACCCGGAACGAGCACGGTCTGCTCAACCCGGACGGCATCAACTGCATTCGGGCTTTCCCCGGCGGCGGGATCCGGGTGTACGGCGCGCGAACCTTGTCGTCCGACCCGGCCTGGCGGTACCTGAACGTCCGCCGGCTGTTCAACTACCTTGAGGAATCCATTCTCAACGGCACCCAGTGGGTGGTCTTCGAGCCGAACGACGACGCGCTGTGGGCCAGGGTGCGGCGCACGATCAGCGCCTTCTTGGTCAACGAGTGGCGCGCGGGTGCGCTGTTCGGTCTTACCCCGGACGAGGCGTTCTACGTCAAGTGCGACCGGGAAACCAATCCCGCCGAAGGTATCGACGCCGGTCAGGTGGTCTGCCAGATCGGTATTGCGCCGGTCAAGCCCGCCGAGTTCGTCGTCTTCCGGCTTTCTCAGTTCTCCGGCGGCACCAGTCTCGTCGCCGAGTGATTCAACGGAGGTAGATCAGCATGGCCCTTCCTGACCTGGATAGCTCCGTCGGCCACTCGTTCGGCCTGGAGTTCGACGGAATCACGATCAAGAGCATTACCGAGGTGTCCGGGCTCAAGATGGAGCAGGACGTCGTGGAACTCAAGCAGAACGGCCCCGACGGCAAGTACGTGATCAAGAAGCTGCCCGGCCGCTGGAAGGCCGCCGAAGTGACCCTGACTCGGGGTCTCACCGGTGACCAGAGCTTTGAGAAGTGGGTCAAGGACTCCCAGTTCGGAAAGATGGCGGACGCCCGAAAAGGCGGAGCCATCATCGTTTTCGACTATGAAGGCCAGGCCATCAAGCGGTACAAGCTGACCAATGCCTGGCCCAAGAGCTTGGAGATCGGCTCGCTCAAGGCCGGCGACACCAGCGTCCTGACCGAGAAGTTGGTCATCACCTGCGAGCGGCTTGAGGTCGAGTGATGCGAAGGTCGCACAGCATCGAACTGGAGGACCGGCCAGCCGGACGGTCCTCCAGTCCGGCGGCCGCAGCCTCTGCTCCGGAGCCGGAACGGGCGGACCCGTTGCGGACGGAGTTTTCGTTCGAGTTGCCGCGCGGCTATGTCGACGGGGCCGGAACGGTGCACCGGCACGGGACGATGCGGCTCGCCACCGGGCGGGACGAACTGGTGCCACTGCGGGACGACCGGGTTCGGGAGAACCCGGCCTATCTGACCGTCGTCCTACTGGCTCGGGTGATCACCCAATTGGGCACGATCGACGACGTGCATGCGGGCATCGTGGAGAACCTGTTCGCCACGGATCTGGCCTTCCTGCAGGACCTGTACCGCCGGATCAACCAGGAGGGCCACACCCGGGCCGCGGTCACCTGCCCGGCCTGCCAGCACGAGTTCGCGGTCGACGTCGCGGGGGGCCGCCTGGGGGAATAGTGACGTACGCGATCGACCAACTGCACGAAGAGGTCGCGTACATCGCCTTCCACTTCCATTGGGCGCTCGACCCGCTGCTTGACCTGGAGCACGCGGACCGACGCCGGTACGTCGACGAGATCGGTCGAATCAATCAGCGGATGAAACGAGGGAGGTGACGGCATGTGGCTCTGGGATCGGCTTGCTCGGGGTAGCCGAACAGCGGGCCGCGATGCCGGCGCTGACCAGGCCGGCGCTTCGGCGGCCACCCACGCTTCGCCAGCCTCATCGAGCGATTCGCCGTCGACCGCTGAGATTGCGGGCTGGCGGCAGCTTCCGCCGATTCAGCGGCAGGTCTCGGCAATGGCACCGATCGTCGGCGTGCAAGGCTTCAGCGGAAGCCTCAGGACCTGGCACAACCCCGGCCTGATCGACGAGCTTGGTCACGGGGTCAGCCCGACCGCACCATCCGGGTTGATAGATGGCTTGGTGCAACCAGTCTCGACATCGGTTGGCTATTCGCCCGCGCCGTCGCTGCCGCTGGCGGGTGAGCAGCCAGGTCGAGGCGGTCTGATGCAACGCTTGGTGCAGCGATTCGTGGCCGCCAGCGCCGGCGAGGTGACCACGAGCCAGCCGTCTGGTGCGCAGGCCGAGGGTGCTTCCGGGGCTCAATCCGTCGCTCCGAACGGATTCGAGAACGTACAACGGGATTCGTCTTCGGACGGGCCCCATGCTGAGACCACCTGGACGAGCTCAGGTGAGCGGACCGGGTTGGCCAGCTCGGGTGGGCTGGCCGGGTCGAGCGAGTCAGCCGCGTGGAGCGAGTCGGTCGGGTTGAGCGAGTCAGCCGGGTCGAGCGCGGATGCCGAGTCACGCGGGCTGGTTCGATCGAGCGCACCAAGCGATGCTGTCGAGCCGGGCAACTCGTTCGAGTCAGGGGGGTCGTTCACGTCAGGGGAGCCATTCGAGTCGGGCGGGACGTTCGATTTGGATCGGTCGGCTGGGTCAAGCGGGTCGGCCGAGTCGGGCGAATTGCCGGCGTCGACCGGTCATCCTTCTGCGGCGGGTCCGGTGGGATCGGCGGACCTCGTGGGGTCGGCCGGCTGGGGTGGGTCGTCGAACCCGGGTGTGACGGCGTCGGCGCAGCACTCGGCGGAGTCGATCCAGCGGGCGGCGTCGGTGCATCCTCTCTCTCCCGGGCAGCCTTCTCTTGGGGATTATTCCCCTGTGCAGCGGCAGGTTTCGACGTCGTCCGTTTCGTCACCCCTGGAGTCGTCCGCTGATTCATCGCCGGTGAGTTCACCGCCGCTCTCTGGGCGGCTCTTCGGGCCGTCGCCCGACTTCTCGTCGAACGTCTCCTCGTCTCCAGGCCGCCCCGGAGACGTTGATCAGGCACAGAGCGCTCCGCCTGACCCAACGGTGGTGTCACGCCCAGCCACGCCACCCACGCCCTCGGTTCCCTCGGTTGGGCTTGGGCCGCCCATCGTTTCGCGCGTGGCGACACCGGCTGGGTCAGATCGGCTGACCCAGCCGACCGTGCCTGCTGCGCCTTTTGGGCCGATGGTTTCGCGGCAGGTTGCGCTGCCCGCGCCTGCTGTGCCCGAATTGCCTTCGGCATCAGCAGATTCCGCGCCAGTCGTGGCTCCCGCTGGGAATGAAGCGACGGAAATCCGTCCCTCGAAGAGCGCTGAAGCGCCCGCGCCGCAGCCCAGCCAGACTCCGAGATCGGTCCAGCCACTCGCGATGGAGATCCCCGCTCCAGCGGCGGTTCGACCGATCCGGCCGCTCCAAAGGCTTGCAGTGCTCGCTCCGGACAGTTCATCGCCC
>DATINJ010000327.1:0-8937 GCA_035474375.1 Kineosporiaceae bacterium | reverse complement strand
TGGTCCTGCGCCCGGATGGTGGCGTTCTGCGCGAAGGCGTCGTTGAACTTGAGCCCTTCGAGTTGCTTGACGACGTCGTCCGACGCGTCCGTCCCGGACCGCTGCACTCCCTCCAGGTACTGGGTTGCCGCCGAGTAGTTCGCCGCGTTCGGGAAGCTCGGCCGCTTGCCCGCGACCGCCTGGAATCGGTCTGCCCAGGCGCGGTTGGCCGGGCTGGCGTTCCAGTACCAGGCGTCGGTGAACTTGGTTCCGGCCAACGCGTCCGAGCCGAGCGAGTGGATGTCGGTGATGAACATCAGGCCGACCGCGAGGCCGATCCCCTTGGACTTCAGCTTGTACTCGTTGTACTGCTTCACCAGATTGACCAGGTCACCGCCGGCCTGCATGGTCCCGATCACCTCTGGTTTCGGCTTCAGGCCAGGAGCTTTGAGCAGGAAGGTGGAGAAGTTGTCGTTCGGGAACGGCGCCGGGTCGCTCTTCACCACGGTGCCGCCGGCAGTCTTCACAGCCGTGCTGAAGCTCTTCTCCATGTCCTGACCGAAGGCGTAGTCCGGATAGACGATGTACCAGTTCTTGGCGCCGTCCTCGGTGACCGTCGCTCCGGTGCCGTTGGCCAGCATGTAGGTGTTGTAGCCGTAGTGGAAGGTGTACTTGTTGCAGTTCTCGCCTTCCAGGGCCGTGGTCGCGGCGCCGACGTCCATGAAGATCTTCTTCTTCGCCTTGGCGACGTTCGCCACGGCGAGGGCGGCCGAGGAGGTCGGGACGTCGAGGATCACGTCGGCCTTCTGCCGGTCGTAAAGCTCCTGAGCCTTGGAGTTCGCCACATCGGGCTTGTTCTGGTGATCGACGCTGACCACTTCGATGTCGTCGGTCACCGCCTTGTCGCCGTATTTCTTCGTGAAGTCGGCCACCGCCAGCTTCACGGCCTCGACGCTGCTCTTTCCGGAAAGGTCTGCGTAGACGCCGGACTGATCGTTCAGGACGGCGAGCACGATCTTGTCGTCGCTGATCTTTCCGCCGCCCCCGCCCGGCCCTCCACCGCAAGCTGTCAGCACCACCGCCGCGGCCGTCACTGCCGCCGCAGTTCCCAGAACCTTCATGGTTCGCTCCTTTGTCAGATACCGGTCAGGCGCCGGGGTTCAGATTCCGAGGTATTCGAGGAGTTCCTGGCGCCGGTCGGTGACCTCGGCGTTGTCCATCGACCGGGCGATGCGGCCCTCGGCGAGCAGGTAGTGCCGATCGGCGACAGTGGCGGCGAACTGCACGTTCTGCTCGACCAGAAGCACCGACACTCCTTGTGCCTTGACCTCTCGGAGGATGCTGCCGATCTGCTGCGCGATCAGTGGCGACAGCCCTTCGGTGGGCTCGTCGCAGAGCAGCAACCTGGCCCCCATCCGCAGCACCCGGGCGATCGCCAGCATCTGCTGCTCCCCGCCGGAGAGCAGCCCGGCGGAGAACCGGCGGCGTTCCCGCAGTCGCGGAAAGGTCTGGTAAACCCGTTGCAGGGACCATGGTTCGGAGCCAACCCTTGGCGGCAGGGTGAGGTTCTCCTCGACGTTCAAGCTGGCGAAGATGCCCCGGTCATCGGGCACATAGCCAAGGCCGAGCCGGGCCCGCCGGTGCGCCGGCAGCCCACCGATTTCGTTACCCAGAAAGCGGATTCGCCCGCTGGCTCGTTGCTGCAGACCCATCACGGATCGCAGCAGGGTGGTCTTGCCGGCCCCGTTGCGGCCGACCAGGGTGACGATCTCCCCCGGCGCGACCTCCAGCGAAACCTCCCGGACCGCCTGCGCCTCGCCGTACCAGGCCGAGACGTTCTCAATGCTCAGCATCGCTCTCTCCCAGATAGGCACTGACGACGCGCGGATCCCGACGGATCTCTTCATAAGGGCCCTCCACCAGGACCCGGCCGGCTTGCAGCACGGTGACCTGATCTGCCAGCCCGGCCACGACCTTCATGTTGTGCTCGACCATCACCACGGTCCGGCCGGCACGGACTCGGCGGATCAGTTCCACCGTGCGGTCGACGTCCTCGGTTCCCATCCCGGCCGTCGGCTCGTCGAGCAGGAGCACCCGCGGGTCCAGAGCCAGGGCGAGAGCCAGCTCGAGCGCTCGCTTCCGGCCGTAGGCCAGGCTGCCGGCCGGGATGTCGGCATGCTCGCCGAGCCCGACCTCGTCGAGCAACTGCCGGGCGCGCTCGGCGAACCGGCCAAGTTGGTTCTCCGAGCGCCAGAAGCGCCAGCCCAGCGGGGTACTGCTCTGCAACGCCAGCTCGACGTGCTGATGCGGAGTCAACTGCGGAAAGAGGCTGGTGATCTGAAACGACCGAGCGACCCCCAGCCGGGCCACCTGCTCGGGTCGTTTGCCGGTCAGGTCCTGCCCGGCCAGCACGATCCGCCCGGAACTCGGCTTCAGGAAGCCGGTGAGCAGGTTGAACAGGGTGGTCTTGCCGGCGCCGTTCGGACCGACGAGGGCATGCACACTGCCTTCACGGATCTTCAGGTCGACCCCGTCAACCGCACGGAAACCGCGGAACTCCTTGATCAGAGCCTCGGTTCGCAGCACCCATCCTCCTTCGCCGGATTCGCCTGACCACTGGGGTTTCTCACCACGTGGCATTTCCTGACCGCAAGGCGATGAACACTATTCGGCGAATATCGGGCTGCCTATGTCCGGGCGACCCACAGTTGAAGCGCCGAACACGGTGACGGTCCACACAGCGCCGAGCGCTCACCCAAGCCACACCCAGCAGGACTCAACTGTGTGGGCAAGGCACGTAGGAACCCGGTCGCCGGCTGCCTAGCCTCGGCATGCGTGCCGTTGCGGAGGCAGCGAATGGACGTCGGGCGTGGCGAGCGGACGCCGAATGAAAGGGGCAGGGGGATGACACTCAGGGCAGCGATTCGACACACCTTGGCGGCCGGGCTGGCGGTAGGGCTGGCGGTGACCGCGCTGGCGGCGGCGACAACTGCGGCGGGCGCTGTCGAGCACGGCTGCGGCCGATCCGAGACCCTCCGCGTTCCGGGTGCCCAGCGGCAGATTCAGGCTTGCCTTGCCGATCTGACCACGGCGGCCACGGTCGGCACCGGCCACAGCGTCGCTGCCGAGTGGGCCGGTTTGCAGCCGGCCGGGGCCCGCAATCCAGTCGGCATTCCCGGGATCCAGATCGACGGATACTTTCCGGACACCTCGACGTTCAACACCGATCACGGCTGGAACCATGATTCCCAGTTCGTCATCCGGCTGCCCGAGCGGTGGAACGGCTCGCTAGTGGTGGCCGGAACGCCCGGGGTCCGGCGGCAGTACGCGAACGACTTCACCATCTCCGACCGGGTGCTGGCCCTCGGCTACGCCTACGCGGCGACCGACAAGGGCAACAGCGGGACGACGTTCTACCAGGACGGCGTCCGGCCCGGCGATGCGATCGTCGAGTGGAACGCCCGGGTCACCCAACTGACCAGGGCGGCGAAGGCGGTTGTCGGGCAACGCTATGGCCGGCGCCCGGTCCGCACGTTGGCGGCCGGGATCTCGAACGGCGGATATCTGGTGCGGTGGCAGTTGGAGCACCACCCGGAGCTGTTCGACGGCGGCCTGGACTGGGAGGGCACGCTGTGGACGGCGAACGGGCCGAACCTTCTCGACTTCCTGCCACCAGCCCTGCGCAACTACCCGGACTACGCTGCCACAGGTTCGGCACGAGCGCACGCCGCCATCCTTGCCGCCGGTTTCGCCCCCGGCTCCGAACCGCTCTGGGCCTACCACTACGGCATCTACTGGGATCTCACCCAGCGGATCTATCGCGAGGAAATGGACCCGTCGTTCGACGGTGCGACCGAGGCGGGTACGCCGTTCTGTCTGCCCGGGACGCCAGCCTGCGACGCCGACTACGACTATGCCGCCCGCCCGGTTTCGGTGCACCGGGCAGTGCAACGGATCGCACTCACCGGGCGGATCACGCGGCCGCTGATCACCCTGCAGGGCACCCTGGACACCCTGCTGCCGATCAGTCGTTCCGGTGACGTCTACGCGGGCCTGATCGCCGATCAGGGTCGCACCCGGCTGCACCGGTACTACCGGATCGAGGGCGGCAACCACGTCGACGGGCTGTACGACGCCTTCCCCACTCTCCTGCGCCCGATCCTGCCGTGCTTCAGCACCGCGTTCACCGCCTTGGAGCGGTGGGTGGCCGCTGGCAGCACACCGCCGCCGAGCGCCACCCTGCCGCGACCGGCCACCGGTGACCTGGCAAACGAGTGCTCCCTCCGCCATAGCTGAGCCCGGAGCAGATCCCCATCCCCGTGATCATGCACGATTGCCCGCGCTGAGGGCACCGGGCGGGCAATCGTGCATGATCGCGGAAAGGGTTTGGGTCTGCGCGAATGAGCCATCAAAGTCGGAGCATCGGTCAAAGCAGTGGCGCCTCCCGGCGGATGAACAGCCGGGAGGCGCCGACGCTCGGCTGCGCTCGGAGGGGGAGCACAGAGCGAGCGCGCTCAGCGAGAGAGCACTCAGACTGTGAGCGTCCAGCTGTTGATGTAACCGGTGTCCGCGCTGTAGATGTCCTGTGCCTTCAGCAGCCACGTTCCGTTGGCCGCTTCCGAGCTCAGGTTGACCGTGTACGTGGTGTTGATGTTGTCCGCGCTGTCGGAGGTGCTGGAGGCCTTCAGCCGGTACGACGTGCCGTCCGGGGCGACCAGGTCGACGACCACGTCACCGCGGTAGGTGTGGACGATGTTCACCGCGACCGTGGAGGTACTGCTGGCGCTACGGGCGCAACCGCTGATCGCGATCGAGCTGGTGACGGCGGCTCCGGCGTCGGGGATGGTGACGTCGGTGCCGGACGTTCCGGTGCAGCCGGTGGTCGGCGGCGCGGTGGTCGCGGTGGGCGTCGGGGTCGGCGTGGTGGTGGTGGCTCCGGTGTAGAGCAACCGGTTCGGCGAGCCGGTACCCGGGCTGGTGACGACATTCGGCGTGGAGGCAGCGATCATCGCGCTGGCCACCTGGGCCGGGGTGAAGCTCGGGTTGGCCGCCAGGATCAGCGCTGCAGCGCCGACCACGTGCGGGGTGGCCATCGACGTCCCACTGATCGTGTTGGTCGCGGAGTCACTGGTGTACCAGGAGGACAGGATGTCCTGGCCGGGCGCGAAGATGTCGGTGCAGGTGCCGAAGTTGCTGAAGCTGGCCTTGGCGTCCGTCCGCGTGGTGGCGTTCACCGTGATCGCGTTCGCCACTCGGGACGGCGAACTGTTGCAGGCGTTGGCGGTCTCGTTGCCGGAGGCAACACCGTAGGTGATGCCGGCCGCGATGGACCGGTTCACCGCTGCGTCGAGAACCGAGTCGACGCCGCCGCCGAGGCTCATGTTGGCCACCGCGGGCTTGATCGCATTCGCGGTCACCCAGTCGATGCCGGCCACGACGCCGGCCGTGGTGCCGCTGCCCTCACAGTCGAGCACCCGGACGGCGACCAACTGCACCGCCTTGGCCACACCGTAGGTCGATCCACCGACGGTTCCGGCGACGTGGGTGCCGTGACCGTTGCAGTCGGTGGCGTTCGTGTCGTTGTCCACGGCGTCCGTGCCGCTCACCGCGCGCCCGCCGAACTGCGAGTGGGTCAACCGGATTCCGGTGTCGATGATGTACGCGTGCACGTTGGACGCGGTGGTGTCGTACGTGTACGAGGTGCTCAGCGGAAGCGCCCGCTGGTCGATCCGGTCGAGGCCCCACGGCGGGCTCGACTGCGTGGTCTTGATTGTGAAGATGCCGTTCTTCTGCACGTAGCTGACCTTCGGGTCGGCCGCGAGCTTCTTGGCCGCCGCCTCGCCGACCGAGACCTCGAATCCGCCAAGGGCATGCGAGTAGGTATGACCCACCTTGCCGCCGTACTTACCGGTCAGGCTCTTCACCGCGGAGGGCACGCCGGTCGAACTCTTCAAGACGACGACGTAGCTGTTCTTGACCACGGACGCCGATCCCGCGTCGCGGATCGTCCCTTCCGCAGCAGAGGCAGGAGTCGCCAGCACTCCGCCGGCAACTGTGACCAGCAGAGCGGGTAAACCGATCAGCGCCAAGGGGCGGCTGATCGAGCGAGAGAGCTTCATGTCTATCTCCTCGAGCGTCGGCTTGTGGCCGATGAAAACGATGGGCCGCAGAGGATGAGAGCGGCACCGACCGGCGGGGGCGCCGATCGCCCTTGAAGATAGGTATGAAGCTGGACAATAGATAGATATTGCTAAAGTTGGTACCGGGTGGTAACTAGCGGCCATTCTCGGGCGACACGAAAGTTAATTCTCGAGGTGAACCTTCATATCGACCGTCTTCCGCCGATTTATCACAATGGGCGGAAATCTTCCCGATGATCTTCACCACCTCCGCGGCGCCCCGCTCCCCGGCCTTGGCCGGGAGCGGGGGCACGGTCAGAACGGGCGAATCAGGGCCGGGGTTCTGCCTGACGAGGCATCGTTGGCGCGGCGTAGAGCATGGCGACCGCAGTGAGCAGCAGGGTCGCGCCGACCAGCGCCGACCCGGACAGCGACTCACCCAGGATCAGCATCGCCAGCAGGGCCGCGACCAGGGGTTCCAGCAAAGTCAGGACGGCCGCCGTGCTACCGGCCGTCGTCCGTAACCCGGCATAGAACAGGGCATAAGCCACCGCCGTGGTGACCACCCCGAGGTAGGCCAGCATCAGCGCAGGACCAGGCCGCAGCGGGACGGCAACCCCGGCCATCGGGCCGATCACAGCGAGTGGTGCCAGTGCCAATGCCCCGACCCCGGCGGAGACCACGGTCAGCGTGGTCGCGTCGATTCTTTGCATCTGCCGTCGGCTGATGACAGTGCTGATGGCGTAGCAGACTCCGCAGGCGGTGGCCGCGAGCAGGCCGAGCAGCGGATGTGGTGCGCCGTCCGTCGCCCGCCCCGCCGACCCGGTGATCAGCAGGAGACCGAGCACTCCGGTGACCAAGGTGGCCGCCGTCGTCCGATCGGGTAGTCGTCGCGCTCGCACCGCCTCCCCCGCGGCGAGCAGGACGGGCGCCAACCCCAGGCCGACCACGGTGGCGACGCTTACCCCGCCCAGGGTGACGGCGATGAAATAGAGCGCCTGGTATGCGCCCAGCCCGATCCCGGTGAGGATCAGCCCAATCGGCGCCACCCTGAACGCGGCCGAGATCGCCCGGGGACGACAGACCGCCAGCAGGACGGCGGCGGCGATCGCCAGGCGGTAGAAGCCGATGCCGACGGGGCTCAATGTGCTTGTCCGGTGGAGCAATTGGACCACCACGCCGGTCGTTCCCCAGAGCAGACCGGCGGCACTGATCTTGATCAGCCCGGATCGGGACCGGTGCCCGGAAGGAGAACCGGCGCCGGACGAATTCGCCGCCCCGGCGGGAGCTGTTGCCCCAGCAGAAGTCGCTGGACCAGCGGAAACTGTTGTACTGATTGGCAATTCGTGACCAGTGAAACGGGACGCAGGCAAGGATGGTTCGGCAGGACGAGACACGTGTGCACTCCAACTGGGTGGCTACCGACAGGGAAATCTGCGGGAGCGCACGCACAGCAGAGTTACCGATGCCGCGATGCGGATCGGTGCCCGAGCGCTCCGGTCAGGAGCGCGGCGGTGGGAGGATGCCCGGGAAGGGTGTCACCGGTGCATCATACCGAAGCCCTTTCGCCGTGATCATTCGCGGACGACCCCTCACCAAGCCGTGATCATGACCACCGCGCTCATAAGCACCGCACTAGCGAGACGCTGCGTGAGCGAACGAGGCGCTGCGTGGCTGAGTAGGACTGGGTGTGCTGACCGTGTCTTGATCAGCGGCTGTTTGGTACTGGGATAGCAGTACCAAACAGCCGCCGATCAAGACGCTCACGAGGAAGCAGCCGAGGTGCAGCCATTTTCGACTAATGGGGGTTACCGGGTCGGCATAGGGCAGGCTCGGTGCCTGGTAGCCGCCGATGGATGAGCACTCTTTTCGACTGGACCTTGAGTCCTACGTTCAGACCGTGCCTCCATCGGTGGTCAGGACCGCGAACCGCTGATGGGATGTCGTGCCCGCCGAGATCGTGGCGCGAGCACTTGACCATTAGTCCGCGGGTCTTCCTGCAGGCTGCTGACCGGATGGTCGAGCGCGGTGAGAGGACACGGATGCTGTTCGTCGGTGATGACTGGGCCGAGGACCACCACGATGTGGAGATCCAGGACGAGAACGGTAAGAAGTTAGCGAAAGCCCGTCTTCCGGAAGGAATCCCGGGGATTGCCCGGTTCCATGACCTGATCGGGAGGTAACGCGCCGCAGCTTGACTCCTAAGCCCATGGGATGTCTGAACGGCCATGGTCCTGCGGGCCGCCCCGCGGGCTGAAATGAGGGACGGCGACCCAGCCTCGGGTTCCTGGCCGTGATGATCTTCGGCCTCTGGGTGATCGGCAGTTGCGCCCGTCTTCGTGCCGCGAGAGGCACTACTTTTCGGGCGTAACTGGCGATCTTCGCGGGAAGGCTGCGGCTATTTCGACCGAACGCCGATGATCGTGCCGATCACTCCGATCGATGAAAACGCTGTGCGAGCAGCCCTGCCCAACATCTGCGGTGATCAAGCACGGCTACCCGCGTTGAGGCGGGCAACCGTGCATGATCACGGGCCAGAGGCGGACAACCTTTGCATGATCAAGGGCTGAGGCGGGCAACCGTGCATGATCACGGCCTGAGGCGGGCAACCGTGCATGATCACGGGATGGGTTGGGGCTATTTTCGACCGATCCGACCCGTCCACTCACTGACCGGGAAGACCGACGTGCGAGCTGTCGGCACCGACTTCTCCACCGTCGCTCCCGAGGACCTCCAAGCCGCTACCGACCGCCTCAACGGCCGGCCACGTAACGTCCTCGACTTCGCCACACCATCCGAGGTCCTCGCCGACCTACTCGGCATCGGTGGTGCAACCACC
>DATINJ010000326.1:0-8019 GCA_035474375.1 Kineosporiaceae bacterium | reverse complement strand
ACGCTAGCAGCCGAGAACCAGGCCAACCTGCCATACCTGGCGACGGCGCTGAACAACCTCGGCGGCCATTACAGCGAGGTCGGCCGCCGGCAAGAAGCGGTCGCACCGGTCGAGGAGGCCGTCCAGATGCGTCGGGTGCTGGCGGCCGAGAACCCGGCCTACCTGCCCGACCTGGCCACGGCGCTGAACAACCTCGGCGGCCATTACAGCGAGGTCGGCCGCCGGCAAGAAGCGGTCGCACCGGCCGAGGAGGCCGTCCAGCGGTACCGGACGCTGGCGGCCGAGAACCCGGCCTACCTGCCCGACCTGGCCTCGGCGCTGAACAACCTCAGCAACCGCTACAGCGAGGTCGACCGCCGGCAAGAAGCGGTCGCACCGGCCGAGGAGGCCGTCCAGCAGTACCGGACGCTAGCGGCCGAGAACCCGGCCCACCTGCCCGACCTGGCCACGGCGCTGAACAACCTCGGCGGCCATTACAGCGAGGTCGGCCGCCGGCAAGAAGCGGTCGCACCAGTCGAAGAGGCCGTCCAGATGCGTCGGGTGCTAGCGGCCGAGAACCCGGCCTACCTTCCCGACCTTGTAAATTCTCTCAGCTACTTATTGGGCTATCTCAAACAGGTTGGCCGTCACGATGATGGTGAGCTGACCTGGCAGCAAACACTCGTCGCACTAGCCGATCAGGCCGCGACCCTGCTTTACCTTCGAGCGGTTCATGCGCCGACTACTGACGCGCGGGCCCTCGAATGGCTCGCAACCGCGCTAAAAAGCCCAGGCATGGAGCCAGGGTTGGAGCGTGCCATCCACGAAGCAGCGCGCGAACTGAGAGCAAACGACCCGATAGTATTCGATGCCCAGTGGTCGGCGGCCAGCGGTGAGCCAACACCCGATTGGCTGAGCATCCCCGTCGATCTGTTGGAAAAAGCCGTCAGCTGGGTCAACACGCCGACTTTTGAACACGAGGCTGCCTGGTTAGCCGAGCACCCAGAACTGCTCGATCCAGCGAGCGATGTCGTCGTGACCGAAGCTTTGCTTGGAATCGAGAATGACGAAGCCAACCGGCTTCGTAAGCTCCGGGCTGCGGCGCAATCGGACGGAGTATCCGCCGCGTATAATCCCTTGCTGGATGCGGTGTTGCTACGCCGCTTTCTTAACGCCGAGCTGCCCCGCCAGATCGAATTGCTCGATGCTGAAGGTGAGCGGCTGCGCCAGCCCGCGTTCGTCCAAAGTTTAAGCAGCTATAGCACTCAGGATGACCCCAGTCTCGTCCATGCCGCTATGCAAGCGCGGGCGTTGATCTTGCTCTCGACAACCGGGAGGCATCGCGTAGCCATTGACGCGCTGGCCGATCAGGCCGAGTTCGATAATCTGCAGCGCAGCGCCGCTATCGAGGGCCGCCCCGAGGAACTATCCGCCCTCGCTACCCTGCTGATGACCCAGGCGAGTAACAGCAACCAGAACGCTCGGGCGTTGTTCTACCAAGCCATCGCTGGACTGCTGAATGGGGCACCACCGGATCAGATTCGGGATCTAGTTCACGCACTGCGTCAAGTAACCGAAGCTCCCGAGTACATCAATTTGACAGCGAGTATCGGCACTAAGCAACCGAAAGCGCTGGCTATCGTTCCGCTGCTTACCGAGCCACTACCACCGGAGACTGAGGATGGCCAAGAATGACCTGGTAGTAGTCGTGCCCGGCATCATGGGCAGCACGCTGACTCAGCACGGTAAACCTGTCTGGTCGCTATCGGGCGGCGCAATCGTCCGAGCTGTCGTCACCTTGGGCCGGCACGTCAAGGACCTACGATTGCCGAACGGCATCGGCGACGACCATCCCGACGACGGCGTCGAAGCCAGCGCTCTGATGCCTACTCTGCATGCCATCCCCGGCATCTGGACCCCGGTGCGTGGCTATGACGTGCTTGTCAAACGGCTGCAGTCGATAGGTTTCCGCCTCGTCAGCACCGATCCGGAAGTACCGCCCGGCAATCTACTGCTATTTCCGTACGACTGGCGGCTGTCCAACCGCTACAACGGCCGCGAACTCGGCAAGAAAATAGAATGGGCGCTCGACCGGTGGCGCGAGCAAGGCGGTGAATACACCGATGCGAAGGTGTGCTTCGTCTGCCACTCGATGGGTGGCTTGGTGGCCCGCTGGTACATCTCTCAAGGCGGGGCGGAGGTCACCCGCAAGCTCATTACCCTCGGCGCGCCGTACCGAGGCGCAGCACGCGCTGTGGACCAGCTCATAAACGGCGTCCACAAGAAACTGGGCCCGCTGTCTGTCGACCTCACCGACTTGGCCAAGAGTCTGCCCTCGCTGTACCAACTGCTTCCTAGCTACGCCTGTCTAACGGGATCAGCTGAGCTGACCTACCTCTCAGCAGCCGCTGGCTTACCAGAGTTGGACGGCGCCCGGCTGGACGACGCCATGCTGTTTCACAAGCAACTGGAAGACAGTGAACGTTCAGACACCGCATCAGGCAGCCGTCGGCACGCTATCACCGGTACCAAGCAACGCACCGCCACTACCGTAGAGTTCGCCAACGGAGTAGTCCGGCTGCTCGATACCTATGAGAACGAAGACCTGGCCGGCGACGGCACGGTGCCGGCAGTAGCCGGGCCAGCCGGTGTGCCGCTCGATGACAACTCGATTCACCACATCGCCGACAAGCATGGTGACCTGCAGTGCAACCCAGCCGTGCTGGATGAGATCGAAGCAATCCTGTTGGCGAAGCCGATAGTTCCCAAGGCCGCTGCTCCTGTTGACCTCCGAGTCGACGTCCCCGAGTTGCTGCTTGAGCCTGAAGAACTGGTCGTCGCGGTGACGGCACCACCGGGTGCCCCGGCGGTGAAAGCGACCCTTACCGACGAGGCTGGGGTGGTACGTGATGTCCAGATTCTCCGGCGGGCTGGCGGCGATCAGCTGATCACGAATTTCGGCGCGCTGCCGCCAGGCGGCTACACCGTGACGGCTACCGGGCGATCACCAGGCATCGTCAACCCCGTGACCAGCGAGCTGATCGTCTGGCCGCGTACCGTCGAGTACTGAGCCAGCTCAGACGTTGAAGCCGAGTGCCCGCAGCTGCTCGCGGCCGTCGTCGGTGATCTTGTCCGGGCCCCACGGCGGCATCCAGACCCAGTTGATCTTCAGCGCGCTGGCCAGCGGCTTCGGCCCGCCGGTCAGGGCGGACTCGGCCTGCTCCTCGATGACGTCGGTCAGCGGGCAGGCCGCCGAGGTGAGCGTCATGTCCACGGTGACGGTGGCGTCGTCGGCGATGTCGAGCCCGTAGATCAGGCCGAGGTCCACGACGTTGATGCCCAGCTCGGGGTCCACCACGTCACGCAGCGCCTCTTCGACGTCGTCGTGCGACGGCTTGGGGATGGTGCCGGCTTCGGTCATGACTTCGCTCCCTGCTCGTTCCCGGTCTCGCCACCCATTGTCTCGCTACCGGATGCCTCGGCAACCGCGGATTTCATCGCCATCCAGCCCAGCAGCGCGCACTTGACCCGCGCCGGGTACTTCGATACTCCCTCGAAGGCCACCGCGTCGTCGAGGGCCTCCGCCTCGTCCTCGGTCAGCTCACTCTGGCCCTGCGACTGCATCAGCTCCAGGAACTTCTGCTGCAGCCGCAGCGCGTTCTCGATCGGCTTGCCGACCACCAGGTCACTCATCACCGAGGTGGACGCTTGGCTGATCGAGCAGCCCTCCCCCACCCAGCCGAGCTCGGCGATGTCGTCGCCGTCCAGCCGGATGCGCAGCGTCACCTCGTCACCGCAGGTGGGGTTGACGTGGTGCACCTCGGCGTCGAACGGCTCGATCTGGCCACGGTGCTGCGGGTGCTTGTAGTGGTCGAGAATGATCTGCTGGTACATCGAGTCCATCGACAGGCTCATGCCCACCTCCAGCTCGCCACGAAGTTTCCGCTCATCCGAACATCTCCTGCACCCGGGCTAATCCCGCGACCAGGGCGTCGATCTCGGCGGTGGTGGTGTAGAGACCCCAGGACGCGCGGGTGGTGGCCGGAATGCCGTACCGCACGCACACCGGTCGGGCGCAGTGGTGCCCGGCCCGCACCGCGATGCCCTGCTCGTCGAGCAGCTGGCTGACGTCGTGCGGGTGAATCCCCTTGACCGTGAAGGAGATGGTGCCACCGCGCTCATCGGGAGAGTTGGGACCGATCACCTTCAGGCCCGGCACCCCGGCGAACGCCTGCAGCGCGTGCCGGGTCAGCTCCGCCTCGTGCGCCTGGATCGCGTCCATCCCGATCGCCGAGACGTAGTCGATCGCCGCACCCAGGCCGATCGCCTCGGCGATCATCGGGGTGCCCGCCTCGAACCGGTGTGGCGGCGCGGCGTAGGTGGTGCCGGACATGTCCACCGTCTCGATCATCTCGCCGCCGCCCATGAACGGCGGGAGCTCGGCCAGCAGCTCGTACCGGCCCCAGAGCACCCCCACCCCGGTCGGGCCGTACAGCTTGTGGCCGGTGAAGCCGAGGAAGTCCACCCCCAGCTCCTGCACGTCCACCGGACGGTGCGGCGCCGACTGGGCGGCGTCCAGGATGGTCAGCGCGCCGACCTCCCGCGCCCGGGCCACCAGCCGGGCCACCGGGTTGACGGTGCCCAGCGCGTTGGACTGGTGGACGAAGGCGACCACCTTGGTCCGGGAGTCGATCCGCTGCTCGATGGCCTCGACCACCAGCCGGCCGTCGTCGTCGATCGGGATGTAGCGGAACTCGGCACCGGTCCGCTGCGCCAGCAGCTGCCACGGCACCAGGTTGGAGTGGTGCTCCATCTCGGTGACCACCACGTTGTCGCCGGGACCGATCCGGAACCTCTCCGCACCCGGGAAGGTGGTCGCGTTCGACAGCGAGTACGCCAGCAGGTTCAGCGACTCGGAGATGTTCTTGGTGAAGATCACCTCGTCCCGGCGCGGGGCGTTGATAAACGCGGCCACCTTGTCCCGCGCGGCCTCGAACATCGAGGTCGCCTCGGAACCGAGGGTGTGCACCGCGCGCGCCACGTTGGCGTTGTGCCGGCTGTAGTAGTCCTCCAGCACGTCGAGCACCTGGCGTGGCTTCTGCGAGGTGTTGGCCGAGTCCAGGTACACCAGCGGAACCCCGTGCACCTGCCGGGTCAGGATCGGGAAGTCCTTGCGGATCGCCTCGACGTCGTAAGCGGAGGAAGCCGGCACGGCTACTGCACCGCCGCCGGCTCGTTGACGCCGTAGCGGGCGTAACCGTTGGCCTCCAGCTCCTCGGCCAGTTCCGCGCCGCCGGACTCCACGATCCGGCCGTCGAAGAACACGTGCACGAAGTCGGGCTGGATGTAGCGCAGGATCCGGGTGTAGTGGGTGATCAGCAGGGTGCCGATGCCGGTGTCGCGGACCCGGTTGACGCCCTCGCTGACGGTCCGCAGCGCGTCGACGTCCAGGCCGGAGTCGGTCTCGTCCAGGATGGCGATCTTCGGCTTGAGCAGCGCCAGCTGCAAGATCTCGTGCCGCTTCTTCTCGCCGCCGGAGAAACCCTCGTTGACGTTGCGCTCGGCGAAGGACTTGTCCATCTCCAGCTCGGCCATGGCGGTGTTGACCTCCTTGACCCAGGTGCGCAGCTTCGGCGCCTCGCCGCGGATCGCGGTGGCGGCGGTGCGCAGGAAGTTCGACACCGACACCCCGGGCACCTCGACCGGGTACTGCATCGCCAGGAACAGGCCGGCCCGGGCTCGTTCGTCGACGGCCATCGCCAGCACGTCCTGGCCGTCGAGCAGCACCTGGCCGGAGGTGACGGTGTACTTCGGGTGGCCGGCGATCGAGTAGGCCAGCGTGGACTTGCCGGAACCGTTGGGGCCCATGATCGCGTGCGTCTGACCGGATTCCACCGTCAGGTTGACGCCCTTGAGGATCGGGGTGTCGTCCACGGCGACATGCAGGTCACGGATCTCGAGCTTGGACATGTGCGGGTTTCTCCTCTGGGAACGGTTCGTGCGAAGCAGCCGGGTACGGCTCAGGTATCGAGTTCGGCGTAGACGTCGCCGTCGACCACCGAGGTTTCGAAGACCGGCACCGGACGGGTGGCGGGCGGGCCGGTGGGCTTGCCGGTGCGCAGGTCGAAGCGGGAGCCGTGCAGCGCACACTCGATGGTGCAGTCGTCCACGTCGCCCTCCGACAGCGGGATGTCGGCGTGCGAGCAGACATCCTCGATCGCGAAGATCTCCTCGCCCACCCTCACCACGGCCACCTCGAGGTCGGCGAGCTCGACCCGCAGCGGCACGCCAGGATCGAGGTCGGCGAGCGCGCAGAGCCTGGTAGCCATCAGCCCTCCTCCACCCCTGCCGGCGGGCCGCCGAGCCGGGCGTCGATGCTGCTCATCAGCCGGTCGTGCAGCTCCGGCACCGGGATCCGGCCGATCACGTCGGCGAGGAAGCCCCGCACCACCAGCCGGCGCGCCTCGTCTTCGGGAATCCCCCGGGACTGCAGGTAGAACAGCTGCAGGTCGTCGAAACGTCCGGTGGCGCTGGCGTGGCCGGCGCCGGCGATCTCACCGGTCTCGATCTCCAGGTTGGGCACCGAGTCGGCGCGGGCGCCGTCGGTCAGCAGCAGGTTGCGGTTCAGCTCGTAGGTGGTGGTGGCTACCGCCGCCGGCCGGATTCGGACGTCGCCGATCCACACCGTGCGCGCCGTCTCGCCGTCCAGCACCGACTTGTAGACGACGTGCGAGCTGCACTGCGGCACCGAGTGGTCGACGTAGAGCCGCGCCTCCTGGTGCTGGCCCTGCCCGGCGAAGGACAGCCCGTACAGCTCGGCCGACGCCCCCGGCCCGGCGTAGCTGACCGTGGGGTTGATCCGGACGACGGCGCCGCCGAGGTTGACGCTGATGTGGGTGTAGCGGGCGTCCCGGCCGAGCCGGGCGGCGTGCGCCGCGACGTGCACCGCACCGGCGTCCCAGTCCTGGACGCTGACCAGGGTCAGGTTGGCACCGTCTCCCACCAGCACCTCGACGTTGGCCGCGACCGTCGCCTCGCCGAGGTGGTCCATCACCACGGTGGCCGTGCTGTAGGCCCGGGCGTCGATGACGAAGTGGCCGTAGTTCAGTCCGGGCTTGCCGATCGAGCGCAGCGTCACCGGACCGGTCAGCTGCGCCTCGGCCTCGATGGTGACCAGCACCACCCGGTCGACGTTGGCCGCGGCCAGCGCGCTGACCCGGTCGGCCGGCGTCAGCGCAGCACCGACCAGCTCGTGGTCGCGGCCGACCGCGCGCACCGTGACGCCGTCCGGCAGCTCCGTCTCGAACCGGAACGAGTCCTCGGAGGTGAACGGCTGGAACAGCGGGCGCAGCTTGCGCACCGGGCTGAACCGCCACTCCTCCTCCCGGCCGCTGGGCACTGCGAAGTCGTCCGGGTTGCGGGAGGTGAAGCGCTCAGCCGGCGAGCCGCTGGCTGTGGGTAGCAATGTCGTCATGTGCGTTTTCGGCACGCCTGACCGACCGTCCGGCGCCGGCGGACGGCGCTGAACGATCAGAGCGGGTAGTTAGCCGACGGCTCCTTCCATCTGCAGTTCGATGAGCCGGTTCAGCTCCAGGGCGTACTCCATCGGCAACTCGCGGGCGATCGGCTCGACGAAGCCGCGCACGATCATCGCCATCGCCTCGTCCTCGGACAGACCCCGGCTCATCAGGTAGAACAGCTGGTCGTCGCTGACCTTGGACACCGTCGCCTCGTGACCCATCGCCACGTCGTCCTCGCGGACGTCGACGTAGGGGTAGGTGTCGGACCGGCTGATGGTGTCGACCAGCAGGGCGTCGCACTTGACCGTCGACCTGCTGGAGTGGGCGCCGGGCTCGACCTGCACCAGGCCGCGGTAGGAGGTGCGGCCGCCGCCGCGGGCCACCGACTTGGAGATGATCGTCGAGGAGGTGTGCGGGGCGGCGTGCACCATCTTGGCGCCGGCGTCCTGGTGCTGGCCCTCGCCGGCGAAGGCGATCGAGAGCACCTCGCCCTTGGCGTGCTCACCGGTCATCCAGACCG
>DATINJ010000325.1:0-9768 GCA_035474375.1 Kineosporiaceae bacterium | reverse complement strand
GTGCTTTCGGCGTACGGACCCGCTGCCGTACCGGTCAATGACATATCGGTCCAGCGCTTGGTCGTACGGTCGAGCCGAGGCGGAAAGCCTCAGGCGTTGACCAGCGAAGCGGCCTTGGCCAGCGCCGACTTGCGGTTGGCGGCCTGGTTCTTGTGGATGACGCCCTTGCTGGCAGCCTTGTCGAGCTTGCGCGAGGCAGCGGCCAGCGCGGCAGCAGCAGCGGCGGCGTCACCGGCGGCGACTGCCGTCCGGACCGACCGGACAGCGGTACGCAGCTCCGACTTGGTCGCCTTGTTGCGCAGGCGAGCCTTCTCGTTCGTCAGGTTGCGCTTGATCTGGGACTTGATGTTGGCCACGAAGATCTCTTTCGTCAAAGTCGGGCA
Source organism: Kineosporiaceae bacterium (assembly GCA_035474375.1). Taxonomy (GTDB): domain Bacteria; phylum Actinomycetota; class Actinomycetes; order Actinomycetales; family Kineosporiaceae; genus JANNPJ01. Next base: position 9,385 of record DATINJ010000325.1, on the reverse strand, counting down.
GCGGTCTGAGCACGGTCGGTTGCGACACGACCTGTGGACGCACCGCGCAGTAGATTACCAGCCATCTGGGGGCAGCTTCACCAATGGCTCATCCGAGGCTCTCCAGCAGCAGTTCGTCTGTGATCATCCGCGAACGTTAATGACGTCGTGATCTCCGGCGGTTACGGTGCGGACATGGCGGATCTCTTTGACGGTTACCGCCTGGGCGCAGCCTGGGACGAGATGCTTGCGGGTATTGATCACCCGCGAGCCCCTTACCACGCGGTTCATGGCACGCTTCAACGCCTGACCGGCGAGGAGTTGGGCAACCGGGCGGACACCCTGGCCCGCTCCTACCTCGATCAAGGCGTGACCTTCGACGTCAATGGCGAGGAGAGACCGTTCCCGCTGGACATCGTGCCGAGGGTGATCGCCGCGCACGAGTGGACCGAGATCGAGGCCGGGGTGGCCCAGCGGGTTCGTGCGCTCGAGGCGTTCCTGGCCGACCTGTACGGGCCGGGCGAGGCGATTGCCGCCGGCGTCATCCCGCGCCGGGTGATCGTCTCGTCGTCCGACTTCATGCGGGTCGCCGCGGGGATCGAGCCGCCCAACGGGGTGCGCATCCACGTTTCCGGGATCGATTTGATCCGGGACGAGGAGGGGCGGTTCCGGGTGTTGGAGGACAACGTCCGGATCCCCTCCGGGGTCAGCTATGTGATGGCCAACCGGCACGCCGTCACTACGGTTTTCCCCGAGGCGTTCGCCACTCACCGGATTCGACCGGTGTCGGAATACCCGCGCCGACTGCTTGCCGCGCTGCGGGCTGCGGCGCCGTCCGGGATCAGTGATCCCACGGTCGTCGTCCTCACCCCGGGGATTTACAACAGCGCCTACTTCGAACACGCCCTGCTGGCCCGGACGATGGGCGTCGAGCTGGTCGAGGGCCGGGACCTGATCTGCGCAGGTGGCCGGGTGAAGATGCGGACGACGGCAGGCGAGACGCCGGTCGACGTGATCTACCGCCGGGTGGACGACGAGTTCATCGATCCGGTGCAGTTCCGTGCCGACTCCCAGCTCGGCTGCCCCGGGCTGGTGAACGCCGCTCGCGCCGGCCACGTGACGATCGCCAATGCGATCGGCAACGGTGTCGCGGACGACAAGCTGGTCTACACCTATGTGCCGGATTTGGTGCGGTTCTACCTTGGCGAGGAGCCGATTCTGCCGAATGTGCCGACGTACCGGCTGTCCGAGCCGGACGACCTGGCCTACACGCTGGCTCATCTGGATGAGCTGGTGGTCAAGCCGGTGGACGGCGCGGGTGGCAAGGGTCTGGTGATCGGCCCGGCGGCGAGCAAGGAGAAGCTGGCTCGGCTGAAGGAGCAGGTGCAGCGCGATCCGCGCGGCTGGATCGCGCAGCCGGTGGTGATGCTGTCCACCGTGCCGACGTTGATCAACGGTGAGCTTCAACCCCGGCACGTGGACCTGCGCCCGTTCGCAGTCAACGACGGCAACAAGGTGTGGGTGCTGCCCGGCGGTTTGACCCGGGTCGCGCTTCCGGAAGGGCAGCTCGTGGTCAACAGCTCGCAGGGTGGTGGTTCGAAGGACACCTGGGTGCTCTCCACACCGCTGGAGCCGGCCGATGAGGTCCGTGCCCGGGAGACGATCAACAGCGCCCGAGTGGCCCATATGTCGGGACCTGACCAGGGCCCGGACGACACTCCGGCCAGCCAACAACAGCAGCAGCAACAACAGCAGGGGAGCCCATCGTGCTGAGCCGGATCGCGGAGTCCCTGTTCTGGATCGGGCGCTACCTGGAGCGGGCCGACGACACCGCCCGGATCCTCGACGTCCACCTGCAGATGTTGCTGGAGGACCCGTTCATCGACGAGCAGTCGGCGTGCATCGCGCTGCTGTCGGTGATGGGCGTCGGCGAGGGTGTCGAGGCGCAGGAGGGCGTGGCCGTCGACCGGAACACGGTCCTCGACCGGCTGGCCTACGACCGGACCAATTCAAGTTCGATCGTCGGTTCGCTGGCCGCCGCGCGGGAGAACGCCCGGCGGGCCCGGGAGACCGTCTCCTCGCAAATGTGGGAGTACATCAACACCACCTGGATCGGGATCAACCCGGCGCGCCGACGAGCCACTACCCCGCACCAGTTCTTCCAGTGGGTCACCGAGCGAGCCACGCTGGTCGCCGGGATCGCCGACTCGACGATGAGCCGGGACGACGCCTGGCGGTTCCTGGTGCTCGGTCGCAGCATTGAGCGGGCCGACATGACCGCCCGGCTCGTGGCGACCAGCGAGATCCGCGGTCAGACCCCGGCTTGGAGCACGCTGCTGCGCTCGTGCGGCGCCTACGAGAGCTATGTGCGCACCTATCGAGGCGTGGCCAGTGACGAGCGAGCGGCCGAATTCCTGCTGCTGGACCGGCTCTTCCCGCGGTCGGTGCGGCATGCCTTGCAGCAGGCCGAGGAGTGCCTGGAGGAACTGGCTCCGGCGGCCGAACGGGCCGGGGTCCGTGACCGGGCCCGGCGCAATCTCGGTCGAGCCCGCACCGGCCTGGAGTATCGCCGATTGGAAGAGGTTCTCGGCGACCTGCCGGAGGAGATGGAGAAAGTGCAGCAGGCGTGCTCGGCGGCCAGTGATGCGATCGCCAACCGCTACTTCCCTCGGCTGTCCAACACTCAGTGGGTCGATGCGGCCTGGCAAGAGGAGCTGGTGTGAGTAACTACCTCGGCGAGCGACGGCAAGCGTCGAGCGCACTGCCTCGCCGGCTGAAGATCGTGCACCGTACCGGGTTCCGGTACAACGGGACGGTAGCCGGGTCCTACAACGAGGCCCGGATGACGCCGTTGAACACCGGGACCCAAACCGTCCTCGCGGCCCGGGTCTCGATCGACCCGGTGACCTGGACCTTCAACTACAAGGACTATTGGGACACTCAGGTCACGGCCTTCGACGTGCTGGTCCCGCACTCCGAGCTCGCCGTCGTCAGTAGCAGCACGGTCGAGGTGCACCTGCCCACTGCCCTGGCCAGGGGGATCGGCTGGGAGGCGCTGTCGGTGGCCGACACCACCGATGACACCAGCGAGTTCCTGCCGCAGACCAACAGCACCACGCCGCATCAGGAGGTCCAGGCGATGGCTGCGGAGGCTGCCGCCGGGCTGGCCCCGGACGGCGCCGCTCGGGCGGTCTGCGAGCGGCTGCGTAGCGAAATGGAGTACGTACCCGGCTCGACCGTGGTCACCACCGACGCGGCCGAGGCCTGGGCGGATCGCAAGGGGGTTTGCCAGGATTTCGCGCACCTCACCATCGGTGCCTTGCGGACCCTGGGGATCCCGGCCCGGTACGTGTCGGGCTACCTGCATCCGAAGGCGAAGGCCGAAATCGGTGAGACGGTCCAGGGCGAGAGCCATGCCTGGATCGAGTGGTGGGCCGGGGACTGGGTCGCTTTCGATCCGACCAGCCTGATTCCCGCTGGTCAAGATCACGTCACCGTCGCTCGGGGCCGGGACTACAGCGATGTGACCCCGCTCAAGGGGATCTTCGCCGGGCGGACGTCGTCCTCTGAGCTCTACGTCTCGGTGGAGGTCACCCGCCTGACCTGAGGGCGATCCCGGAAGGGTCCAGACGCACGGAGATCACCCAATCCGTAGCGGTGGGAGCCGGGGATGCGGGGCGACCGCCGCAGGGCTCGGCCGAAGTCCGGGGTAGACCTTCTCTCGGTACTTGACCGAGGGTTCGGCCGAGTCCTGCGGCGCTGCCATGATCACGACGTGCCCTCAGGTCGTTTTCGACCGATTCAGCGGGTTGGTCACGCTCGGCCGCAGCCTGCTGGTGCCGAGCGCGGCCGCGTGCACCTGGGCCGAGGAGCACTGGGACGAGCTGCTCGACGCCCGCGAGCTGTCCCACTGACCTGAGCGCCGTCCGCGGCATGGGACGATAGAACTCGATTTCCATGTCACCGACGATCGAGGTAGCTCACCCGTGTCCCCGATGGCCCATACGGCTCTCCAGCCGTCCGCCACCCCGCCGGAGCTGATCCGGAACTTCAGCATCATCGCTCATATCGACCACGGGAAGTCCACCCTGGCCGATCGGATGCTGCAGCTGACTGGGGTCGTGGATCCACGGCAGATGCGTGCCCAGTACCTGGACCGGATGGACATTGAGCGCGAGCGGGGCATCACGATCAAGTCCCAGGCGGTCCGGATGCCCTGGGAGGAGGACGGCACGACCTATGCGCTGAACATGATCGACACGCCGGGTCACGTCGACTTCACCTACGAGGTCTCCCGGTCGCTGGCCGCCTGCGAGGGCGCCGTCCTGCTGGTCGACGCCGCCCAGGGGATCGAGGCGCAGACCTTGGCGAACCTGTATCTGGCGATGGAGAACGAGCTGGCCATCGTGCCGGTGCTGAACAAGATCGACCTGCCGGCCGCTCAGCCGGAGAAGTACGCCGAGGAGCTGGCTCGCCTGATCGGCTGCGAACCGGACGACTGCCTACGCGTCTCCGGCAAGACCGGTGCCGGGGTCGAGGAACTGCTGGCCCAGATCGTCCGGCAGGTGCCGCCGCCGGTCGGTGACCCCAACGCCCCAGCCCGAGCGATGATCTTCGACTCGGTGTACGACACGTATCGCGGCGTCGTCACGTACGTCCGGGTGATCGACGGCCATCTGTATCCGCGTGAGCGGATCGCGATGATGTCGACCAAGACGACGCACGAACTGCTGGAGATCGGGGTCAGCTCGCCGGAGCCGACTCCGAGCAAGGGCCTCGGCGTCGGTGAGGTCGGCTACCTGATCACCGGGGTGAAGGACGTCCGGCAGTCCAAGGTCGGCGACACGGTGACCGACCAGGCCAAGCCGGCTACCGAGGCGCTGGTGGGTTACCGCGAGCCGCTGCCGATGGTGTTCGCCGGCCTGTTCCCGATCGACGGTTCGGACTACGGCCCGCTGCGCGAGGCGCTGGACAAGCTCAAACTCAGCGACGCCGCCCTGGTCTACGAGCCGGAATCCTCGGTGGCGCTCGGCTTCGGCTTCCGCTGCGGTTTCCTCGGCCTGCTGCACCTGGAGATCGTCCGGGAACGGCTGGACCGGGAGTTCGGCCTCGACTTGATCTCCACCGCTCCCAGCGTCATTTACGAGGTGACGATGGAGGACGGCAAGGAGATCATCGTGACCAACCCGTCCGAGTTCCCGGGCGGCAAGATCAACGAGGTCCGCGAGCCGATCGTCAAGGCGACCATGCTGGCCCCGGCCGAGTTCATTGGCGCGATCATGGAGTTGTGCCAGGAGCGCCGCGGCACGATGCGCGGGATGGACTATCTGTCCGAGGACCGGGTGGAGATGCGCTACACCCTGCCGCTGGCCGAGATCGTCTTCGACTTCTTCGACCAGCTGAAGTCGCGTACCCGCGGATATGCCTCGCTGGACTACGACCAGGACGGCCAGCAGACGGCCAAGCTGGTCAAGGTCGACATCCTGCTGCAGGGCGAGCCGGTCGACGCCTTCAGCGCGGTGGTGCACGCCGACAAGGCCTACGCCTACGGCGTGCTGATGACCGGGAAGCTGCGCAAGCTGATCCCGCGCCAGCAGTTCGAGGTACCGATCCAGGCCGCGATCGGGGCTCGGATCATCGCCCGGGAGAACATCAGCGCCATCCGCAAGGACGTGCTGGCCAAGTGCTACGGCGGTGACATCACCCGGAAGCGCAAGCTGCTGGAGAAGCAGAAGGAAGGCAAGAAGCGGATGAAGATGGTGGGCCGCGTCGAGGTTCCGCAGGAGGCTTTCATCGCCGCGCTGTCGAGTGATGCTCCCACCGGAGAGCGGAAGAAATAGTCGGGTTACTCGCGAGTTCGAAAGTTGTACGGACAGCAGGCGTGCATTACCTGATGTCTCGCATCTAGGGTGATCTGAGTCACCCTTAGCGAGAGGAATCCGCGTGGACGCCCCCGGCCCAACAACGACCCGACCGATGACCCACGCGAGCGAAGCCGAGGAGGCAGCCTTCGCCCGGCTGCTGCCAACCGCTCCCGACTCGCTCGGCGCAATGTTCCTGAACCGTGTCCGCGACACTCCGAATCTGGAGTCCTACCGCCGTCCGGACGGCGCCGGCGGGTGGACGTCCAACACCTGGAAGCAGACCGGCGAAGCGGTCCAGGAGATCGCCGCCGGGTTGCTGCAACTGGGCCTGAAGCCCGAAGACCGAGTGGCCCTGGCCTCCGCCACGCGGGTCGAGTGGGTCGAGGCGGACCTCGGCGTTCTCTGTGCTGGCGGTGCGACCACCACGGTGTACCCGACGTCGACCCCGGAGGATGTAACCCACATCCTGAACGACTCCAACGCGGTGATCGCGATTGCGGAGAACGCCGAGCAGCTGACCAAGCTGCGGGCCGCCGCGTCCGGGCTGAAGCGGATCGTCCTGATCGACGGCGACGGCGTGGCCCGGACCGACGAGGACCAGGTCCTCACCCTGGATCGGCTGCGCCAGCTCGGCCGGTCCCGGCTGGAGATCGAACCGAACGTGGTTGTCGAGGCCACCGCCGCCGTCCGGCCCGACCAGCTCGCCACCCTGATGTACACCTCGGGGACGACGGGTCGGCCGAAGGGAGTTCGGCTCAGCCACCGAGGCTGGGTCTACGAGGGTCTGGCTACCCTGGCAGTGGACATGGTGCACACCGACGACCTGGGTTTCATGTGGCTGCCGATGTCGCATTCGTTCGGCAAGACCTTGCTTGCCTCGCAGCTCGCGGTCGGCCACGCGGCAGCGGTGGACGGTGCTGTCGACCGGATCATCATCAACCTTCCGGTCGTGAAGCCGCACACGATGGCCGCCGTGCCGCGGGTATTCGAGAAGGTGCACGCCGGGATCCGGGCCAAGGTTCGCGAAGAGGGCGGCGCCAAGCTCAAGATCTTCAACTGGGCGGTCGGCGTCGGCGTCCAGGTGTCCCGGCTGGAGCGCAGCGGGGGCAAGGCTTCCGGGCTGCTCGCGGTCAAGCACGCGATCGCCGACCGGCTGGTGTTCAGCACCGTTCGGGAGCGGTTCGGTGGCCGGCTCAAGTTCTGCATCTCTGGAGCCGCGCCGCTGTCTCCGGACGTTGCCGAGTTCATGCACGCCGTCGGTGTGCTGATCCTGGAGGGCTACGGCCTGACCGAGACCTCGGCCGGCACGTTCGTCAACCGACCGGACAACTTCGAATTCGGGACGGTCGGAACCCCGTTCCCCGGCACCGAAGTGAAGCTGGACGTCGACGGCGAAATCCTGATCAAGGGTCCGGGCGTGATGCAGGGCTACGAGCACCTGGACGACGCGACCGCTGAGGTGCTCGAGGACGGCTGGTTCCGTACCGGGGACGTCGGTGAGATCACCGAGCGCGGCTCGCTGCGAATCACCGACCGGAAGAAAGACCTGATCAAGACGTCGGGCGGGAAGTACGTCGCGCCGCAGGGCCTGGAGACTCGGTTCAAGGTGCTCTGCCCGCTGGCCAGCCAGATCGTGGTGCACGGTGACGGGCGGAACTTCATCAGCGCGCTGGTCGCCCTGGACCCCGATGCGGTGCAGGCCTGGTCGGCGAGTCAGGGCCTGGCCGGTCGGTCGTTCGCTGAGATCGCTGCCTCGGAGCAGGTCAAGGCCGTGGTGAAGCAGGCGGTCGACACCCTGAACACCGAGGTCGGGCGCTGGGAGACGATCAAGAAGTTCGAGATCCTGGACCGGGATCTGACCGTCGAAGCGGGCGACCTGACGCCGTCCCTCAAGCTCAAGCGTCGAGCCGTGGAGAAGCGCTACGCCGATGTCCTGAACGGCTTCTACACCGAGTAAACCCTGCCGTGATCATGCACGCTTGCCCCCTTGCTGTCGGGGCCATAGGGCAACCGTGCATGATCACGGCAGGTCATTTGCGGATGATCACGGGCACGGGGTTGGTCAGGCGGCGTCCAGCTGGGCCAGCTGCTCTTCGGTGAGCTTCAGATCCTGGGCGGCAACCGCCGCTTGGTAGCGAGACACCTGGGTGGTGCCGATCAGCGGGACCACCTGTGGCGAGCGCTGCGCAATCAGCCAGGCCAGGACCACCTGGCCGGGCTCGGCCCCGACCTGCTTGGCGACGTCATCCACCGCAGCCAGTCGGCGAGTGGCCGCCTCACCGATGTACGCGCTCATTTTTCCGTAGCCGTCGCGTTCGGCCGGTGCTGCGTCGTACACGCCTTGGAGAAGCGGGCTGTACGCGATCAGGCTCAGGTCGGGGCGCTCGCGCAGGTAGTCCAGCTGCTCGTCGTCCACGATCGAGACATCCTGCAGTCCGGCCCGTCGCTGCAGGTAGGAGTGCTGTTGCTGGAGGGCGACCGGCTGCGGCCAGCCATTCGCGGCACACAGACCGCGGATTCGTTCCAGCCGCCAGGTGCGCACGTTGGACCAGCCCAGGTATCGAACCTTGCCCTCCCGAACGAAGCCGGCCAGTGCCTCCAAGCTCTCCTCCAGCGGAGTCGATCGGTCGTCGACATGGACGTAGTAGAGATCGATGTACTCCACGCCCAGCCGCCGGAGGCTGCCTTCCAGTGACGTGCGCAGCGTCTGCGCCCCCGCCCCGACGAACTGTGAGCGGGCCTTCGACCAGTCCGCTTGCTCGCCGTCGTCCGTCCACACCTTGGTCAGGTCGCGGATTCGGCCAGTGCCCTTGGTCGCCACGAAGGTCTGATCACGTCGGCCGGACCGGGCCAGCCAGCGACCGATCACCTCCTCGCTCTGCCCTCCGGGCGTGCCCCTGGCCCACCACCAGGAGTAGCAGTCGGCGGTGTCGAGGAAATTGCCGCCGTCGGCGGCGTAGCGGTCCAGCAGGGCGAACGAGGTCGGGTCGTCCGTCAGGGTGCCCAAGCCCATGCAGCCGAGCCCGAACTGGCTGATCATCTCTGTGGTGGTGCCGAGTTCAACGGTGTTCATCGCACGCTCCTTGCCTGATCTGTGGCCATTCGTATCGAGGGCGCTGAGAACCGACGCTAGGAGCTGGAGCGCGCTCCAGGTCAACCCCGGGTACCCACCGGGTGGGAGAATGTTGCGATGACCACCGAGCAGATCGTCCAGGGGGAGACCCTCCGCCCGGTCATCGGGACGGTGACCGCCGTCGCCGTCGTCCACAAGGTGCTGCCGCTCACCTGGAGCGAACCGCCGTCGACCGCGATCGACAAGCGGTCGATCGACGGTCGGGTACCGCTGCACGCCCTCGGTCTCGCCGGTGATGTGCAGTGCAACCGCAAGTATCACGGCGGCCGGGATGCGGCGGTGTACGCCTACGCCGACGAGGACGCCGCGTGGTGGGCCACCGAGCTGGGCCGGGAGATCACCCCTGGGCTGTTCGGCGAGAACCTCCGGACCAGCGGGATCGACGTGACCGGTGCTGAGATCGGCGAGC
>DATINJ010000324.1:0-7028 GCA_035474375.1 Kineosporiaceae bacterium | reverse complement strand
AATCACGATCGCGGCGGCGATCAGATGCGTAGTAACCAGGGTCAGTGCGGTGGGGGCATCGTCGGCGGTAAGTATCGGTGGGATGAGGGAGACCCCGGTGGCGGCCAGCGTGGTCCGGATGAACCGCCGACGCTGGTGAAGAATCGCAGCGAGGGCGATGCCCGCGAGCGTTCCGACGAGCGTCCAGAAGGGGAATGCCGAGAGAGGGATAGTCTTTTCGGCGATTTCCAGGCTGACGCCTGCGGCCTTCGCCGCCGCAGCGGTGATCAGGGTCGCGACCGAGGCCGCCGTTCCGGCCAGCGCCCCGATTCCGATCAGCGGTAGCCATGGGCGTGAGGTGGGTGACGAAGGCACGGTTTCCTCCACGTATTGAACCAGTTGGTTGAATAGACGCTAACCCAGACGCACGCCTTAATCAACCATATGGTTGAAGAGGATCGAGTTTTGTCCACTGCTATTCAGCGCTGCTGAGCGGGGCTCTGCTCATCAGGGCGCTGCTCATCACGGCCCCGCTCAGCACGGCCCCGCTCAGCAGGGCTCTGCTCACGACGGCCCTGGTCGCCGTGGCCTGCCTCATCGAGAAGGACCGCCGGGCTCAGTAGTGGCCGACTGGCCTGCCTCGCCGTGCCCCGGCCTGCCAGCCGACAAAAAGGGCACTCGCGTATCGGGCAGCCACATGATCCCGAAGGCTTTGTCGGTCATGCGCCGACAAAGCCTTCGGGATCATGGCGACCAGCCAGGCGGGGGCGGCCCACCGGGGGTGACCAGCCGGGTGGGGGCGACCAGCCAGGCGGGGGCGGCCCACCGGGAGTGACTAGCCGGGTGGGGGCGACCAGCCAGGTGGGGGCGACTCGCCAGGTGGGGAGGAGGGGCGAGGGGTGTCAGGCGCGCGGTCGGCCGAGAGCTCGGTAGGTCCAGCCGGCGGCGCGCCACTTCTGCGGGTCCAGAGCGTTGCGGCCGTCCAGCATGTTGCGCTGCCGGACGATGCCCGCCAGGCCGACCGGGTCGATCTCGCGGTACTGCTTCCACTCGGTCAGCAGCAGCACGACATCGGCTCCGGCGCAGGCGACTTCGGCTTTGTCTTCATAGTGCAGGTCGGGCCAGGCGCGCCGGGCGTTCTCCAGTGCAGCCGGATCGCTGACCACCACGTCACCGCCCTGAAGCCGAATCTGGGCGGCCACATTCAGCGCCGGCGAGTCGCGGATGTCATCGCTCTCCGGCTTGAACGCGGCTCCGAGCACGGCCACCTTCCGGCCGAGAAAGGAGCCCTGCAAGACATCGCGGGCCAGTTCCACCATTCGAGTGCGGCGCCGCATGTTGATCGCATCGACCTCGCGCAGGAAGGTCAGGGCCTGGTCGGCGCCGAGCTCACCGGCTCGGGCCATGAACGCCCGGATGTCCTTGGGGAGGCAGCCGCCGCCGAAACCGAGCCCGGCGCCAAGGAACTTGGGCCCGATCCGGTCGTCGTGGCCGATCGCCGTCGCCAGGGCCTGAACGTCGGCGCCGGCCGCCTCGCAGACCTCCGCCATCGCGTTGATGAACGAAATCTTCGTGGCGAGAAAGGCATTGGCGGCGGTCTTGACCAGTTCGGCGGTCGGGTGGTCACAGAGGATCTGGGGCACACCGTCAGCCAGCGGCTGGGCGTACACCGCGTCGAGCAACGAGCGGGCCTGCGCGGCCTCGTCGAGATCGGCCGGTAGACCGTAAACGATCCGGTCTGGCTTCTGGGTGTCGTCGACCGCATGGCCTTCGCGGAGGAACTCCGGGTTCCAGGCCAGCAGCGCGCCAGGGACCGCAGCCGAGATCACCTCAGCCAGTCGCGCAGCGGTGCCGACCGGCACCGTGGACTTCCCGACCACCAAGTCGCCCGGTCGCAGGTAGGGCAGCAGGGCGTCGACGCTGGCATCGACATACCGCGTGTCGGCCGCGAACTCGCCCGCTCGCTGTGGGGTGCCCACGCAGATGAAGTGGACGGTCGGCTCGTCGGGATCGGCCCCGAGCGCCTCGGCCGGATCTGTGGTGAAGCGCAACCGACCGGAGTCGGTGGCTCGCCGAAGCAGTTCCGGTAGGCCAGGCTCGAAGAAGGGAGCCCGAGCGGCGGATAGCTCGGCGATTTTTCGCCCGTCGACGTCAATACCGATGACTTCGTGACCGAAGTCAGCCATACACGCCGCGTGCACTGCTCCGAGATACCCGCACCCCACCACTGTCAATCGCATGGCGGAAGGGTATCTAGTAACCGGGCTGATCGTGCGCTAACGTCGTTCCGTGATCGCGACCCTACGCACCTGCTGGTGGCCCGCCTAAGCGGCGGCCCCCGCGATCTCCCATCCCATCACCGGCCGCCTCGTCGAGGCGGCCGTCGAGTTTTTGGCGACGAACGACTGGCGAGCGGCCCGATCCGAACGGACTGACCGTCATGGCGAAATCGCCCTCTGTAGCCAATGTCACACCCGAGATCCGGTTCGCACCGATCGCATCCGAGCCGTCCAGCACAGCTGTCACAGCTGTCACGGCCGCCGAGACGGTTGCCCGGCTACTCGCCCCGGATCCGCCGCCGTTCGCCGTCCTCTATCGCCCCGAGGCCGATCCCGGAACCGCCGAAATCCTGCTCGGTGAACTGGTTGCCTGCCAGCACACAGCCGACCTGCCGGAGCCGGTCCGCAGCGACCTGCCGGTACTCGCCATCGTCCCGTTCCGGCAGATCCGCGAGCGGGGGTTCGAGGCGATCGACGACGGCGTTCCACTGCTGGCGCTGCAAGCCAGACAGCGAACCGTGATCGAGCTGACCGATCTGATCGAACTGCTCCCGGACGGTCCGCAGAGCTTCATCGAGACCGGATACGACGTCCCGGACGCGGAATACGAACGGATCGTCAGTGCCGTTCTGGCCGATGAGATCGCCGTCGGCGCCGGTTCCAACTTCGTCATCCACCGCTGCCTGACCGGCCGATTCGATCCAGCGGTCGAGCCACCGGCCCGAGCGGCGCTCGGCGTCCTGAAGCGACTGCTGCTCGGCGAGCGCCGGGCCTACTGGACCTTCGTCGTGCACACGCCGCAGAGCACCTTCGTGGGTGCCACTCCGGAACGGCACGTCAGCCTGGACGCCGGGGTCGCCCGGATGAACCCGATCAGCGGCACCCTGCGCTACCCGGTGACCGGCTGGGCCGACCGGGACGAGCACCGGGACGGCGTCCTGGCCTTTCTCGCCGACCCGAAGGAGCGCGATGAACTCGCCATGGTGGTGGACGAAGAGCTGAAGATGATGGCGGTGGTCGGTGATCGCGGTGGCCGGGTCCGCGGGCCCTACCTGAAGGAGATGGCGCACCTCGCGCACACCGAGTATGTGATCGAGGGCCGGACGTCGTTCGATGCCCGGCAGGTGTTGGGCGCCACGATGTTCGCGCCAACGGTCACCGGGAGCCCGATCCGCAACGCCTGCCGGGTGATCGCCCGGCACGAGAGCCGAGGCCGGCGATATTACGGCGGAGTACTGGCGCTGATCGGCCGGGACGCCGACGGGCGCAGCAGGCTGGACTCACCGATCCTGATCCGGACGGCGGAGATCGCCGCCGACGGGTCGGTGCGGGTGGCCGCCGGGGCGACCCTGGTCCGTGGGTCGACGCCGGCGTCGGAGCTGGCCGAGACCCGGGCCAAGGCAGCCGGCATCGTCGCAGCCCTGCAGCCTTCCTCGTTGATCGTGCACAACTTGCCGCCCAACCCCCAGCGATTCCCCAACCCTTCGGGCAGTGGGCCCGGCACGGTTGCTCCCTCGGAAGGGGAGCACGCCGGCGCTGACGCGCCTCCCAAGTGCATGATCGCGGAAGATTTGGACGCGCTCGGAGGACTGGCCGACGATCCGGAGATCCTGGCTGTGCTGGCCGGGCGAAACCGGACGCTGGCCCGATTCTGGCTGACCGAGCAGTCGGAGCGACCCGAGCAGTCGGAACGGCCCGAGCGGTCGGAAAGGCCCGAGCAGTCGGAACGGCCCGAGCGGTTGCTGCTGGACATGCCCTCTGACCTGCGGTTTGCGGTGGCTCGGTCGGCCGGGCGGATCACGGTGGTCAACGCGGAGGACGACTTCACCGGCATGCTGGCCCATCTCCTGGACCGGCTCGGGTTCGACGTCGACGTCCAGCCGTGGCAGGCACTGGCTCTGCGCGACACGGACGCCCTGGCCACCGCCGACCTGGTGGTGCTCGGCCCGGGCCCGGGGGATCCGACCGACCTCAGTGACCAGCGCATCCTTGCCCTGCATGAGCTGGCCAAAGCACGGCTGGCGGAGGCTGCGCCGACGCTTGGGATTTGCCTCGGGCACCAGATTCTCAGCCTCGCGCTGGGCTTGCGGGTGAACCGGCTACCCACTCCGGACCAGGGCCGACAGACTCAGATCGACCTGTTCGGCAGCCCGCAGCGGGTCGGGTTCTACAACAGCTACGTCGTCCGGGCGCCAGAGCACTCCATTCCTGGATTGACGTTCAGCGTGGACGAGCGCCGGGAGCGGGTTCAGGCGGTCCGTGGCGAACAGGTCACCGGGCTGCAGTTCCATCCCGAGTCCGTGCTGACCACGGCTGGTCTGGAAATCCTCGGGACCGAACTTGCCCGGCTCCGCCCGCGCGGATGACGTGCACGGCTTAAGGTGCTGACATGCGATTCGGACTATTCATTCCGCAGGGTTGGCGTCTCGACCTGGTTGGGGTGGAGGTGGCCGATCAGTGGCGGGCGATGCTGAACGTCGCCCAGCTCGCCGAACGAGGCCCGTGGGAATCGGTGTGGGTGTTCGACCACTTCCACACCATGCCGATCCCGACCAGCGAGGCCACCCACGAGGCGTGGACCTTGATGGCGGCGCTCGCGGCGACCACCCAACGGGTCCGGCTCGGCCAGATGTGCACCTGCCTGGGGTATCGAAACCCGATGTACCTGGCGAAGGTGGCGGCCACGGTCGACGCGATTTCCGGTGGCCGTACCGAGATGGGTATCGGCGCGGGTTGGTATGAGCACGAATGGGCGGCCTACGGGTACGGCTTCCCCAGTGCCGGTGACCGGATCGCGATGCTCGAAGAGGGCGTTGAGATCATGCATCAGGCCTGGCAGCAGGGAGTGGCGCACTTCGCCGGTGAGCACTACCAAGTGGACGGTGCGCTGTGCCACCCGAAGCCGATCCAAGAGGGCGGCATCCCCTTCTGGATCGCCGGGGGTGGCGAGAAGAAAACCCTCCGAGTCGCCGCCAAGCGCGCCTCGTACACGAACTTCGACGGTGACGCCGCTGTCTTTGCCCACAAGTCCGAAATTCTGGCTGAGCACTGCAAGGACCTCGGGCGAGACTTCGACGAAATTGTCCGCTCGGCCAATTACAACGTGGTGATCGGGCGGACTCAGGCCGAGATCGACGACCGGCTAGCTGCGATTGAGAACCGCTACCGGCCATTCTTGGCGCCGGACGGTTTGACCAAGGCGATGAGCAACTACCGAAACAGCCCGATGACCGGTACTCCGGAGCAGATCGTGGAGCGGTTGCAGGCCATGGAGGAGCTCGGAATGACTTACGCCATCACGTATTTCGCCGAGGCTGCGACCGACCACAGCGGCGTGGAGCTGTTCGCCAACGAGGTCGTCCCGGCGCTCGCCCGGTAACTCGCAGCTGGATCCGATAGCTGGCAATTGGATCAGGCCAGCGGCTGCCCGGTCAGCTCGGCGCAGTACTCGAACAGGGCGTCCTGGTCGCCCGGCCGCCGCGCGAGCTCGGGTACCGGCGAACTGCGCTGGTGGAAGAAGTACTGTCCGGTGACGGCTGCCTCGCGGTCGTCACCGGCCGCCAGCCAGGCCTGCGTCTGCATGCCGAGCTCAAGGTCGTCCGGCGCGCCGGCGCCACCCATCCGGGTCGGCACCCATCCAGGATTCACCGAATTGGCGTGTACCTGCGGCCAGCGCCGGGCCACCCCGAACGCCAGCATGGTGTCGAACAGCTTGCTCTCCGAATAGGCCTGCATCCAGTCCCACCGCCGTCGCGTCCACTGCGCGTCGTCGAGCTTCGCCCGGGCGCCGCTCTGCATCCCTGAGGTCAGGTACACCAGCCGGTCTGGTCGCTTGATCAAGGCCGTGAGCAGGTAGGGAGCCAGGACGTTTACCGCGAAGGTGAGGCAGAGACCGTCACCGGTCTCGATCCGATGCGGCACTTGGTAGACAGCGGCGTTGTGGATCACCGCGTCGGGCCGGCCCAGCGTATTCACCTGCTCGGCCACTGACCGGGTCTCCTCGATCAGCGACAGGTCACCAATGACGATCGGAACCTCCGGCAGCGCCTTGTGAAGGTCGGCTGCTCGCTGTTCGTTTCGGGCGTGTGCCAGCACCTCGTGGCCCTGGGTCAGTAGTCGCTGAGCCGCCAGCAAGCCGAGGCCGGTGCTGGATCCGGTGATGAAAATTCTTGCCATGGTTCCAGCCTGGCGGTAATCAAGGTTCCCAGCCAGCGCTGATCTTGGCGGCACCCGCTGTCACCACGGTGGGCGCTCATCATGAGTCGGGTGAGTTCGGGCCCACTGCCGTTCTGCCAGCGCAGTGGCGCGAGCGCCCGGTACTCGTAGCCGGGAGGCTCCGTCCACCCGGGCTGACGTGTCCGGCCGAAGCGACGCCTCCGACCGAGGCAATGACACTGGGCGGAACGGCATGGGCTGGGCCTGCGTTGGTCGCATCCCGCTTGGTCGGGTCGCTGTTGGTCGGCCCGCTGTTGGTGGGGACGGCGTCAGCCGGGATGACGGCGAGGGGGACGGCGTCAGCCGGGATGACGGCGAGGGGGACGGCGTCAGCCGGGATGACGGCGAGGGAGAAGGCGTCAACCGGGACGACGTTCGCGATGCCGGAGACTGGGACGACGGCGATCGGGACGATCGGGATGACGCGGCGAGCTCAACGGGCCCCCCGTCACTGCGCACCGTCCGGCGAACCATCCGGTCAGAAGTGATCCGCCGGGCCGCTTTCCGTCGGCTCCGTCCAGCGACGCCGATCGCACCGAGGAGTGCTAGCCCGGA
>DATINJ010000323.1:0-18205 GCA_035474375.1 Kineosporiaceae bacterium | reverse complement strand
CCCGGATCACTGGCGGATCGATGTTCTGGGGGGAACCCTGCAGGTCAGCGCCCAAGGCACGGCGACTGAGGGCACCGTCGCCGTGCTCACCGGCCCAGCGGTGATCGTCGCCGAAGGGGAGTGGATCAGGGGGAAGTGACCCGCAGAACCCGGTAGCCCTTGGCGCTGCCGGCTCGTTCGACCGTCCAGCCGGCGGGCAGGGTGTCCTGCAGCCAGCGGTGCAGCGAGTCGGCACCGAGATGGCGCTGCACCACGAGGTGCGCCTGCCCGCCCGGCACCAACCGGGGTAGCCAGCGCAACAGCAGCTCGTGCAGTTGAGCCTTGCCGATCCGGATCGGTGGATTGGACCAGATCGCCGCGAACCGGACGTCGTCCGGCACGCTGTCCGGGGCAGCCGGGCGGATCGTCGAGACGCCGGCTCGCTGGGCGTTGATCGCGGTCAGCTCCAGGGCGAGCTCGTTGACGTCGACCGCCCAGACGGTCGCTTCCGGGGACCGCAGGGCCTGGGTGATCGCCAGCGGGCCCCACCCACAGCCGAGGTCGAGCAGGTCACCGGTCGGCGGCGGGGGTGGCACCTCGCGCAGCAGTACCCGGGTACCGAGATCGAGCCGGTACTGGCTGAACACGCCCCCGGTGACGGTCAGCGTCAGCTCGCGCCCGGCCAGCTCGAGATCGAGCTCGCGGTGCGACGTGGCGGTGGCCGGGTCGGGGGTGTGGAAGTAGTGCGGCTGTGGCTCGCTGGGCTCGCTCGTCATGACCGCACCACCATATGGCCTCCGGCCTTCCGGTTCAGAACCCGGATTGAAGATCCGCCACGGGAATCTCGCTCGCGTGTCCAGTCGTTGAGATGGGAGGCTAGGGGAACCAAGGAACATGGAGGACGTCCTGACTATCAAGGACCACAGCATCAGCAACGGCGCTGCCACCGGTACCGACCTCGACGAGGCGCCCGGAGCCGGTTCACACCCCACCGATCCGGCGACCCAGCCGATGACTGGGTACGCCAGCGGGCGCAGTGCGGCTATCGACCGGATTCTCTCCCGGGCCGGTACCGCCGTCAGCGAGGGCGAGACCCAGCATCACGACCGGGACGGCGAACAGTCGGAATTGTCCGATCGGCAGGCCCTGCGTCGGGTCGGCGGACTGTCCACCGAACTGCAGGACGTCACCGAGGTCGAGTACCGGCAACTCCGGCTGGAGAAGGTGGTGCTGGCCGGTATCTGGACGTCCGGCACGTCGGCCGACGCCGAGAACTCGATGCGCGAACTGGCCGCCCTCGCCGAGACCGCCGGGTCCGAGGTTCTGGACGGCGTGCTGCAGCGCCGGCATTCGCCCGACCCGGGAACCTTCCTGGGCTCCGGCAAGGCCGAGGAGTTGCGCGCCATCGTCGAGGCGAGTGGCGCCGACACCGTGGTCTGTGATGGTGAGCTGGCGCCGTCCCAGCGCCGCAGCTTGGAAGACGTCGTCAAGGTCAAGGTGATCGACCGGACGGCGTTGATCCTCGACATCTTCGCCCAGCATGCCAAGTCGAAAGAGGGCAAGGCGCAGGTCGAGCTGGCCCAGCTGGAGTACCTGCTGCCGCGGCTGCGCGGCTGGGGTGACTCGATGTCCCGCCAGGCCGGTGGCCAGGTCGGAGGAGCGGCTGCCGGGATGGGCTCGCGTGGCCCAGGTGAGACGAAGATCGAGCTGGACCGGCGGCGGATCCGCGACCGGATGGTCAAGCTTCAGCGCGAGATCGCGCTGATGAAGAAGGCCCGGGTGACGAAGCGGGACTCCCGGCTGCGCAACTCGGTGCCTTCGGTGGCGATCGCCGGTTACACCAACGCCGGTAAGTCCAGCCTGCTGAACCGGTTGACCGGGGCCGGCGTCCTGGTCGAGAACGCGCTGTTCGCCACCCTGGACCCGACCGTGCGTCGGGCGGCGACCCCGGACGGTCGGGAGTTCACCCTGGCCGACACGGTGGGTTTCGTCCGGCAACTGCCCACCCAGCTGATCGAGGCCTTCCGCTCCACGTTGGAAGAGGTCTCCGCGTCCGATCTGGTGCTGCACGTGGTGGACGGCAGCCACCCCGACCCGGAGAGTCAGTTGGTCGCCGTGCGTTCGGTGCTCGCCGACGTCGGTGGCGATGCGGTGGCCGAGCTGGTGGTGATCAACAAGTGTGACGCCGCTGACCCGGAGGTCCTCGACCGGTTGCTGCGGCGGGAGAAGCGGTCGATCGCCGTGTCCGCCAAGACCGGCCAGGGCATCGACGAGCTGATCGAGCGGATCGCCGCCGAGCTGCCCCGCCCGGATGTGGACATCAACGTCCTCGTCCCGTTCAGCCGGGGCGACCTGGTGAGCCGGATTCACCAGGAGGGCGACGTGCTGGTCGAGGAGCACACCGGCGAGGGCACGAAGATCAACGCCCGGGTCGGCTCGCTGTTCGCCGCGGAACTGGCCGGTTTCAGCAGCTGAGGCGCTGCTGAACGGCCGGTTCCGGCCGGCGGTCACTCGAGGTGTGGATCACTCGAGGTGTGGATCGCTCGGGGTGGGGGCGTAGTAGCGGCCGAGCATTTCGCTGGTCCACGGTGCTTGGTGGACGTCGCCACGGGGGCCCATCTCGATGAACCAGGGTTTGATGTCGAGGACGGGCGTGCCGTCGACGGCGTCCAAGTCCTCGACCTGCAGATCGAGACCGTCGACCTTGAGGAGCCGGCAGCGGGAGACGCCGAGCCAGTTGAGCCGGCGCATGTTGCGATGGCCGAAGATCCCGACCGGTGGCCAGTCGGGATTGTTTCGGGGACGTCGGGCCCCGAGATTGAGGTCGGCCGGGTCGGTCAGGTGGAAGCGGAACACGATCTCCAGGTGCGAGAACGCCGCCAGCCCGGCGGTGGCGTCCGGGCCGAACCGGGTGCCATCGATGCGAATGATCGATTGCGTGCCGCCCCAGTAGTCGTCGGTGGGTTCGATGCGTCCGCCGACCACCTCGGCAACCGGTTCAACCTCGAACGACTGTCCTGCCATGATCTCGTTCACTCCTCAACCAGCGGTTCGCCTGGGGTACGCCAACGGTGCACGCGGCACTACTGAGCTGCAACCGCCACGCCGTCGATGCGTCAGAAGTTCACGGAACGGAAGCAAGATAGGTAGCGGCGCGGGCGTCCAGCTCCCGGACGAGCTTGATTCCGCGTCGCTGGAACGGGGCGAGCAGTTCTCGCAGGTCCGAAGCGACCTGCCGGGTGCGACCGGAGCGGATGCCGTCCATCGAGTCGAGGGCGGCCGACCAGGTGAGGCAGGCCTGCTCGACGTCGTTCTGCTGGATCTGCACACTCCCCAGATAGCCGAGGGTCACCGCATGAGTGCGGGTGAACAGGGCGGCTTTGCGGGTGCGGACGCTCCGGCGGAATTCTCGGGTGGCCCCGGAAAGGTCACCGCCGTCCCGCAGGGCGCACGCCGTCTCGTGGGCCAGGCTGGCTTCACCGAAGAAGAACACCCGGTCGGGTTCGGCTTCGCCGGCGCCGGCTGCGGCCAAGTCGTCTTCGGCGCGGAGCAAGGCGGCCGCGGCCTGACGGTGACCGGTGACCGCCAAGGACCGGGCGTGGATGACCCCGAGCAACGCGCGCTCGCGATGGCTGGCCCGGGCGTAGCGATCACCACTCACCGACGCGGTCGCCAAGTCCAGCGCCTGGCGATGGTGACCGAGGTCGAGCGCTTGATGGGCCAGCGCGCGCAGGATGTGACCGGCCAGTGGTGGATCGTCGGCCTCGGCGGCCAGCTTCAGCGCAATGGTCAAATACCGCTGAGCGGTGGCATGTTCGCAGTTGTCGAAGGTCATCCAGCCGGCAATGTAGGCAATCTCGCCGGCTGCGGAGAGCATGTCCCGGCGGACCTGCTCGGATCGGAAGGTGCCGTGCAGGTACCCGGCGACGTCGGCGGTCAGGTACTGCACAACGGCGGAGCGCGCATGACCGCCGCCACGGCGTTGGTCGATCCGGGAGAACATCGCCGCCATGTCGCCGACGGCGCCCACGTCACCGCTGCCGACCCGGCGCGAACCGCGGGTGCTCCGAGCGCCCCGGCGCTCGGCCATCCGCTGCCACCACGGCTGATCCGGCAACGTCAGGGCTGCTACCGAGTAGGCGGCGGCTTCCAGAACTCGCCGATGTTCCAGGTCGACGTCGTCCCGGCCGGGATCGGCCGGTGAGGTCAGGGCGTTGAGCGGATCGACGTGCCAGTCCAACCCGTTGGAGAACGTCGACTCCGCCGGGCTGGCCGGGCCGGCCAGCCCGATGTCGTCCAGGCTGAGATTGCGTCCCAGGTGCCGAGACAGCGCCTCACAGAGAATGAGCGGCGCCCGCCCGGAGGGTCGGGTACCACCGACCCAGTGCGAGACGTGAGATCGGCCAACCCCGGCGAACTCTTCCGCGCCGCTCTCCATCGCGACCCGCACGAAGATCCGCGCGACGTGGGCATGAGACAGGCCCGCTTCGGCGATGAGCCCAGCCAAGCGAGTGTTCGCCACACGTGCCTTCGCCATCGGGTCTCCGATCGATCAACGATCTTTCACCACGTTCACCGCTTCAAGTAGCCAAGCGTATACCGAACGTGACGATTTCGGGGTTTCCTTATCTCGGTGAGGCTGGCGGTGCTGGCGACGACACGGGGCGCGAGAGCAACGGTGCCGGCCTCACCCAAATCGAGCGCTCACCGAACCACAGGAAACGGGCGATGACGCAGAGAAATGTGCTGGTGGAAGCCACATCATGAGGCGACTGAGGACTGAACACGTGTGCTTTCCAGTGCTCACCCGGTCCGGACCGGCAATTGACGTGGAAGTCCGGATCGGCGCGGAGGTTGTCGAGATCTGGCGACAAGGCGCCTGTAAAGCCATCTTTGACCGAGGTCACCTGCGCGCCTGGCTGGCCGATCCCAGCCTGCCGATCGGCATGGGCGAGGTCACCTTCACCCTTGATCGATACGTCGACCTGGACGGGCGGATCGCCATCACCATGCCCGACGTCAGCGAATGGACGCTCAGCCATCAGACCGCGACCCAGTTGCGTAACCGGCTCTGATTCCGCGAGGCCGGCCGGTTCGGCTATCCGGCCGGTTCGGCGGGGGAGTGCAGTTCGGCCTGGGACGGGTAGGACGGCTGCGCGCCGGGTCGGGTCACCGAGATCGCGGCGACCCGGACGGCGAACCGCAGCGCCGTCGTCAGATCGTCACCGGCGGCGAGCCGGTGCGCCAGGGCCCCGGCCAAGGCGTCGCCGGCGCCGGTGGTGTCGACCGCCTCGACGACCGGTGACGCTACCCGGGCGACGCCTCGCGAATCGGCGGCGACCGCTCCGGCCGCACCGAGCGTGACCACCACCGAGCGAGCGCCGGTCCGCAGCAGCGTTCTCGCCAATTCCTCACCGCTGTGGCCATTTTCGGCACCGGCTCCGAGTGCTGGCTGGGCTCCCGCCGCGGCGTACGCGGGGTGAGTGGCGATCAAGTCCCGGGCTTCCTGCTCATTCACCAGGATCGGATCGGCGGTAGCCAGCAGTCGTTGCGGTACCGGTCCGGACGGGGCGAGCGAGAGCACCACCCGACCGCCGGCCGCTTCGGTGATCGCCGCAGCGTCCGCACTGACCGCCGGATCCGTCTCCCGCTGCAGGACCAGCACCCGGGCGCTGCCCAGGACCGCGCGCGCCGCCTCGACGTCCCGGCTGGACACCCGCGCGTTCGCTCCCGGGCTGACCACGATGCTGTTGTCGCCGTCCGGGGTGATCAGCACGACGGCGGTGCCGGTCGGATTGTCGCCGACCCGCAGCCAGGTCACGTCCACTCCGGCGGCCACCAGGGAGGCCCGTAGCAGCCGGCCGTGATCGTCGTCCCCGACGCAGCCGATGAAGCTGACCCGGGCACCCAGTCGGCCCGCCGCGACCGCCTGGTTGGCGCCTTTGCCCCCGGCCAGTACTCGGACGTCGCCGCCGAGCACGGTTTCGCCGGCGTCGGGGCGCCGGTCCACAGCGATCACCAGGTCGGCATTCGCCGAGCCGAGCACGACGACGTCATTGTGGTTCATGGGCACAGTTTGCCGGTTCTTCGGTCCCCGTCGCCCTCGCGTACCTCAGGAGGCTCGCTGGAGGTCCAGGGTCACCGAGACCACGGTGCCGCCGGTAGCTCGCGGTGCCACCGCGACATCCAGGGCGAAGTGCGCCACCAGGAAGAGCCCGCGCCCACCCTCGGCGAACTGGTCGTCCGGCAACCGAGGAACCAAGCTGCGGGTGGCGTCGATCAGGATCGCTTCCGGTTGCCCCGCCACCGGGCTGGCGAAGCCGGGGCCGAGGTCGGCAACGCTCAGCAGCGGGTGCACGCCGTCCCAGCGGAGACTGATCCAGGCCCGGCCAGAGGTGTGAGCAAGCGCGTTCGTCAGCAGTTCGGCGACGACGATCTCGGTTGCCGACAGATCGGCGTCCGCGGTCGCGATCCGGCCCAGGGTCTGCATGATCTGGTGCCGCAGTCGGCGGACGGCTGCGGTGTCGGCTGGCTCAAGCGCCCACTCCACGCGATCCCCCTGATCAGATCTGCAGGGCGGACCGCGCCGACGCTGCCGTGCAATGCCCATCACGGGCTCTCCTTGGACTCGCGAATGATTCGTGCGCCCCCTGCGCACACGCTACGAACGCACCGTGCCATCTGAGGTTCAACGACACCCCAACAAGCGGCATATTCAACCCTTCGGGTGAGGGCCGGTTAGGCTCCTTCGGTGCCCGCCTCCCAAGATCCGACTGAGGGACAGCTCGGCCGCTCGGACCAGTCCCCGCCGCCGAGCGGGTCAGGCCCCTCTGACGCCCGCCGATCTCCGGCAACGCCGTCCTCCGCGCCAGTAGCCGACCTGCTCAAGGCGGCCGTGACGGCGATCGGTGGAATACCGCGAGAAGGCCAGCAAGTGATGGCGGAGGCGGTCGAGACCGCGCTCGGCTCGGGTCGGCACCTCCTCGTCCAGGCCGGAACCGGCACCGGCAAGTCCCTCGGATACCTGGTTCCGGGCACCGCGCATGCGGTCCGCGGCAAGCTTCCGGTGGTGATCTCGACGGCGACACTGGCGCTGCAAGCCCAGATCGTCGACCGGGATCTGCCCCGGCTCGCCGACGCGCTCACTCCGCTCCTCGGCCGTCGCCCCACCTGGCAACTCGTCAAGGGCCGCCGAAACTACCTGTGCCGGCACAAGCTCGAAGGTGGCTTTCCCGACGAGGACACGCTTTTCGACACCCTGTACGACCCGCCCGAGGTCGTGCCGGACGCCGCCGACCGAGCCGTCGGGCACCCGGCCCCGGGGAGGTACGGCGGAAGCGGCCGTCTCGGTCGCGAGGTCGTCCGGCTACGGGAGTGGGCCGAGGTCACCAAGGCCGGTGACCGGGACGAGCTGGTGCCCGGGGTGTCGGAGCGGGCCTGGCGGCAGGTCTCGGTCAGTGCCCACGAATGCCTGGGTTCGCGCTGCCCGATGGTCACCGACTGCCACGTCGAGCTGGCCAGGGAGCGCGCCCGGCACGTGGACGTCGTGGTGACCAATCACGCGTTCGTCGCGATCGACTCGTTCGAGGGGCGGCAGATGCTGCCCGAACACGACGTGCTGATTTTGGACGAGGCGCACGAGTTCGCCGACCGGGTTACCGCGGTAATCACGGACGAGCTGACCCCGGCCGGAATCGAGGCCGCCGGCCGCAGTGCCCGCCGGATCGGGGTCGGCGACACCGGAATGCTGGACGTGGCCGGTGAGACGCTGGAGGGAGTGCTCGCCGGGCTCCCGGCCGGGCGGCTCGAACAGGGCTTGCCGGAGGGGTTGCAGGCCGCCGTCGATTCGATCCGGGACGCCGCCCGGGTGGTACTCACCTCGATTCAGCAACTCGGCCCGGACAAGGGCGGTGACGCCGACGGCGGCCGCCAGGTCGCGCGAGCCTCGGTCACCGAGGTCTTCGATGTCGCCGAGCGGCTGGCCGCCGATGCCGGTCGGCCAGGTGGGCATGACGTGGTCTGGGTTTCGGTATCCAAGCGGCTGGACGGCAGCGACCGCATCGGGCTGCACGTCGCCCCGCTGTCGGTGGCCGGGCTGCTGCGGGAGAAGTTGTTCGGTGACCGGACCGTCGTGCTCACGTCGGCGACGCTGGCGCTCGGTGGCAGCTTCGAATCGGCTGCGGGTTCGGTCGGTTTGCTGGGCGGCAGCGACGCCCCGGACTGGCAGGGCCTGGACGTCGGCAGCCCGTTCGACTATCCGCGACAGGGCATCCTCTACCTGGCCAAGCACTTGCCGGCGCCGGGACGGGACGGGACGTCGACGCAGGCGCTGGACGAGTTGGCCGAGCTGATCACTGCGGCCGGGGGCCGCACGCTCGGGCTCTTCTCCTCCCGCCGGGCGGCCGAAGCCGCGGCCGAGGCGATGCGCGAGCGACTCGACGTGCCGATCCTCTGCCAGGGGGACGACGCGACGCCGACCCTGGTTCGACAGTTCGCCAGGGATGCGCAGACCTGCCTGTTCGGCACCCTGTCGCTGTGGCAGGGCGTCGACGTGCCCGGCCCGGCCTGCCAGCTGGTGGTGGTGGACCGGATCCCGTTTCCGCGCCCGGACGACCCGCTCGCCTCGGCCCGGCAGCGCGCGGTCGCTCAGGCCGGCGGCAACGGATTCATGTCGGTGGCCGCCGTCCATGCCGCCCTGCGGCTGGCGCAGGGGGTCGGGCGCCTGGTCCGAACCTCTGACGACAAAGGCGTGGTCGCGGTGTTGGATCCGCGGTTAGCCACCGCCCGGTACGGCAGCTTCTTGCGGACGTCGTTGCCGCCGTTCTGGACCACCACGGATCGCTCGGTGGTGCTGGAAGCGCTCCGGCGGATCGATGCGACCGCCGGCGTGGTTCGCCCGGTGGACGACGCGGTGATTCGGGCGACGATCTGAGATCTGCCGCCCTCGATGTTCGCTGACCTTGCGCGCGGGCCCGTCAGGGGCACCGAGCGCTAGGGCCTTTCAAGGGCCGAGTGACACCCGGACGACCGTGGTCAGATCGGAGTAGGTCTCGACTCCGTCGAGCAGGTCGTCCGGGAAGCTGACATCCAAGGCTTCGCCCATGGCACAGATCAGCTCTCGACCTCGATCCTCGGTAACACCGAGATCAGCCGCCAGCTTGAGGTCACCGGTCAGATCGTCCGGTGGCAGCCTCAATTGCCGCGCGACCACCGCACGGACCATCAGATCCAGCGTGGGATCGGACACTTCGACCTCCTCCGGACGACACCTCGGACCACGCGGTACAGGTGCTTTCGCCCGGAGGAGATTAGCGCGAAGTCGACGCCGGACGAGTCAGACCCGGCGCATCACGGCCACGACCCGCCCGAGGATTGTCGCGTTCTTGCCAGAAATCGGCTGATAAGCGGCATTTTGGGGCATCAGCCAGATCTCGTCGTCGCGGCGCTTGAACGTCTTCACGGTCGCCTCGCCGTCGATCATCGCGGCCACCACCTCGCCGTTCTCCGCGACCGGTTGACGCCGAATGGCGACCCAGTCGCCGTCACAGATCGCCGCCTCGATCATCGAATCCCCGACCACCTTGAGCAGGAACAGGTCACCGTCGCCGACCAGCTGGCGCGGCAGCGGGAAGACGTCCTCGATGGACTGCTCGGCCAGGATCGGACCACCGGCGGCGATCCGACCGACGAGCGGGACGTAGGACGGTACCGGCCGGGCGTTGGGCGTGCCGGGTTCGTCCGTGATCGCAGACTCCAGCGTTCGGGCCCGGTCGATGTTGCGCCGCTCGGCAGCCGTCGTCCGCTCCCCGGGCATGATCACTTCGATCGCCCGTGGCCGGTTCGGGTCTCGCCGGAGGAAACCCTTGCGTTCCAGGCTGGTCAGTTGGTGCGCGACGCTGCTGGGACTGGTCAGGCCGACTGCCTCACCGATCTCCCGCAGGCTCGGCGGGTACCCGCGACGCTCCACCGCTTCCTGGATGGTCTCGAGTACCCGGCGTTGGCGAACGGTCAGGCCGTCGCCACCGGGGGGGCCGTCCGGCAACGCGTGCACGGTCGACTCCAGGGCCTTTCCCTCGACAGCCGATTCCTCTGCCATCTCCACCTCCGCAAGCCTCGTCACCGGCGCCCACCGGGACAGGATCACCGTATGGCGCATCGGCGACACTTTCAAACAAGTGTTCGAACGTGTCTCGATTCTGTCGGTGGTCAGTGGTAGACATCAGACAGGCGTTCGATCGAACCTCTGTTCGATTGGTTCGGTCGGGCAACAGTCCGGGCTGAGCACTACGCAGAACGGTACAGACTGCTGATTGGAGTTGCCACGATGAGTCTCACCATCGCTCCGCCGTCCGTTGCTCGCAAGGTTGGCTTACGGGGACATCGCTCCGGTGGGCGCCCGGCCGGGGCTCCGCGACTGCGGGTGATCTCGGGCGAAAATCGGCCCACGCCAACGGAACAGCGACCAATTGGGTCGGTCCGTCCGGTTTCGACGTACCGGTCCGAACTGTCGGTTCGATCGGGGCGGCCGGTTCGCGCCGGTGGCACCACGCCGGTGGTCGCCGGCTCCGGCGGCCCCGCTCGGGCGGGCCGGCTCGCCGGCCCGGGCGCCCCCGATCGGGCGGGTGCGGCCATCGCGCCGGGCGTCCCCACTCGGACCGGCGGGCGGGCCGGTTCCGGGGTGTCGACCCGGGCAGGAAAGCCTTCTCGCTCGGGCGTGTCGGCCCGCTCCGGCGTGTCGGCTCGCGCCGGCGGGTCGGCCCGCTCGGGTCTGTCAGCTCGTGCCGGCGTGTCGGCTGCCTCTGCCACTCCGCTCCGGCTCACCCGGCGCGGTCGAGTCGTGGTCCGGGTCGGGAGCACCGCTCTGGCCGTGATTGCCCTCGTCCTGGGCGTCCTCCTGATCGATCGCACCGCGGAAGCCGGCTCGACCCCCCGGCCAGTGCCGGTCACCTACCGAGTCGTGCTGCCGGGAGAGACGCTGTGGCAGATTGCCGGCGAGGTTGCTCCTGGTGTCGACCGAAGAGACACGGTGGCCCGAATCCTGGAGCTGAACGCGCTCTCCTCGGCGGGGGTGGACGCCGGCCAGCGAATCGCCGTCCCGGTGACCACGCCCTGAGCTCGGTTGCCGAATCCCTGAGCGCGGTCACCGAATCACCGAGAACTCCACCTTCCATCGGCATCTTGTGCGACCCTCTCTGCGGTGCTCGGACGCTACAGAGAGTGCAGACGACGTCGCGTTGCGTACCTCGCGAGGTATAAGCGAGCTTCGTGTGTCGGCGCCGACATCGGCGCGTCGAGGTTGCATCTCGTCTGCACCCGGCCTACCGTTACCCCTACATCTAGTAGTTACACAGGTGTAAGCTATCCACATGTAGTTGGGGGTTAACCACAGCTTCGGCAGGTTCATCCCCAGGTTGTCCCCAGCCTCGTCCACAGCATCGATCGCCGATCGACCGCTAGGCGGGGAATGGGCTCGTAGGTACTGGTTCGTCGCTTGAATACCGGAAGAGGAAGCTGTCGTGAATTGTCCGTTCTGCAGAAACACCGACTCTCGTGTGGTCGATTCGCGCAGCAACGAGGACGGCACGGCAATCCGGCGACGTCGGCAGTGCCCCGAGTGCGGCCGTCGGTTCAGCACCCTGGAGACGGCCAGTCTCACCGTCGTCAAGCGCTCCGGCGCGAGTGAGCCGTTCAGCCGGGCCAAGATTGCCAGCGGCGTGCGGAAAGCCTGTCAGGGGCGCCCAGTGGGTGAAGACGATCTGGCCCTGCTCGCCCAGCGAGTTGAGGAGCAGATCCGCTCCACCGGCTGCGCCGAGATCGACGCACATGAGGTCGGGCTGAGCATTCTCGGTCCACTGCGAGAACTGGACGAGGTGGCTTACCTCCGCTTCGCCAGCGTTTACCAAGCCTTCGATTCCCTCGATGACTTCGAGGCCGCGATCACGGTGCTGCGCGCGGAGCGTGAGCCGACCGGGATCGAGCCGGGCGAGCAGCAGGTGGCTGCGCCCGGAACCACATGACCGCCGCCGGCTGCGGAGCTGGGGAAGGTTGCGCAGCCGGCGGTCACCAGCACAGCAGGTAGTCAGCACAGCGGATCACCAGCACAGCAGGTAGTCAGCACGCCAAGAGGTACGTCAGAGATGACCAGAACTAGGCCCCCGCACGGCTCAACACGAGCGCGTGGGTATCGGCATGGACTTCGGGACAGTTTTCGTACGAACAACAAAGGGGCACGGAAGTATGACGGAGATCGCGTCCGGTAACGGTGCACGTAAGACACGTAGCGGCACGCCGCAGGTGCGGCGTACCGGCCTGACCATCGAGCGGGTCTACACCACGGAAGGTGTGCATCCTTACGACCAGGTCACCTGGGAACGACGGGACGTCGTCCAGACGAACTGGAAATCGGGCGAGACGATCTTTGAGCAGAAGGGCGTGGAGTTCCCGGACTTCTGGAGCCTCAACGCCTCCACCATCGTTACCACCAAATACTTCCGCGGGGCGCTGGGGTCCAACACCCGGGAGTGGAGCCTCAAGCAGCTCATCGATCGGGTCGTGCTCACGTACACCAAGGCGGGCCGGGACAACGGCTACTTCCTGGCGGAGAGCGACTCGGAAATCTTCGAGCACGAACTCACCTACATGCTTCTGCACCAGGTGTTCAGCTTCAACTCACCGGTCTGGTTCAACGTCGGAACGTCTGCGCCGCAGCAGGTCAGCGCCTGCTTCATCCTCGCCGTCGACGACGGCATGGAGTCGATCCTGAACTGGTACAAGGAAGAGGGGTTCATCTTCAAGGGTGGCTCCGGCGCCGGCCTGAACCTGTCTCGGATCCGCTCCAGCAAGGAACTGCTCTCCAGCGGCGGCACCGCGTCCGGTCCGGTCTCGTTCATGCGTGGCGCGGACGCGTCCGCCGGAACGATCAAGTCCGGTGGGGCCACCCGACGTGCGGCGAAGATGGTCGTCCTGGACATCGACCACCCGGACATCGAGGAGTTCATCGAGACCAAGGCGCGCGAGGAGGAGAAGATTCGTGCGCTCCGCGACGCCGGGTTCGACATGGACCTCGGCGGCAAGGACATCACCAGCGTCCAGTACCAGAACGCGAACAACTCGGTCCGGGTGTCGGACGAGTTCATGCGGGCGGTCGAGAACGGCGAGAAGTTCGGCCTGCGTGCCCGGCTGACCGGTGAGGTGATCGACACTGTCGACGCCAAAGAGCTGTTCGGCAAGATGGCGAAGGCGGCCTGGGCGAGCGCCGATCCGGGCATCCAGTACGACGACACGATCAACGACTGGCACACCACGCCCGAGTCGGGTCGGATCACCGCGAGCAACCCCTGCTCGGAGTACATGCACCTGGACAACTCCAGCTGCAACCTGGCCTCGCTCAACCTGTTGAAGTTCGCGAAGGACGACGGCAGCTTCGACTCGGTGACCTTCATCAAGGCCGTCGAGCTGGTGATCACCGCGATGGACATCTCGATCTGTTTCGCCGACTTCCCGACCGAGGCGATCGGCGAGACCACCCGCGCGTTCCGTCAGCTCGGGATCGGCTACGCCAACCTCGGCGCGCTGCTGATGGCCTCCGGTCTCGGCTACGACTCCGACGGTGGCCGGGCGATCGCCGCGGCGATCACCTCGCTGATGACCGGCACCGCCTACCGCCGTTCGGCCGAATTGGCCGGTGTCGTCGGGGCTTACGACGGTTACCAGCGCAACGCCGAGGCGCACAAGCGAGTGATCCGCAAGCACTCGGCCGCCAACGACGCGATCCGCACCGTGAACAAGATGGACATCGACGTGCAGCGGCACGCCACCAAGGCCTGGCAGGACGGGCTCAAGATCGGTGAGAAGAACGGCTGGCGTAACGCCCAGGCTTCGGTGTTGGCTCCGACCGGCACCATCGGCTTCATGATGGACTGCGACACGACTGGCATCGAGCCGGACTTCTCGCTGGTCAAGTTCAAGAAGCTGGTCGGCGGCGGGTCGATGCAGATCGTCAACCAGACGATCCCGCGCGCCTTGCGCAAGCTGGGATACGCCGAGGAGACGGTCGAGGCGATCGTCGAGTACATCGCCGAGCGTGGGCATGTCGTGGATGCGCCCGGCCTCAAGCTGGAGCACTACGAGGTGTTCGACTGCGCGATGGGTGAGCGCGCGATCAAGCCGATGGGCCACGTCCGGATGATGGCATCGGCGCAGCCGTTCCTGTCCGGGGCCATCTCCAAGACCGTCAACCTGCCGGAAGAGGCGACGGTCGAGGCCATCCAGGACGTCTACTTCCAGGGCTGGAAGCTCGGCCTGAAGGCGCTCGCGGTCTACCGTGACAACTGCAAGGTCGGCCAGCCGCTGTCCGACGGCAAGAAGAAGGCCGCTGTCGTGGAGGCGCCGGTCGAAGCCGTCAGGGTGGAGTACCGCCCGACCCGTAAGCGCCTGCCGAAGTCGCGTCCGTCGGTGACCACGTCGTTCACCGTCGGCGGGGCCGAGGGATACATGACCGCCGGTTCGTACCCGGACGACGGTCTGGGCGAGGTCTTCCTCAAGCTCGGCAAGCAGGGCTCGACGCTGGCCGGTGTGATGGATGCCTTCTCGATCGCCATCTCGGTCGGCCTGCAGTACGGGGTGCCGCTGGAGACCTACGTCGAGAAGTACACGAACCTGCGCTTCGAGCCGGCCGGTCTGACCGACGACCCGGACGTCCGGATGAGCGCCAGCGTCATCGACTACATCTTCCGGCGGCTGGCGCTGGATCACCTGTCCTTCGAGGACCGTTCCGCGCTGGGCATTTACACGGCATCGGAGCGGACCCGTGAACTGGAGACCGGCTCGTACCTGCCGCAGAACGACCAGCACGGTGACGGCGGGGTAGAGGAAGAACTGGAGTCGCTCGCCCAGTCCGCGCCGTCCAACCCGGCCGGTGCTTCCAACCACACCGGTCCGGTTGCCAGTCCGTCGGACGCGCCGGCGGGTACCGCCCTTGGTGTGGCCGGCGCGGCGAAGGCGAAGGCCGCCCCGGCCAAGGTGCACTCCTCGGCCGAGCTGTTCGAGGCGCTGCAGGGGCGCACGGCCGATGCGCCAATGTGCTTCACCTGCGGGACGAAGATGCGCCCGGCCGGGTCCTGCTTCGTCTGCGAAGGCTGTGGCAGCACCTCCGGTTGCAGCTGAAAGCGGCCGGGTGACCGGCGCAAGCGCAAACAGAGCATGAAACCCGAAGGCCCGGACGGAAACTCGTCCGGGCCTTCGGTCGCCTGACCTCGCGCATACTGGGCCACCGCTGAGCACGTGATCGGCCCTGCGAGCGGTTCGGCCCTGCGAGCGGATCGGCCATGCGAGCGGCTCGGTCCACAGAGATAGCGGTGGCACGGTTCGAGCCGATGGGGATGGGCGCACCGCCGCTCGTGGTCTGAGTCGTAGGGGGCGCTGGCGTGGATGGTGGACGGTCGCTCGGGCGGCAGTTCGGGTGGCTCTGGGCGGCCTACTCGGTCAGCACCTTCGGTACCTGGATCGCGTTCGACGCGTTCCCGCTCGTCGCGATCTTCGTGCTGCACGTCGGATCGGCCGAGGTGTCGGTGCTGAAAGCGGCAGGGCTTGCGGTGGGCGCGCTCCTGGCAGTGCCGCTTGGCCCGTGGGTGGAGTTCCGCAGCAAGCGGCCGGTGATGGTGGCGATGGATCTGCTGCGGTTCGCCGCGGTGATCAGCGTCCCTCTCGCGTTCGCCTTCGGTTGGCTTACGTTCGCCCAGCTCCTGGTTGCCTCGCTGGTCGTTGCCGCGGCCGACATCACCTTCCAGGCGGCGGCCGGGGCCAACCTGAAAGCCCTGGTGCCAAGGGATGATTTGCTGGTCGCGAACGGGCGTTTCGAGTCCACCAACTGGACCGCCAGCATGGTCGGGCCGCCACTCGGCGGGGCCGCGATGGTGCTGCTCGGCCCGATGGCGACGCTGATAGCCGATGCGGTCAGTTACCTCCTCTCGGCTTTGGGGATCCGGGCGATCGGTGGGCAGGAGCAGCGACCGGTGCGGCCGGCTGCGTCGCGGCTACGGGCCGCAGATCTGCTCGACGGGTGGCGGTTCATCCTGACCCACCCGACGCTGCGCCCGCTGTTCTTCAACACCGTCCTGGTCAGCAGCCTGATCTTGGCGACCGGGCCGCTGCTGGCCGTTCTCATGCTCAACAGTCTCGGGTTCACTCCCTGGGAGTACGGCTTGGCGTTCGGGGTGTCCTGCGTGGGTGGCCTGATCGGCTCGCGGCTGTCCCGCCCCTTGGCCGCGAGGTTCGGGCGGCATCGGATCCTGCTCGTGGCGGGCACGCTGCGCGCGTGCTGGTCGGTCGGTCTGGCTTTCGTCGGGCCAGGCGCTGCGGGACTCGCGCTCCTGATCGCCGTGGAATTCGGATTGATCACGTGCATGGGTGTGTTCAACCCCCTGTTCGCCACCCACCGGCTCGAGCAGGTCCCGAACGACCGGGTGGTCCGTACCCTGACCGCGTGGTCGGTTTCCAGCAAAGCGATGAGCGCGATCATGTCCGCTCTCTGGGGCGTGCTGGCGAATCTCACCAGTGCCCGCACCGCCATTGAGGTCGCAGGCCTCCTCATCCTGACGACCCCGTTCCTGCTTCCTCGCCACGAGCAGGCACTGCGCCCTGAGCCGGAACGAGTTTGAGGGTGGTCGGCGCACCACTGGCCGGTCCGGTTCTGTGCGCGGGTGGCAGACCCTTGCCCCTTACGCTTCCGTGATGGGACTTACTCTGAGCGACTCGACGCGTGAATTGCTCGACGGCCGGAACTACGCCGTGCTGGCGACGATTCAGCCCGACGGCAGCCCGCACACCTCGGTGATGTGGGTCGGCCGGGACGGCGATGACCTGCTGTTCTCAACGGTGGAGGGGCGTCGCAAGCACCTCAACATGGTGCGCGATCCGCGAGTCAGCGTGACGGTCATCGACTCAGCCGACCCGGAGAATTACGTGGAATTGCGGGGCCGGGTGACCATGACGCACGACATCGATCGACAGGTCGATAACGCGCTTTCACACAAGTACGACGGCAAGGATGCCGACGAGGACCCGCCCGGGGCGGTGCGCCTGGTGGTTCGGGTCGCCGTCGACAAGGCCACCGGTTACGCCGCCTAAATGGTCGCGCCCGCCAGTTGGTCTGGGGGGAGGTGGCGGAACGGCCCTCAGCTCCGGTTTGGACTGTGATGTGGGCTCTCGTCGCCCCCATCTGCGGTCCAGACCGGTGCTGACCGTCCGCAGATCTGAGTTCTGTCAGCTAGCTCCGTATGTCCGAAGTAGTGATGTCTTGACACATGTCTCTTGTGATATGACTATGGATGTCATGACTGTCGCCACGCACACCTTCTCCTACCTCCTCAAGCACAGCGGTGACGTGCTCTCCGAGCTTGAACATCGCGATGTCTTGCTCGAACGTCGCGATGGCGAGGATGTGCTGGTTTCGCCTCGGCATCGTGCCGAAGCAGTCAAAGACAGCCTGGGCATGGCAATGCGAGTACTTGCCGGGATGTTGAGCGATTCAGAACTTGCGCCTCGCACCTTGCGGACTGTCACCGTGTCCATTCCATGGACGGCTTGGCTGTCGGCGCCGGATCAGGAAGAGTTTTTCAGAGAGTTCGTCACTACTGCGCGATCTTGCAACGAGACCGACTACTACGAGCCGCTGTCGCGAATGTTGTATCGGTGGAAGGTTAGTGCTGAGGTCATGCATGATCCGACGCTGTCGGCGCTTCTGGTCGAAGACCGCGGGCCCGATGAGCCTGTCGCACTCGACCGTCCGGTTCTGTGAGCGTGTGGGAGATCCCTCATCAACTCGTCCGACCAGCAAAGCCGGGTTCATTCGCGCTCGTGGCTCGTTCGGAGAAGATCGCAAAGAGATGGCAAGAGTTGGCGAATCAAGTTCCGGGGGAATGTCAGCGGGTATACGACCAGCTGAGCACAGACCCGATGTACGCCGACGGAGATCGTCAGCATCCGTTGAAAGGGGCAGTGGGGCAAGGTGTCTTCCAATCTCGGACCTACGTGAGATGGCAGATCGACGTCACAAGTGGTGGGCGGATCTGGTATTTCGTCGACCTCACCCCTGTGGGGGAAGGGCGCAAGCAGCGGGCGGGAACGGTAATCGTCGATCAAATTCACCCAGGGCATCCAAAATCGACGGAGGCCAGACCGGCATTCAAGCGTCGCCCTGGGCGACGGTAGGCGTGATAGCGCAGGT
>DATINJ010000322.1:0-8492 GCA_035474375.1 Kineosporiaceae bacterium | reverse complement strand
CGATGTCGGCTATCAGCAAGCCGTCCTCGCCCTGTGGAACGGACGGGTGAAGGGCCTGGCGAACGGGATCGGCAAGCAGTCCCAGGGCCAGCCCACGGTGGCCTGGGCCGGGACGACCTCGGCCGGGCCAGCGGCTCTCGTCGTCCAACTCGCCACCCTGCCGGAGAGCCCGGGCACAGACCCGGCGGATTCCGGTCGAGCCCGGACCCTGATCGGGTTCATCGGGGTGGACTCCAAGGCCCAGCCGCGCCTGGTGTCCTACGACTACTGGCACTCGGGCACCACCGGCGACGGCATCGTCGGCTGGTTCGCCGATTCCGCCAGGCAAGGGCTCGTCGTCCGGGACATCGGGGTTCCGGTGGGCTGGAGCTTTTCCGCCAACTCTGAGCGGTTTGAGGCGTTGCCGGGCGGGAACGGCGCCACTGCGGTCCGGGTCCCGGATGGCATCGACCCAGCCCAGGTGCGGGTGCATCGACTCCCCTACGACCGGGCCGAAGCGGACCTGCCGATCGCGGAACCGGTCAGCGGCGCGGCGGGCACCACGGAGCCGACACCGTTCCTGAGTTGGCCGGTGGCGCCCATGTTCCTGAGTGCCGGCAGCCAGCTCGCTGATCCGCAGAGCGTTTTCGGGACGGCGTTGACCCGGAAAGGCGGCGTCGCGACGGCATCCGGGGCGCCGCAGCTGCTGGCCACCGGGCGGGATTCCGGCGAGGAGGTGCTGATCGGGGTGGCCGCGAAGAACGGCATCGGTCGCATCTTCACCGTCCTGATCGACGCCGCCGGGCGGACCACGGTGCTGGACGGTGGCGTGATCGATCCGCAGGCGAATCTGCCGATCATGGTCCGGTTGCCGGACCACCGAGGCTGGGCCGTCGTCCGTGGTCAGGCCGGGTTCGAGTGGCGGGCCAAGACCGGTCGCTGGCACGAGGGTGGGCAGTACGCCGCGATCCTCCCGGAGACCGCGGTCAAGGTTCGGATCACCCCGTACTGGGGCACCGGCCAGCAGGCGAGCGTGTGGTTGCGCTGAGCCGCTCAAGCGGAGCGGACGCGCGGCCCGGCCCCGAGCTTCGAGCCGGTGGGAAGGAGGGCGGCGAGCGGGTCACCGGCGTCCTGGATGCGGTCCAGGACCTCGCCGAACTCCAACTGCCGCAACCGGGCCGGGTCCTGAAGCTCGGACCAGTCGCGGGGTGCGGCCACCGTCGGTCGCTCCCGGCCACGGGGGGAGAACGGGCAGATCGTGGTCTTGGCCGAATGGTTCTGGCTCCAGTCGAGCAGCACCTTGTCCCGGCGGAGGGTCTTCGTCATCCGAGAGACGACGAGCTTGGGCAGCTCATGCTCGAGCTCCTCGGCCAGCCGGTGCGCGTACTCCCGGACGGTGGTGGCGTCCTGCCGGCCGGACACCGCCGCGTACAGCTGCATTCCCTTCCCGCCGCTGGTCACCGGGAAGCTGTCCAGTCCATCGGCGCTCAGTCGTTCCCGGACGGCGAGCGCCACCTCGGTGCACTCGGCGAGACCGGCCGGTGGGCCCGGGTCCAGGTCGACCACCAGGAGATCCGGGTCGCGGACTCCCCCGCGCGGGCCGACCCGCCACTGCGGCACGTGGAATTCCAGCGAGGCGAGGTTGGCTGCCCAGATCAGCCCGGCCAGATCGTCGATCAGCGGATAGGTGACCTCCTCGCGGTCCTTGGTGCTGCCCGGAGCCGGCAGCTTCACCCGGCGCAACCATTCCGGGGCACCTTGAGGCACGTTCTTCTCGAAGAACGTGCCTCCGGAGACGCCGTCGGGCCAGCGCTTGCGGGTCACCGGCCGGTCCAAGAGGTGCGGCAACAGCAGATGCGAGACCCCGGTCAGGTAGTGCAGCACCTCACCCTTGGTGGTCCCGGTCGACGGGTACAGCACCTTGTCCAAGTTCCGCAGCCGTAGCGTGCGGCCCTCGACCTCGACGAATTGCTCCTGCTCAGCCACTGCCCCACCCCTACTCGTCAGTGCGCTACTCGTCCCGGACGTCGTCGGGATCGACGTCCGTGCGGATTCCGCGGAAGACCGGCTGACGTAACTTTCCCCCCTCGGTCCGGCCCAGGTGTCGAACCTCGATGACGACTCTCGGTTCGACCCAGGTAGTGCCGACGGCATCCTCGCGCGGGACGACGTCGTCGAACGGTGACTTACTCAGTTTCAATGGTCGGAGCAACCGGTGCAGGTCGGCCTGCGGCCCGGCGGCCACCAGGCCACTTCCGACCCGGCCGGCGAATCGCAATCGCTTGGTCGGCGGCCCAGCGGCGTCCCCGATCTCACCAGGCGCACCGGCCAGGTCGTCGACCCAGACCCCGAGCAGCAGGGCCCCGATCCGGTTCGCCGCGCTGGTCTCCGGCCGCCAGCCGCCGATCACGCAGGACTGGGTCCGGCGGTGGGCCAGTTTCAGCCAGTCGCTGCTGCGCGCGCCCGGTCGGTACCGCGAGGTTCGACGCTTGGCGACCACACCCTCGAGCCCGTGCTCGAGGGTGGCGCTGAGCAGGGCATCGAGGTCCTCGTGCACCGGTGAGAGTTGCCATTGACTGCTGGGGACGTCGAGCCGCTCCAGCAACTCCCGGCGTTCCTGCCAGGGTCGCCCGGTCAGATCGACACCGTAGAGCCGGAGCGCGTCAAAGGCGATCAAGGTGGCCGGAGCTTTGACGGCAAGTGCGGCAACTCGGCGTGGCTCTCGAACATGGATTCGATCCGCGAGCGCCGCGAACGAGGGAATCCCGTCGGCAAGCACCACGATCTCGCCGTCCAACAGGACGTCGGGATGGGCCTCGGCGAGCATCGACAGTTCGGGAAACGACACCGTGATGTCGCGCTCGGTCCGGCTGTGCAGGCGGACGGAACCGTCGTTGATCTCGGCCAGGACCCGCATTCCGTCCCATTTGACCTCATATGCCCAGCGAGCGCCGTCCCGGGGCAGCGCCTTGGCCGAATCGGCGGCGACAGCGAGCATGGGACGCATAGGGCCATGCTGGCGGACCACGTCAGCCGGCGGCCAGCCCGCGTGACACGCCCGGCCCTGCGCTTGAGTACCCGTCTGATCTAGCGGACGAGGGTCGAACGGGTAAAAATATCCCAAGCCCTGTGCACAAGACAGCGGCCGGGCCAGGGTCGACGAGCTGTCGAGGAGGATCATCCGATGCGAGCGATCTGGAAGGGCGCGGTCTCGTTCGGCCTCGTCAACGTCCCGGTTCGGCTGTTTGCCGCCACCCAGGAGCACGACATCCGCTTCCACCAGGTGCATCGCGCCGATGGTGGCCGAATCCGGATGAAGCGGGTCTGCAGTGTCTGTGGCGAGGAAGTCTCCTATGACCAGTTGGCCAAAGGCTTCGAGGCCGAGGACGGGCGACTCGTCGTCCTGACCGACGAGGACTTCGAGTCTCTCCCGCTGGCCACCGGCCACGAGATCGACGTCGTCGAGTTCGTCCCGACCGAGCAGGTCGACCCGGTGCTTTACGGCCGGTCGTACTACTTGGAGCCAGACTCGCGAGCCGCCAAGCCGTACGCGTTGCTGCGGGAGGCGCTGGAGACCACCGAGCGGGTCGCCGTCGTCAAGGTGGCGCTGCGGCAGCGGGAGTCTCTGGCCGTGCTCCGGGTCCGAGACCGGGTCATCATGCTTCAGACCCTGCTCTGGCCGGACGAGGTCCGCGAGGCAGACTTCCCGATCCTGGACGAGGACGTCGACCTGCGGCCGCAGGAGCTGCGGATGGCCGCTTCACTGGTCGACAGCATGGCCACCGATTTCGACCCGAGCGCCTTCGAGGATGACTACCAGAAGGCGCTGGGCGAGCTGGTGGACGCCAAACTCGAAGGCGCCGCACCGGCCCCGGTCCAGAGCAGCGAGGCCGCCAGCACCGAGGTGGTAGATCTGCTCTCCGCCCTGCAAGCCAGCGTGGATCGGGCCAAAGCCAGCCGAGGCGAGCCCCCCTCGAAGACCGCGGCGAAATCGGCCACCAAGGCCACGGCCGAGAAAGCACCGGCCCGAAAGACCGCGGCCAAGAAGACTTCTGCCGCAAAGGCCACCGCACCCGCGAAGAAGGCGCCTGCGAAGACCGCTAAGGCTCCGGCAAAGAAGAGCGCCGCGAAGAAGACCCCGGCCAAGCGCTCCGCCTGACCCGAACTCGTTTTGTACTGGAGGAACACAGCCTGGTCGACCTCCGTTTCGGCCACCGCGCAACGACTTTGCTCCAATTGACCACCTGCCGGCGCTCATCCTGGTGCCGTGGATGATGGAGCATCGTCGGTGCACGATGCAGTCCACAGGGTTTCCCACAGCGCCGTAGAGCCAGCCGCAGTTACCCACAGGGCACCGACGAACACCGGTTTCGCCCGGCACAGTTCAACCATGACCGATTCACCGATCCTTTTCACCCGGGCACAGCTTCGGGAAACCGGGCTGACTGATCGCCAGCTAGACACTCGGCTGGCCAACGGTTCCGTGGTCCCGGTCCGGCGGGGCGTTCTGCAGGCCCTTTCTGCCTCGGTACCGGATTCGGCTCGGGCACCTACCGATGGCTTGCCTCCCATCCCCGACCTAGAGATTCCGGTCTCTATCCGCGCTGCTCTGCTGGCAAGCCCTGACCGCGATCTGGTCGCCAGCCATGCGACGGCAGCACAAATACTCGGTCTACCAAAGCCGTTGGCGGGCTGGCCGCAACCGCACTTCACGGCGACCAGCGGGCCGACACGGCACCGAAGCGGCGTCCACATTCGAGTCGCCCGTCTATCGCTCGCCGAGGTCGGCGACCACCACGGGATCGCCCTGACCTCGCCGGCTCGAACGGTGGCCGACTGCTTGCGCACGCTTCCTGGTCGCGACGGCCTAGCCATGATCGATGCTGCCTTTCACCGCGGTCTCGTCCGGATTGACGCAGTGCTCGAAATCCTGAGCTCACAGGCCCGTTGGCCGGGCACCTCTCGCGCCCGGCAGGTGCTGGCGCTCGCGAATTCGCGGCGAGAGTCGCCACTGGAGTCGTGGTCCGCGTGGGCATTCGCGCACACCGGCGTGCCAGCACCCGAGTGGCAGGCCGAGATTCGTGACCGGGATGGGGTGTTCATCGCCCGGGCGGATTGCTGGTGGTCGGCCGGGGTTGTCGGCGAAGCGGACGGCCGATCCAAGTACGCGCTGGCTGCGGCGGAGCGTGGCGGCGATGCCAAGGCGGTATTCGACGTGTTGCAAGCCGAGCGACGACGGGAGCAGCGATTACGGGACGTCGGGGCTGACGTCGTCCGCTGGTCGACCGGCGAGGTCCTGAAGGAGCCCGCCGCTCGCCGACTGGCACAGCGAATTATCGGCGCAATCTCGCTGGCTCAGGACGGATCTCGCTTCACTGGGGTCGTCGCTCCGACGATGCTCCAGTTAGCCACCGGGCCGTCCGACTGATGCCGTCGAATCGGCCGACCTACTGTGGATAGCTGGAGCATCGTCGGAGCATGGACGCAAGCGGCGCAGGCGAATGACCCAAGCAGTCGCCTGGCGGCGGCGAGCGGGCTCAGACCAGGGCGTGCCGGACGACGGTCTGCTCGCGGGACGGGCCAACCCCGACGGCCGAGATCCGAGCGCCGGACATCTCCTCCACCGCCAGCACATAGGTCTGGGCTGCCTTCGGGAGATCCTCGAACGTGCGGGCCGCGGAGAGGTCCTCGGTCCAACCGTCGAAGTTCTCGTAGATCGGCACCGCGTGGTGAAAGCCGGTCTGGGTCATCGGCATCTCGTCGTGCCGGACGCCGTCCACGTCGTAGGCCACGCAGACCGGGATCTGGTCGAGCCCGGTCAACACGTCGAGTTTGGTCAGCACGAAGTCGGTGACGCCGTTCACCCGGGCCGCGAACCGGGCCACCGGAGCGTCGTACCAACCACAGCGGCGCGGCCGACCGGTCGTCGTCCCGAATTCGCCGCCGATCCTGCGCAACCGCTCGCCGAACTCGTCGTGCAGTTCGGTCGGGAACGGCCCCTCGCCGACTCTCGTGGAGTACGCCTTCACCACCGCGACCACCCGGTCGATCCGGGTCGGCGGCACACCGGAACCGGTGCACGCCCCGCCGGAAGTGGAGTTGGACGACGTCACGAACGGGTAGCTGCCGTGATCCACGTCCAGCATCGCCGCCTGGCCGCCCTCGAACAGGACGATCTCGTCGCGATCCAGCGCCCGGATGAGTTCCAGGCCGGTGTCGGTGACCATCGGCCGGAGCCGCTCCTGGTACGAGATCAACTCGTCGAAGACCTCGTCGACGGTGACCGCGCGCCGATTGAAGACCTTCACCAGCAGGTGGTTCTTCTGCTCCAACGCACCCTCTAGCTTCTGCCGGAGGATGTTCTCGTCGAACAGGTCCTGCACCCGGATTCCGACCCGGTTCATCTTGTCCGCGTAGGTCGGTCCGATGCCACGGCCGGTGGTGCCGAGCTTGCGGCTACCGAGGAAGCGCTCCTGCACCTTGTCCAGGGTTCGGTTGTACGGGGCGATCACGTGCGCGTTGGCCGAGACCAGGAGTTTCGAGCAGTCGACGCCGCGCGCGGTCAGCGCGTCGATCTCCTCGAACAGCACGGACAGGTCGACGACCACACCGTTGCCGATCACCGGAATGCAGCCTGGGCTGAGAATGCCGGACGGGAGCAGGTGCAGGGCGTACTTCTCACCGTCGACGACCACCGTGTGACCGGCGTTGTTACCACCGTTGAACTTGACCACGTAGTCGACGCTGGCACCGAGGGCATCGGTGGCCTTGCCCTTGCCCTCGTCACCCCACTGCGCCCCGACGAGAACGATCGCGGGCATTGCGGAAAAACACCTGCCCTTCATGTGACCCCACCGCGGGGCCGTCGTCCCTACGGCTAGGGAACGTTAGAAGGATACCGTCAGCCGCTTGATCAGCTCCCCGGCGAGGCCGTCTCCGGAGGACCAAGCCTGTTCAACCCGCGAACGCGGACCCCAGGCGTCACCGCAAATCCCGATCAACCCAGGGCTCGCCCCGCCGACCGGACTGTCCGCGAGCAGGAACGGTTCCGCATGCGGTTGCCGACTGGAGGCCAGTGACCAGCGGTGCACCCGCTCCCATTCGGGCGGCGGCACCGGAGCACCGATCACCCGCCGCAGTTCGGTGAACACCGGCTGGATCGCCGAGACCGGGTCGGCGAGCCCGCGCAGGTAGGCCGCCGCGAAACCGGGAGTCGTGTGGGCGACCAGCACATCAGCGGCGTCGCCCCGGCTGCGGCCGCTGTCGGCCACCCAGGACAGCACCTCCGAATCGGCGACGAAGATCCCGTCGAACGCCGGCCACCAGCGATCCGGCCAGCCCGCCCAGACCGCGAGCACGGGTGCGTAGTCGCGCCCGCTCACCCCGAACTGATCTGCGAGATCGCTGGGGAGCAGCCGAGCGGCTTGCGGGTCCGGCATCGCCAGCACCACGGCGGCGGCCGGTTCGCCGTCGACCATCGCGGCGCCGGTGGTCGAGTCGTACTCGACCCGAGTCACCTCGGTCTCCAGTCGGATGTCGAGAGCCGAGCCGTCACGAGCAGAGCCGTCGGTGGCCAGCGCCTCGACCAGGGCCCGCAGTCCTCGGGTGGAGGACCAACGCTGGGGCCCTGCGGTCTCCCCGGTGCGCCCGTTCGGACCCGCCAGAGTGAACGTGTCGGTCCACTTCCGGGCCAGTCCGGCCGCCTCCAGCGCGGTGACGACGTCGGCGAATCGGGACTCGCGGACGGTGAAGTACGGCGCGCCGATGTCGACCGGGTGGGTTCGGCCGTTGACCTGTTCGGTCCGGGAGGCCATCCGGCCGCCCAGCCGGTGGCCACGTTCCAACAGCCGGACCGGCAGACCGGCCGCGTGCAACCGCCGGGCACAGGCCACCCCGGAGATTCCGCCGCCGATCACGACCACCGGCGGGCTCGCAGAGGTCAGCGGCCCGACCAGCTCAGGACGTTCATCGCGTGCGCGGCTTCGGGGTCACAGTCGGCGATGAAGGCGGAGATCCGGTCCCGCTCGTCGTCCTCACCGATCGCGGCGGCAGCCCGGCCGAGCGCGGCCAGGGCGCGAAGGAAACCTTGGTTCGGCACGTGCGACCAGGGCACGGGGCCGTGTCCCTTCCAGCCGGACCTGCGCAGCGCATCCAGGCCACGGTGGTAGCCGGTCCGGGCGTAGGCGTAGCCCTCGACGTCACGGTCGGCGTCCAGGGCACGCTCGGCGAGCACTGCCCAGGGCAGGCAAGCCGACGGGTTCGAGGCGGCAGCGTTCTCCGGCGGCGCCCCGGACTCGAGCGCATCGCGAGACAGCTGGTCGTCGGGAAGCAGGGTGGGCGGCGGGCCGCCGAAAAGGTTCTGGTGCGTAGTCACGCCCCTATCCTGCCCGACCATCCCGATCGGCTCGCCCACCTGCTGCGGTGATCATGCACGGTTGCTCCCTCGCTCGGGCAACCGTGCATGATCACCACAGGGGTGGCGGGCAACCGTGCATGATCACCGCAGGGGGGGG
>DATINJ010000321.1:0-2717 GCA_035474375.1 Kineosporiaceae bacterium | reverse complement strand
GTCGTCGAGGGTCTTCTCGACCCGCATCTGGAACGGGAAGTCGATCTTCACGAGATCTCCGTCCCGCCAGGAGCGGCTGATCCGCAGGTAGCTGCCCGCCGTGAACGGGCCGGCCACTGCCTCACCGTTGACCGTCACCCGAACTCCGGCGCGGGCCCAGGCCGGGATCCGCAGATGCAGGTCGAACGTGGCGTCCCGACCCCTGATCCGCAGCCTCGACTGCTGCTCGAACGGGAAGTCGGTCTTTTGCTCGACGGTGATTCCCTGCTCTGCCCAGGTCAGCGTCGAGGCAATGAAAAGATTTACGTAGAGCGACTTCTGATCCGCGCCGGTGAAGAATACCGAATCGGCATACTTCGTCGCACTTTCCATTCCGGTGCCCTCGCAGCAGGTGGTGCCCTGCTTCGGGGTGTAGTCCCGCACGTGCCCCGGGTTCAGGCCGATAAAGTAGGTGGCGAGCGGCTTTTCCGCGTCGGCGGTGTCCTGCTTGGAGCCCAGCACCTGGTTGAACAGGGTGCGCTCGTAGTAGTCGAGGTACTTCGGATCCTGGGAGTGGAAGAACAGCATCCGGCCGAGCTTGAGCATGTTGTATGCGCAGCAGGTCTCGGCGTTGACATCGGTGATGCTGCTGGCGATGGCCCCGGACGCCTTCCAGAACTCCCCCGTGCTGGTGCCGCCGATGCTGTACGACCGGGCCGGGGTGACCATCGGCCAGAAGTTCTTTGCCGCGCTCAGATACCGCTCCTGCCCGGTCTCGTCGTACAGCCGGAGCAGGCCGGTGAAGATCGGGATGTGCTGGTTGGCGTGCAAGCCGTTCAGGACGTCGGTCCCGGCGGCGGAGGCATCGATCAGCGAATCGAGGTCGAACAGTTTGGCCAGCGCGAGGTGCTCGGCCTTGCCGGTGACCGCATACACGTCGCAGATGGCCTCCGCGATACCGCCGAATTCACCGCTGGAGAACAACCCCCACATCCGCTGCAGCGTGGCCTTCGGCAGCACGGACAGCCGGGAGTACATCCAGTCGCACAGGCCGGAGGCGAGGTCCAGCGCTCGCTCGTCCGAGGTGTACAGGT
Source organism: Kineosporiaceae bacterium (assembly GCA_035474375.1). Classification (GTDB taxonomy): domain Bacteria; phylum Actinomycetota; class Actinomycetes; order Actinomycetales; family Kineosporiaceae; genus JANNPJ01. The sequence continues at coordinate 1,644 of DATINJ010000321.1, read as the reverse complement.
AGGCGTCGGACAGTCCGCGAAGGATCTTGTGGGCGGTGTAGTACGGCGCCCACACCCGGGTGTAGTCGCTGCTCGTCATCGTTTCGAGCGTGATGAACTGGGTTTCGGGGTAGGCGGCGAGGAAGCCGGGGTGGCTGGGCCCGCCCCACGTGCGAGCGAGCGTGCCGTGCCGGCCCTGACCGGAGGCATCGGCCACGGTCCCGCCGGACGTTTCGGCCAGCGCGTAGCTGGCCAAGTTGCCGGCGCCGACCGATGAGGTCGCCGCCGGGGTGGTCTGGAGCTGGACCAACTGCGCCGAGGTCAGCGCGCGGGACCAGATGTTCACGTCATCGATGGCGCCGGCGAACGGCGCGTCGCCCGAGTAGTTCGACCGTCCGATCCAGTTGTTCGTCAGCGCCCCGAGCACCGAGGGGTTCAGCGTCATTGATGAGTTCGTTCCCACCGCGACACCGTTGACCCACAGCGTCCCGGTGGTTCCGGAGATCGTCACGGCCAGGTGGCTCCACACGTTCAACGGGAGCGCCGCGGTTCCGTTGATGCCCTGCTCGCCACCGGCAAAGTTGGTCGTGATCGCGAACCGTGGAACGCCGCTGCCGTTGCGGTTGGTCAGGTACAGGTACCGCTGCGTGTTGTTTCCGAAGTCGAAGACCCTGCCCCAGTTGGCGTTGGACGAGGGCTTGACCCAGCCGGCCAGCGTGATCGCCGCGGCCCCACCGAGCACCGTGGGCGGCAGATTGATGTACTGGTTGGAGCCGCGCTGCAACTCCACCGCAGTGCCGAACTTGCCGGGCACGCTGAGCACCGCCGGGGAGGTGCGCAGCGCGGAGCGGACGTCGGTCAGCGCGCCGACCGCGTAACTGATCTTCTCGGCGAACGCGGCCTCGCCGGTGCTGCCGTAGGCCTGGCTGAGCATGCTGAGGAAGTGACCGGTGAAATGGCCGCGCAGGTTGCCGTTCGCCTCACCGTCGAGGCCCTCCCATCCACCGGGCGCGACCGCGCCGAGCGTCGGCAGGCCGGCGTTGGCCCGGAAAACCTGGAGCAGTCGATCGATGTCGTAGCCGCGGGCGAACGACAGCATCAGGTCGCGCTTGGCGGTGAAAAGCGGTGACGCGAGTTTGACGTCCGCCAACGGGCGCGGACGCACCGCCCAGGTGGACGGCGCGACCTGGGCGGCGCCGCTCGCCGCCGCACCGGCGGCCGCCACAGTGGCGGCCGCCGATTTGGCGCCGAGCGCCGGGATCAGTGGCGCACTCGCCAGCAGCGCACCCATCCGGAGCAGGCCACGTCGATTGAGCTTTGGTGTCATGTCGTGACCTGTTCCGGGAGGTGTGCGGATGCTGGGCGAGCGGGGTCGGTGCTTAGGCCGCCTTCTTGGCGAACACCTCGACCTCGCTCACGATCATGTGCCGGTTGGTGTACGCGTTCATCACGACCCGGATGGCCCGGGAAGCACCGGCCGAGGCCGGGATGGCGACCTCGACGGCCGGGGCGGGTGCACCGCTGGGCACGGTGATCAGCCCGCTGACGGCGACCCAGTCACCGGTGTCGGTCTTGGCCTCCACGCGCAGGGTCTGCGCGTAGCTGTCCGTCGTCCCGTCCCGGTAGAAGCGGGTGACGACCTTGGCCACGTCCCGCGCCGCCGGC
>DATINJ010000320.1:0-6189 GCA_035474375.1 Kineosporiaceae bacterium | reverse complement strand
CGATCATGCACGGTTGCCCGCCAAGGCCCGCGATCATGCACGGTTGCCCGCCTCGAGGTGAGCAACCGTGCATGATCACCGCAGAGGCTTGGGTGGGGGCGAATAACCCATCAGGGTCGGCGCTGGGTCAAACCGCGCGACTACTTCGCCGCCCGGCGCCCGCCCGGCGCCCGCCCAGCGCCCGCCCAGCGCCCGCCCGGCGCCCGCCCGGCGCAGGGGGAGCGGCCGGGCTGGCTAACGACGGGCATTCGCGCCACTATGGGTGATACTTCGTCACTGGACGCAATGTCCCGGGAGGTGTCGTGGGAGCGGTGACCCTGGCGGTCAGTTGCGTCTCGGGCGGCCTGTCGAGGCGGCCGTGATGGACGAGGCTGCGCTCACCCCGGAGATCCTCGCGGAGGAACTGCGGAAGCGAGGCCTGGCCATCCTTGCCGTCGATTGGTATCGCGGCCACAGCGATGTGCTCGAGGTGTACCTGCACGGCAATGCCGGCCAATGGGTGAACCGCGAGGCGCTGACCACGGTGGCCGCGGTGCCGGGGGTGTTGGCGGTGTCCGAATCGGTGCCGACGTCCACGATCCTGCTGGTTCGGGTCGAATCGGAGCCGAGCGAGGGAGAGCGCCAAACCCCCGCTGAAGAGCTCGACCGCTGAGGCCGTTGCCCGGTTCGCGACAAGGTCAGCGGCGGGGAGACCAGCCTGGCCCGCCGGGTGCGGAGCCGCGGTGGACGACGCTGGTGTCGTGCCCCAGGTGGCGCATCATGTGGACCATGTCGTAACGCTCGTTGCCGACCTCGACCACGTTGGCACGGCGCCCCCATTCGTGAAAGCCAAGTTCTTCGTAGAGCTGGATGGCACCGTGGTTGTTGCCCCGGACATTGAGCTCGAGGGTCTCCAGCCCGGCGCTGCGAGCGTGGTCGGTGAGGGCATTGACGACGAGGCGGCCCAGCCCGAGACCGCGGGCACTCGGGTGCGCCATCACCTTCTCGATCGCCGCGCTACGGCTGAACAGCGGGTGCGGGCTGCGCCGCCAAAGCCCGATGGCTTGGATGGTTCCCTCGACGAGGACGGCCGCAAGGGCCGCATTTCCGGACCGGGCAGCGGCGATCATCTGCTCCAGCCAGGGGTCGGTCTCGCTGCGTGCGGGCGGGCTGAGGTAACCGATCGCGTCACCGCATTCGGCGACGTCGTGCAGGACCCGGTGGATCTCGATGGACAGCCGGGTGTTGATCCGAGCGGGCCACATCAGTTCGATCCTCGGTCGCATGGCGGGCTACGGTGTCGCGGTCGCGGTCGCGGCCGCGGCGGGGGCAATCGCGACAGCGGCAGTCGCGACAGCGGCAATCGCCGTCTTCGTCGTCAGAGTCATTTCGCCTTCTTCGTCCGCTGGTCGTCATGTCACTCGTAGTCCGGACAATCATCGTGCCAGGGGTCGGGCTCGCTGCGAGGGGGTGGTAGCCCTGATCGGCTCTTCAAGTTCGTGGCGGGAGCTGCCGATGAACCAGGCGGTCACCCCCCACAGCCCGGGCCGTTGCTCAGCAGAGGGCAACGATGGATGCTTGGGCTGCCTTCAGGCTGGATCGAGCGGCCGGTAGTCATGCGAACTCAGGCGATTCTTCTGGTTGAAGACGACGGCAACGACGTCGACATGGCGCTCTGGGCCTTCAACCAGGTCAATCTCGACGCAAGTATCATCGTGGCACAGAACGGCACCGAGGCGCTGGAATTGCTCCTGCCGGTCGATCGAGGTCACCGGCTGCGCCCAGCGATGGTGCTCCTGGACATCAACGTGCCCGGAATGGGCGAGCTGCACTTCCTGGAACACCTGCGAGCGGATCCGGAAACGAAGACTTTGCCGGTCGTCGTGCTCACCAGTTCCTGTGCTGACCGAGACCGGATCGAGAGCTTCAAACTCGGCGCGAACGGCTATATCCAGAAACCCACGAGCTCGGCCGAGTTCCTCCACGTCGCCAAGTCGATCGGTGCCTTCTGGCTGGGAGTCAATCTGAACCCGTCCAGCGAGAACTGACCTGCCTACGCATCAGTGACGGACGCTCTGGAGTTGAGCAGCGGGACAACTGATCCCGTACGGTGCCGGAGCGGGCGCGACTCTACTCTCCTGTTACGCCGTCCAGGCGTTCCCGGATCAGATCGGCGTGCCCGGCATGCCGGGCGTATTCGCCGATTACCTTGACGAGCCGAAATCGGACGTGGGTAGGTAGATTGGCCGCGAGGTATGGCGTGATGACGGCGTCCGCCCGGTCCTGTTCCTGCTGCCAGCGGCGGAGATCGGCGACTGGATCGGCGTTCTGGACGCCGTCGAAATCGTGTTCCGGGTCTTCGGGTGTGTAGTAAACGAACTCGATCGGCGTCCTCGGGATCGCGTGCACCAGGTGCACGCGTTCCATCTCGGTCAGGTGCCGGACCAGCCCGAGCAAGGACAGGTTGGACGGCGGGACAGGTGTTGCCCGTAGCTGGTTTTCGCCCAGGCCATGGCACTTGCGCCGAAGCGCCTGCCGGTAGGTGGCGAGCCAGCCCGCGAGCATGGGGCCTTCCGCGAGGTTCTGGCCTGGCTCGGCGAAGGGGAGGGGTTCGTCGATGTTCATGGGTACAGCCAACCGGAAACTGCCGGTGGCAGCGAAGTGTGTACGCGGTTTGACCCAGGCGAGGGGTCATACCGCGTACACACTTCGGCTGCAGGACAGCCGGTTTCGCTGCTCAGGACGGTGACTGGTCCGACTTGTTGATCAGGTAGTCGAGGGAGCGTGCGATCCCGGCCATCCCGATGCCGACCTCGTGGAGGAGCCGTCCGTGCTCCAGTTGGGTCTCGCGTAAGTCATGGACCTCTCCCCGGAGGCCGCCGACCTCGGTGCGGAGACCGCCGACCTCGGTGCGGAGACTGCCGACCTCGGTGCGTAGGTCGGCGATCGCCTTGCCGTGTTCCTTGAGGATCCCGCTGTGTTCCTTGAAGGTTTCCCCGTGCTCAACCTGGGTCACTCGCAAGGAGTTGAGTACCCGGATCTGGGCCTGGTGGCGCTCCTTTCCCTCTTCGCGCATCTGTGCAACCTCCTGCTCCAGCGCGTCTACCCGTGCTTCCAGGACGACCACAATCTGCTCCGTTTCGTCTGCGTCTTCGACCCTCCTGGAGCCTATGACAAATTCAGGCATAACCCAACTAATTCCGGATGATCCTGTGGGCTAGCGGGCGAGCTCCATTGGGTCGGGGAGTGGGCGGTGTTCGATCGACTGAAGAAGGGGCCCAGGTCTCGGTCTGGGTGGTTCCGATGGGACGCCTTGGATCGCAGTGCAGCGGTTGGTCGGTGCGTGACTCTGCTGACCGAACGGTCATGGCCCTGCGGGCCACCCCGAGGGCTGAAAATGAGGGACGGCGGCCCGGCCTCGGGTCCCTGGCCGTGATGATCTTCGGCCTTTGGGTGATCGGCAGTTGTGCCCGGTTTCGTGCCGCGAGAGGCCCTATTCGCGGGCATAGCTGGCGATCTTCGCGGGAGGGCAGCGGCTATTCGACCGATCGCGTAGATGCTGCTGCGGGCCTGGCAGGCCGCCGTGCCGGCCGTTGATTGAGTGGTGAATGTGGCTGCGGTAGCGAAGGTTCGGGCGGTTGAGGTGATCCACCAGCCGCACCGATCGTTGCCGGATTCGGGGCTGCCGGTGAGCAGGCGGTACCCGACGGGGGAGCGGCGACCACTGCGCGCCACCAGACAGCTGGAGCGCGCCGAAATAGACCGTAGTCGCCGGATAGCGCAATACCTTTCATCTGAGAATGAAATGATCATTTGACCAAATTGCGTGGTACGTTTCGCGCCGTCATTTCGTTCAACATTGGAGGACCGTTGCGTAAATCGCTCAGGTGGGCCAACTTCGGCATCGTCGCCGCTGCCGCCATGGCACTCACGTTCGCTGCACCGGCCGAGGCCGCCCAGTCGATCGTGAAGTACAAGAACGGAAACTGCATGGCCGTGGATGAAAACACGACCGCGTACGACCAGGCCATCGACATGGCCAGTTGCACTGGATCGAAATCGAACTGGCGCGTCAAGATCATCGACGAGGACTGGAACGGCCATCCGATCGCCCGCTTCCAGAACGTGGCGACCGGCATGTGCATGGACACCCTCGCGCATGTCACGGATGAGGCGGTGTTCACCCACGCCTGCAACGAAGGTCACTACCAGTGGTTCGAGGTGTTCACGAACTCGAACGGGACACGGACCTTCAAGAGCTACGCGGCCTATTACGACCAGGGCCACCTGAACCTGTGCATCCAGGACCGGGGCAACAACCTCGTCGCGAAGCTCGAAACCTGCACCAGCGCAGCAAATCAGCAGTTCACTCGCGTCGCTGTCTCCTGACGGCAGCAGGCTTCGCCGGGTCGCGCAATTGCCGCGACCCGGCGAATGCCGCGCGGTCAGGAGGCTAGTGCGTCCCGAACGTCCATCAGCGCGAAGCCCAGCAGGTTCAGGCCCCGCCACCGCGAGGGGTCGGTAGCGGCCTCGTCGTTCGCCGACAGCCCGATACCCCAGATCCGGTCGGTCGGGCTGGCCTCGACCAGGATCTTCTTTCCGGTGCGCTGGAGAACCCCGGCCAGATCGGCGTGCTGCCTGAACTTGGCGAGTGTTCCGGTTACCACGATGTCGTAGCGCGCTTCGGTCCAGCGATCCTCATCGAAGCCGAGGATCCCTCGTCCGGCGGCCTTGGCCGCACCGGGGCTGCGGGCGGCCAATACCTTCGCCAGGCCTGCGTCGTCCTGGAACAGCCGGGCCTTCTCGGCCATCATCCAGTGCTCCGCGGTCGAATAGGTGGTCTCGGCGATCGTGATCGGCGCCGACCACCACTGGCTGAAGCACCCGAGCCCGATCCGGCCATCACGCTCCGGACGGTGCCCCCAGAAGAGGACATACTTTTGTGGTCGGCCCGCCTTGTGCGAGGTGAGCACGGCTGCGAGCCGATCTTCCGGACGCACCTCAGCCTCCAAGTCGCCACCACGGGCTTCACCGACCGCCCAAGGATGCGGCAACAGGTCTCGACGCGCCACCCAATTTCGCAGTCGACGAGGTGACCTTCGTAGACTGCGCCAGTGTCCCGCCGAAGAGCCGTCGTCGCCGTGATTGTCTTCGCGGGATTATTGGGTGCGTTCCTTGTGCTGCCGGTGCTCGCGATGAAATTCGATGAGAGCTCCGTCCCTCCCACGTCTGATTTCCCTGCCCTGCCCGATGGGGTAAGCGTCGAGAGCAGTCAGACGCCCTGCGGATCTGACGGCTGCTATCGCGAGCTTTGGCTCGTCGGATCCGCTGGGTGGTCTCCTGCGGAAGTTGTCAAAGCACTTCGCTTGAACCGCGAAAAGTGTGAAGCACGAAGCCTCTTCGACCGGCGGCAGATCTGTACCGGCGCCACCGTTTACGGCGAGAAGGTGCAGCTCTATCTGCAGTTCGACCACTAGCTGGATGCGGATCCACCGGCTCGACCCGGTCACCGACTGATCCGCGACCGGCACCACTTGGTCTCGTCGTTTGACCCCACTCGAGACCCTGCTGGCCAATTCGGATCGGCCCGCAACCGGCCGTGATCGAAATAGCTGGACCAGGTACCCACTTCGCCGGGTGCCGGCGGCGGTGCTCGGCGCGATCATGGATCGTTCGGCCGGATTTACGCGTGTACTCGGGCGGCCGCAACCCGGCACGGTCTAACTCTCGCCGCAAACGGTTACCGGGTCTTGCCCGGGGGTTAGACCGTGCCGGGTTGCGGGCCGACCTGTAAGCGTCCCGTTTTGATGCCCGATTTTTGTCATTTCGGCTCGCCTGGATCCTCGCTCGCTCTGTTTGTGGCCACGGTTTGTGGTCGGTTCTGGGGATGAGCGTCGGGGTGGTCGCCCTAGGGCTCGGCCGAAGTCCTGGGTAAGGCCGTTCATCGGTCCTTGTCTGAGGATTGGCCGAGCCCTGCGGCGACCACCATGATCACGGCGGGCTGGCGACGCCGGTTTCGACTGTCCAGCTGGCGATAGCGGGCGCGAGGCGAATTGGCCAGCAGGTCCATGCAGGGTCAAAACACGAGACCACGTCGCGTTAGGTGATCGTTTCGGGCAGGTCGTCGTCTGGGCTAAGTCCCCAGGAGAACCTCAGCGGGGTCAACATTGCCCGGCCTCGGGCTCTCGCTCCACGGACGCGACAATATGC
>DATINJ010000319.1:0-20891 GCA_035474375.1 Kineosporiaceae bacterium | reverse complement strand
GGGCACGGTTTCCGTGCTCAGCACGGTGGTCGGAGATCGGGTGCGGGCGATCGCGGTCGCGGCGGACGTCATCACCGGTGGTCGGACCACGGCCGGGGTGCGGCCGGGGCACCGAGTGCTCGACCTGAACTGGTGGTCCTGGCTCCCGGTGACCGGGCTGGCGTACCTGCCCTGGTGGGTCAGGGTGATCGCGGTCGCCGCCGCCGGATTGTTCCTGGGTAGCCGCCACCTCGGTCGCCGGCCTGCGCCGCAGCCCGGTCGCGGCGGGCGCCGGCGCTCTCGGCTGGTCGCGGTGATCGTCGTGCTGGCCGGGGTGCTCCTGGTCGGCGCGAGCACCGGGGTGCTTCTGCTGCCCACCGAAGCCGCTCCGGTGAGCCGTCCTGCCGGCGCCGCCGTCCTGCCTCGGGTTCTCGGCGACCAAAAACTTCGGCCACCAAGGGCATTCGATACCGCCGGGCACCCCCGCACGACCGCGGTGAGCCTGGTCTTCGCCGCCAGGGTCGCCGATCGAGACGGTCTTTATGGCACCGACGCGGCGACCGGTGCGCTCGTCCGGCTGGACGACCTGCCCGGCACCCTGGTCGAGGGCACTCAGTTCGACTGGCCGATCAACGTGGCGGTCAGTCCGAACGGGCGGTTCCTCGCCAACGGAATCCTCGTCGTCGACCTGAAATCGGCTCGGGTCACGCCGATTCCCGGCGTCGAGGACATCTCCATCGCGTGGATGGGGGAGAAGATCGCCGAAACCGTTGCGGTGCTGGACGACGGATCAGTGGTGTTCACCAGCTCTGGCGGTGGTCGCCCCGGTGGTGGTCAGCTCTGGCGGTCCGGACCGCCCGGTTCCGGCCGCTCCGCGCAACGGGTGACCGGCGTCGACGATGTGGCCTACGTCCGGTCCCCGACGGCAGGGCAGGTCCTGGTGTCGCACTTCGGCGAGTCCGCCGTCGAGGTGGTCGATCTCAGCGGCGCCGAGCCGGCCGTGGTCGGACTGCGGGGGATCGGCCAGCAGGAGCAGGTGGCGGTGGTTGGCGACGCCCTGCTGCGAATGCGGACCGATGGAAAACTCGAGCAGCGCACCCTGGCGAAGCCAGGAAAATCCACTCCGGCAACGGCTTTCGATCTGCCTGGTGGGGTGGACCGGCTAGCTCTTACCCCGCAATCCGGGAACGGGACGACACTGGTGGCACTGGGGGCCGGAGCTCGGACCTCGCTCGCCGTCCTGCGGGTCCCGCTCGACGTCGCGGCTCGCGAGGCCGGTCCGGTGACCGAGCTGACCCGGGTCGACGCGGGCCTGCTGGGGCCGGGCGCCTCGGACACCAGCTATGCCGTAGCCCGGATCCTGCTGGCACCCGAAGTGATCGCCACCGCGACCGTGACCGACGTTCCCGCCGAGCCCGGCTGGGCGGCACTGACCGAGAGCCGATGGCGGACGGTGGCCGGGTGGGTCGACGCGCCCGTCGCGCTGCTTCTCGTGCTGCTGGTGTTCGGGCGAATCAGCGGACGCCGAGCGGCAGCGTCGGAACGGCCCCGGTCGGCGGAGGCTTGAGCAGGATCAGGCAGAGGACGGCGGCGACGGCGGTGCAGGCGGCCGCCGAGCCGAAGATGGTGTGCAACTCGGTCAGCAGGGCGGCATGGGTGGCCTCGGTGTAGGCCGGGCAGTTCGTCGGGCTGGCCGGGCAGACGTCGATGACGGTGCCGATCCGCTGTTGCTCGCGGTAGAACACCCGCAACCCGACGGCGGTCAGGATGGACAGGCCGGCCAGCATCCCGATCATCCGGGCCACCACCACCAGGGCCGAGGCGATGCCATGTACCTCGGCCCGGGTGGCCGCCAGCAGCGCGGCGTTCACCGGGGCAATGGCCAGGCCGAAACCGAGACCTGCCACCACGAGTTCCGCAGTACCGCCCAGCCCGACCAGGGTGTCGTCGCTCCAGCGGGTCATCGCGGCCAGCCCGACGGCGGCGAGCAGCAATCCGGCCGCCGAGACGAGGTTGACCGGCAGCCGCCGGATCACCCACCCACCGATCAGGGCGCCCACCGGAACCGCGACCAGGAACCGGACCAGCACCATCGCCGCGCCGAGCTGATCGTGCTGCGAGGTGCTCCGAGCAAACACCGGCACGTCCACCAGGGCCGCCACCAGGGCGGCCCCGATCAGCAGATTCACCACCAGGGCGGCCCAGGCCGCGCGCTGCCGCAAGGTGCCAACCGGGATCAGTGGCATCCGGGTCGTGCGCTGTCGGACCACGAAACCGACCGCGCCCAGGGCAGATCCGAACAACAGCAGGGGTGCGTGCGCGGAGACGACGCTGATCTGCGGGTCTGCCGTCGCGAACGCGAGCACCAGCCCAGCCAGGGTCCCGGCCAGCAGCAGCGCCCCGACGACGTCCACCTGCGTGACCAGGTCACCGAGCGCGGCCCCGGCGAGACCGAGGACCAGCCCGAGCCCCGCGAGCGCGAGGGCGAGCACGGCCAGCGGCGCACTCCAGTGATGCCCTTCCACCAGCGGGATCCAGGCCCGGCCGGTGGTGATACCGGTGACCAAGGACTGCGGGGCAAGGAGAAACAGCGTCAAAGCAAGAACGCCGAGCCCGCCGATTGCCCAACCCAGGCGACTCCGGACGGGGATGCTGTGCCGCGCGGGAGGATTCACCGCAGTGGGATCGCTCCCCAGCCCGGGGGTCGGTGGTGAATCCTCCCCGCCGGTTCGCCCAGCCGGGGTCAGCTTCAGCCCCAGCCAGAGGACGGCGGCACCGGCCAGGTTCGCCCAGAAAATCGCCCGCCAACCGGAAACCGCAAGCACGCCGGCGCCGAACAGCGGGCCCAGCGTGGCGCCGGTCTCCTGCACCGCGCCGACCACCCCGAGCGGCAGCCCACGTCGCTCGACCGGCCAGGTCTCGGCCACCAGCGCGAGCGTGGCCGGGACCAGACCGCCACCGCCCACCCCCTGCAGGGCGCGGCCGGTCACCAGGGTGCCGAGGTCGGTGGCGGCGGCGGTGATCAGACAGCCGAGGCCGAAGATCAGCAGGCAGCCGATCAGCGCCGCGCGGCAACCCCGCAGATCGGCGAGCCGACCGATCAACGGCAGCGTGACGACGTACCCGAGCAGGAAAGCGCTGATGATCGGGGTGGCGCGTTGCAGTTCGTCGATGCCCAGCCCGACGCCCAGCATCATGTCCGGGAGCGCGAGCACGACGACGTAGGTGTCCGCCGCCGCGAGCAGCACCGCGATCGAGGCGAAGGCCAGAGTCCGGCGCCGCCCGGGAAGGATGGACCCGACGGTGGACGTCAACGGGAGCGACATGACGGCTACGAGGTGGTGGGTGCGGTGATGGTCACCGGGTCGCCGTACTTGTCCAGCACCAGGTTGAAGGTGCTGTCCTTGGCCTTGTCGAAGAAGGGCCCGGTCAGGACGACACGGCGAAGCTGCTTGGTCGACTGGGTGACGTACAGCTTGGCCTTCACCGGCTTTGCCGGGTTGGCGCTGGTGAGCAGCTCGTCGACCAGCGACCCGGGCAGCGAGCCGTCGAGCTCGGTGACGACGTCGCTCCCGAGCCGCTGTTCACCCTTGCTGGTGATGTCGGTCAGCTCGCCGAACATCCGGGAGATCCCGGTCGCGGGGTCGATCAGGTTGGCCGGATCGCTGAGCCCGAAGTCGGCCGGGTTGACCACCTGGAACGCGTCGGAGAACGGCAACTTGGCGTAGACCTTGCCGTTGGTCGACACCAGATCGATGGACACCTTGGTGCCGTTCTGCGACACCCCGAGCTGGCCCTGGAACGATTTCGGCCGTGCCACCACGCCCTGACCAGATTCCAGTACGGTTCCGGTTTGCGGCACATCGGCGCTGGTCAGGGAGAAGTGCAGGGTGCTCGTCTGGTCCAGGGTGGTGCGTGCCGCGGCCAGCAGGGCACTCGATTCGGCCGAGGTGGCTGAGCCACCGTCGCTACCCGAGCATCCAGCGAGCGCGCTGATGGTGAGCGCCACGATCAGCGGCCGGGAAAAGCGGTAGCGGCCCGGCATGGGGTAGGAGCGGTTTTGCATGGGGGAACTCTGGCATGAGAACGCCGGGTCACGGGTAGTAGCGCGAGTGACAGGGTGAACGGCGGTGCCGCTCACCCCCAGGGCACGATGTCGTAGCCTCGGTAGACCAGCACCTGGCCGGCCAGAACCACCGGCCAGGCCCAGCGCAGGGTCCGCTCGAGCGCGCCACCGGAGTTGAAACCCAGCCCGGCGTAAGCCCACCAGGGGGCCATCGGGATGCCGGCCGGTCGCTCGCCGAAGATGAAGTCACCGACCAAGTGCGAACCCCAGCCGAGGAGCAACGCCCACAGTGCCCAGCTGGCCTCGGGTGGGATGAAGACCAGGGTGCCGACCGCGAGCAGCGCCGGGATTCCCCACCAGTGTGTGAAACCTCGGTGCCCACCAGGGACCCAGCGCAGCCAGGACTGGTCGGCGTCCGGGCTGGTCCAGCCGGCCGAGGTCGCGGTGGCGATCAGCGCGGCCGCCGCGCCTTGCCAGGCGGGGCTGCCGGCGGCAGTCGAGACCGCCAGACTGACGGAGGCGGCGAAGAGCCGGTGCGTGGAACCATCCATGATGGGGATCTGAATATCACAACCCGGACAAGTGTTCGGGTAGGCGCGCTGTCGCCCGAGAGCCGTATCGACCGGGAAGTAGATGATTTGTGAACGTCGAGCAGGTCGAGGTGTGGGCCTCGGCGGCGCCGTGGGCGATGCAACTCGCGCTCCGTGACGACCGGCCCGATCGGCCGTCCCATCTTGCCGTTTGCGAGGCCGCCGCGGCCGCGGTGGTGCTGCTGCTGACCGACCCGAGGAGCACCGAACCGGACGGCGAGTGGGCCAAGCGGGTTCGGCACTGGGAGTCCGGGCCGATCCGGAAAGTGGTCCGCCGCGGGCGCGGCGTGCGCTTCACCGAGGTCCAGGAACTGCCCGGCGTCTCGGTGTTGCGGCGCGACACCTGCGTGCGAGCCTTCGTCCCCGGACCGACCGATCAGGTACCGCCGGCGCTGGCGAAACTCCAGGTCGGAGGGACGGATCAGCCCGAGCGCGGGGAGCCCTCGGCGGCCGAACCGGGTGCGCTGAGCATTGCGCTCACCCCGCTGAGCCCGATGACGACCGGCAAAGCGGCGGCCCAGAGCGGTCACGCCGCCCAGCTGGCGCTGCGCGGGATGCCGGCCGCAGCGCTGCAGGCCTGGCAGGACAGCGGGTGGGCGGTGCGGGTGCTGACCCCGGAACCGGCAAGCTGGTCCCAGTTGACGAAGGTGGCGCCGGTGGCGGTGCACGATGGCGGGTTTACCGAAGTGGCGCCCGGCACGCGAACGGCACTCGCCTGGTGGTCCGAACTCAGCTAGGAGACCGGAACTTCCGGAGGCGGACCGCGACGGTGGTGGCGATCCGATCGGCTGCCTCGCGTAGCGCTCCGCCGAGGCTCGTGTCCGGTGTGGCGCTCGCGCCCGGGTGCAACTGGTGCACGGTTCCGGTCGCGTCTCCTCGGCCCTCCGGGCGGCGCTGTGGGGTCGGGACCAAGCCTGCCACCAGCGCTCTGGTCACCTCGGGCACATCGGCGCGGGCGAGTCGGACGGTGGCCTGGCAACGACCGTCCTGCCAGATGCTCAGCACGACTCGGTCGGACTCCGGGTGCCCGCTGATCCGTAACTCGCGTCCGGCAACGTCGCGACCGGGGACGACATCACCGATCGACGGAAGCGGGGTCACTGTCTGGGCCATGATTCAGTGTGTGGGGTGCGTGATGGGTGTGTCCACCCTGGCAACCGTGCGGAACCGATGAGGTGAACCGGGGATGGTGGGATCGAACGACCGGACGGCGAAGGCATCGCCGGAGGCGGCGTTGGGTTGGCTGCGCCGGATCTGGGCCGCGCTGGACGGCGAACCCGGGCTGATCGAACGGGTCCGGATCACCGGTCCGAACGGGCTGTTACCTGCGGTGTACGACGTCGGAGCGCTGGCCACCGCGTCCGTCGCGGCCGCCACGCTGGCCGTCGCCGAACTCGGTGCTCGGCGGCTCTGGACCGGGGTTCCGGAGGTGGTCATCGACCGGTTCGACGCGGCGGCCGCGTTCCGCTCCGAGGCGCTGATTCGGCCGGTGGGCTGGGAAATGCCGCCGGTCTGGGATCCGATCGCCGGTGACTACCGGGCCGCGGACGGCTGGATCCGCTTGCACACCAACTATGCCTACCACCGGGCCGCCGCGCTCCGGGCACTTGGCCTCAAGGACGTCGCTGACCTGGATCGCGAGCAGGTGGCCCGGAGGGTCGTCGAGTTCGCCGCGCAGGACCTGGAGCGGCAGGTGGTGGCCGCCGGTGGTTGCGCCGCCGTGCTGCACACCCAGCAGGCGTGGGCGGCCCATCCGCACGGCACCGTCGCGGGCGGCCAACCGGGGATCCGGCTGGAGCGGCGCTCGACGCAGATCGACCGTGCGCTGCCGAAACCGGGTGCTGGACGGCCACCGGGGACCGGCTGGGCAGCGAATGCCGGTGGCCCGCTGGCCGGGATCCGGGTGCTGGATCTGACTCGGGTGATCGCCGGCCCGATTTGCACCCGGACCTTGGCCGCCTGGGGCGCCGAGGTGCTCCGGGTCGATCCTCCCGGGTTCGTCGAGGTGCCGGCCCTGCTTCCCGAGACCACTGTCGGAAAGTACTGCACGGCAATTGATTTGCGTGACGATAGCGGACGGGGTCGGTTTGTCGAGCTGGTCGGTGCGGCGGATGTGATCGTGCACGGCCTGCGCCCCGGCGCGCTGGCCGGGCTGGGGTTCTCCGACCGCGCCCTGCGCCGGATCAACCCTGGACTGGGTATCGCGGCGGTCGATGCCTACGGCTGGGCCGGGCCCTGGCAGGGGCGCCGCGGGTTCGACAGCCTGGTCCAGTTCAGCTGCGGGATCGCGGCCGCCGGCGGGGCTGCGGTCGGCTCCGATCGCCCGGTACCGCTGCCGGCTCAGGCGCTCGATCACGCCACCGGATACCTGCTGGCGGCGGCGGTTTGCCGTGGGCTGGCCGGCAGGTTCGACGGGCTGGTCCCGGCGGATCTTCGTGGTGCTCTGGTCGGCACCGCGAATCTGCTGATGGAGCAGCCGATTCCGGTATCCGAGGTGGTCGCGGGTCCGGATCTGGGGAGGGTGACGGTGGTTCGGGAGACCGCGTGGGGTCCGGTGGCCGCCGTCCCGCAACCCGGCACCATCGCCGGTGCCCGGGGCAACTGGCCGACCCCGGCCGGCCCGATCGGTCGGCATCCACCGGTGTTCCCTTCCGGCGGGGCCGGTCGGGCAGGGGGCACCTCGCGCCGCTGAGGGTGCCGGATCGGGGAAGGTTCACCGGTTCAGGGTTGATCAATTGCCGGTAAGTCGCGGTAGATTTATCCAATGAAGCTGGTCACCGCGATCGTCAAACCACACCGCCTGGACGTCATCAAGCAGGGCCTGCAGGACGCCGGGGTCGCCGGTCTGACGGTCAGCGAGACGCGCGGCTTCGGTCGCCAACGTGGCCACACCGAGGTTTACCGGGGTGCTGAGTACGCGGTCGACTTCATCCCGAAGCTCCGGATCGAGGTCCTGGTGGACGACGCCGATCTCGAGCGAGTGATCACGGTGATCACCGAGGGAGCATCCACCGGGAAAATCGGTGACGGCAAGATCTGGGTGACCCCGGTGGACGACGTCGTTCGGGTGCGTACCAAGGAACGCGGCGTCGACGCGCTGTAACCGCTGCCCGATCGCCGCGCCGGTGACTCCGGCCCGTCCGTACCCGGACGATCTTCGAACGTCGTGATCGCCAGTTGCGCCCACTGTTGGGCCGCGCCACGGCACGTCAGTGGGCGCAAACTGGCGATCTTGTCGGTGCCACCGAGCACCCGGAATTTGGCCGGGGCTCAGCGTCCCGAGAGCGGCCGAGAGCTCAGTGGCCTCGGGTTACCCAGTCGTCGTACCCGCTTGCCTCGTCGCCGATGGTCGTCGAGTCGCCGTGTCCGGTCAGCACCGTGGTGGCCGCCGGTAGCTCGAGCAGCCGGGTGCGAATCGACTCCAGGATCGTCGGGAAGCTGCTGTACGAGCGGCCGGTAGCGCCCGGCCCGCCGCAGAACAGGGTGTCCCCGCTGAGCAGGGTGGCCAATTCCGGCACGTGCAGGCAGACGGCGCCGGGGGAGTGGCCGGGCGTGTGCAGCACGGTGAGCGTCAGCCCGGCCACGGCCAGGGTCTGCCCGTCGCTCAGCGGTTCCGGCCTGACCTCCGGATGCACCACGTCCCACAACATCAGGTCGGCCGGGTGCAGGTAGATCGGGGCGGCCGGCTGAGCTGAGCCGGCCACCTCGACGGCGGCGTTGATGTGATCGTTGTGCCCATGCGTGCTGATCACACCGAGCAGTCGGCGGTCGCCGATCGCCGCCCGGATCGCTGCCGCGTCATGCGCGGCGTCCACCACGAATACCTCGCTGTCGTCACCGATCAGCCAGACATTGTTGTCGACGTCGAAATCCTGCCCGTCCAGCGAGAACGTCCCGCTGGTGACCAGTTTGTCGATTCTTGGCTTGGCCGTGGCCGATTCGCCACTCACAGCAGCACCACCGAGCGCAGCACTTCACCGGAATGCATCTTGGTGAACGCCGCTTCCACGTCGTCCAATCCAATCGTCTCGGTGACGAACCGTTCCAGCGGGAGCCGGCCCTGCAGGTGCAGGTCCACCATGGTGGGGAAGTCCCGCGACGGCAGGCAGTCGCCGTACCAGGCCGACTTGAGCGAACCACCGCGGCCGAAAACGTCGATCAGCGGCAGTTCGAGGGTCATCGTCGGGTCCGGGACGCCGACCAGGACGACGGTGCCGGCCAGGTCGCGGGCGTAGAACGCCTGCTTGTAGGTCTCCGGGCGGCCGACGGCGTCGACCACGACGTCCGCACCGAAGCCACCGGTCAGTTCCTGGATCGCGGCGACCGCGTCCACCTCGCGGGAGTTGACCGTGTGGGTGGCACCGAAGTCCTTGGCCCACTCCAGCTTCCTCGGGTCGACGTCGACCGCGATGATGGTCCGGGCACCGACCAGTCGGGCCCCGGCGATCGCGGCGTTACCTACGCCGCCACAGCCGATCACCGCGATCGTGTCGTCCCGGCCCACGTTGCCGGTGTTCAGGGCGGCACCGAGGCCGGCCATCACGCCGCAGCCGAGCAACCCGGCGACCTCCGGCCGCACCGCCGGATCGACCTTGGTGCACTGGCCGGCGTGGACCAAGGTCTTCTCGATGAACGCGCCGATGCCGAGAGCCGGAGACAGCGGCGTGCCGTCTTCCAGCGTCATCGGCTGGGCGGCGTTGTGGGTGTTGAAGCAGTACTGGGGACGACCGCGGCGACATGCCCGGCAATCGCCGCAGACCGCTCGCCAGTTGAGAATGACGAAGTCGCCCGGGACGACGTCGGTGACGCCCTCGCCGACCTTCTCCACGATCCCGGCGGCCTCATGACCGAGCAGGAACGGGAACGCGTCATTGATGCCGCCCTCCCGATAATGCAGGTCCGTGTGGCAGACCCCGCAGGCCTGGACCTTCACAACCGCCTCGCCCGGACCGGGATCCGGAACCAGAATCGTCTCGACCGTCACCGGTGCGCCCTTGCTGAGGGCCACCACTCCTCGAACCCGCTCCGCCATTGCTTGCGGCCTCCTCGCCGATCGACCCGGCCGTCGGGCCGGGGTGTTCCGGGGCTGCACGGACGTGAGCCACCTGAACAGACCCTATGTGAAGCCTGCTGCGGTCAGAATCTGTGTCCAGGTCAGACTTTTTCGAGTTCGCGGCTTCCGGTTCCCAGATGCAGCCACGTGATCTGCGTTACCTTGCGCGCCCAGGAGCGGTTTTTCCATACTGTCGCTTGAGCCTCGATCGAGGCGATTCGTGCCCGAGAGGCCGATCGGTCCGATTCGGAAAGCGTTTCCCCGCTGCGGTACGTCCCGGTTTTCCGGGCCGCGGCCGGCCGACTCGGGTGATCGGGTGATGCGCTGCCCTGGCGACAGGCCGGTCGCTCGGGCACAATGATCCCCGATACACGTCCGTGTGCAGACGTGCTCGCAGGTCGCTCGCTGGTTGAGGTCGTTGGGGAAGACGAACCTCAAACCGGTCGAGGAGGGCCAGATGTCGGGTGCCATCACGCGTGGCGTGTTGTTCGTGCATTCCGCGCCCAGCGCGCTGTGCCCGCATGTCGAGTGGGCTGCGGGTGGTGTGCTCGGGTTGCGTTTGTCGCTGGACTGGATCGAGCAGCCAGCGGCTCCTGGGCTTTACCGGACGGAGCTGTCCTGGCAGGCGGCGCAGGGTATGGGTGCCCGCCTTACCTCCGCTTTGCGCGGATGGGCACACTTGCGCTTCGAGGTGACCGAGGAGCCGAGCGCCGGCGTCGATGGTGGGCGCTGGAGCCACACCCCAGAGTTGGGGATCTTCTATGCCGTCACGGATGTGCACGGCAACGTGATGGTGCCCGAGGACCGGATCCGGGCCGCGCTCGAAGTCGGTCACAACGAGCCCGGCCAAATGCTCCGGGAACTGCATCTCGCGCTGGGCCGCGCCTGGGACGACGAACTGGAGCCCTTCCGCTACGCCGGTGACGGCGCACCCGTCCGCTGGCTGCACCGGGTCGGCTGACCCGACCGCCCGCAAAATGGCGGTGATCATGCACAGTTGCCCGGGCAACCGTGCATGATCACCGCCATTTTGCGGCGCTGTTGTTACTCGGCGCTCTTGAACACCAGGGCTACGTTGTGGCCGCCGAAACCGAAGGCATTGCTGATGGCGGCTCGAGGCCCGGACGACAGGGTCCGCGGATCCTTGCCGATCACGTCGAGCGTGATCGCAGGGTCGAGGCTGTCCAGGTTGATGGTCGGAGGTGCGATTCCGTCCCGGACGGCGAGCACGGTGAACACCGCCTCCAAGGCACCGGCCGCACCGAGCAGGTGCCCGGTCATCGACTTGGTACCGGAGACCGCGACCTGGTCGATCGCGTCCCCGAAGGCGACCTTGATGGCCGCCGCCTCGGCGATATCGCCGACCGGGGTCGAGGTGGCGTGCGCGTTCAGGTGCACGATGTCGCGTGGTGAGAGGTCGGAGTCCTTGAGGGCGGCGGTGATCGCCCGGCTGGCGCCCTTCCCCTCGGGCTCCGGGGCGGCGATGTGGTAGCCGTCGGAGGTGATCCCGGCACCTGCCAGGATCGCGTGCACGGTGGCGCCACGGGCCCGAGCGTGCTCCAGTGACTCCAGCACCAGCGCGGCCGCACCTTCACCGAGCACGAAACCGTCGCGATCGACGTCGTACGGCCGGGACGCCGCCTGCGGGTCGGCGTTCCGGGTGGACAGCGCGTGCATCGCGGCGAAACCGGAGATCGGCAGTGGATGGATCGCCGCCTCGGTACCGCCGGCGATCACCACGTCCGCCAGCCCGCGACGGATCAGCTGGATCGCCTGCGCCAGCGCTTCGGCCCCGGACGCGCAGGCCGAGACCGGAGTGTGCACCCCGGCTCGGGCACCGAACTCGATCCCGACCGCGGCGGCCGGCCCGTTCGGCATCAGCATCGGCACGGTGAGCGGCAGGATCCGTCGCGGACCCTTCTCGTTCAGCGTGTCGTAGGACTCCAGCAGGGTCCAGACCCCGCCGATGCCGGAGGCCATGCTGACCGCGAGCCGCTCCGGATCGACCTCCGGTGCCCCGGCGTGTGCCCACGCCTCCCGGGCCGCCACCAGCGCGTACTGCCCGCTGGGGTCGTTCCGCTTGATTTCCTGCCGGGTCAGTACCTCGGTCATCGGGACGGCCAGACGGCAGGCGAAGGTCACTGGCAGCGCGTATCGCTCCAGCCAGGCCGGGTCGAGGGGGGAGGTGCCGGACCGACCGGCCAGTGCTCCGTCCCACGTCGTGGTGACATCACCGCCCAAGGGGGTGGTTGCCCCCAGCCCGGTGACTGCGATCTGCGTGTTCATCTGCCCCTTCATCTACCCTTCATTGGTTCAGCCGGTCCCGACGCACGGTGCGATCGGGCTATCAGACGGCTGCGGCGTCGTTCTGCGCTTTGGTGATGTAGGCGACGGCGTCCGCGACGGTCTTGAGGTCGGTGACAGCCTCGTCCGGGATCTCGACGTTGAACTTGTCCTGCGCGTTGACGACGATCGTCATCATTGACAGCGAGTCGATGTCGAGGTCGTCGACGAAGGACTTCCCGGGCTGCACGTCGGCCTCCGGCAGGCCGGTCTCCTCGGCAACCAATTCGGCGAGTCCGGCGAGGATTTCTTCCTGGGTGTACGCGGGCATGGTGAGCTCCTTCTGGTTGATGTCGTCCGTTGGTATGTGCGGTGGAACAGTTCAGGGGAGTTCGACGACCTGAGCGGCGTAGCTCAAGCCGGCGCCGAATCCGATCAGTAGCGCCAAGCCGCCGCTGGCGACCTGACCTTCGTCCAGCAGCCGGGCCATCGCCATCGGGATCGAGGCGCCAGACGTGTTGCCGGCCTCGGCGATGTCTCGGGCGATCACCACATGCTCAGGCAATCGCAGCTGTTTGGCCATCTGGTTGATGATCCGCATGTTCGCTTGGTGCGGGATGAATGCGGCCAGATCGCCGATCTCGATCCCGGCGGCGTCAATCGCTTTCTGCGCGACCGGGGCCATCTCCCAGATCGCCCAGCGGAACACCTTGGGCCCGGCCATCCGCATCATCGGCCAGCTGGCCCCGTCACGGTACTGCGACCAGGAGTGGTCGGAACGGATCGCCTCCCATTGGGTGGCGTCCGATCCCCAGATGGTGGGGCCGATAGCCGGGGTGCTGCTCGGGCCGATCACGGCCGCTCCGGCGCCGTCGCCGAAGATGAACGCCGTGCCCCGGTCGGTCGGATCGATGATGTTACTCATCGTCTCTGTCCCGACCACCAGGACGTTGCGGGCCGAGCCGCCCCGGACCATGTCGCTGGCCAGGCTGATGGCGTAGGTGAACCCGGCGCACGCGGTGGAGACGTCCATCGTCGCCGCCCGAGGGGCGTCGATCCGGTGCGCGAGCATTGCCGCTGCGGATGGCGTCTGCATGTCGTGGGTGATGGTCGCCACCACGATGGTGTCGATGTCCGCCGGGACCAGCCCGGCGCGCTCAATCGCCTGCAGGGCGGCCGGCACGCCGAGGTCGACCACGGTCTCACCGGCGGCGGCGAAGCGCCGGCTGATGATCCCGGAGCGATCCCGGATCCAGGTGTCCGAGGAGTCGATCGCCTCCACCAGTTCCTCGTTCAGCACCACCCGCTCCGGCCGGTGGCTGCCCACCGACAGGATCCGGGCGTATTCGGCGCCGGTTGACGCGGTGATCGGGCTCATGAGGTCACCGCCGGTTGCACTCGCAGCAGAGGCTGGCCGGGGGTGCCGTGCTCGCGGATCAGCTCGCGGGCAGCCGGCAGATCGTTCGGAGTCTTCAGGGCGAGGATCTCGACCCCGGGCAGGGCTCGTTTGGCCAGCCCGGCCAAGGTCCCGGCCGGCGGGATCTCGATCAGCCCGGTGACGCCCAGATCGCGGAACGCCTCCATGCAGAGATCCCAGCGCACCGGGTTGCTGACCTGACCGACGATCCGACGTAGCACTTCCTGGCCGTCCAGGACGACGGTGCCGTCGGCGTTGGAGACCAGCCGGACCCGAGGATCGTGGGTGTAGATCGCCCGAGCGTGCTTGGCCAGCGTGGCGACGGCCGGTGCCATGAACGTGGTGTGGAAGGCCCCGGCCACCTTGAGCGGGATCACCCGGGCCCGGGTCGGTGCCGCGGCGCTCAGCGCCGCCAGATCATCGAGCCGTCCGGCGGCCACCACCTGCCCGGCGCCGTTGACGTTCGCGGCCACCAGGTCGTGCTTCGCCAACGCGGCGGTGACCTCGTCGGGATCACCACCGAGGACGGCGCTCATCCCGGTGGGCTCGATCGCGGAGGCCGTGGCCATCGCCCGACCCCGCTCGCGGACCAGCACCATCGCCTGCTCGGCAGTGAGCACCCCGGCCGCAGCGGCCGCGGTGATTTCCCCTACCGAGTGACCGGCGCCGGCCCCGACGATTCCGAAGGCGTCCGAGGGGTGCGGGAACAGTTCGAGCAGCGACACCAGGCCGGCGGCCACGATCAGTGGCTGGGCCACTGCGGTGTCCCTGATGGTCTCGGCGCTCGACGTGGTGCCGTGCTCGATCAAGTCGAGCCCTGCCACGGTGGAGAGCCAGGCAAGACGGTCGGCTACCCCAGGAAGCTCCAGCCACGGCTGGAGGAATCCTGGAGTCTGAGAGCCCTGTCCGGGGGCGACGATGACGAGCACACCTTCACCCTGTGCCCCAACGCGCTCTGACGGACGGCGTGCAGTGCACCAAGCTTTCGGCTTCTGATTGGAGGTTTCCTACAAAAGCGCCCTTCGGTGTTTCCGGCTAGCTTGCCCCATCACTGAGCCGACCTGCAACGATGGCCATTTTCAGAATGAAGGCCTCGCGCGAATCAGTAGGGTCCCACCTAGTGATGTCGCTCACTCTGCGCAGCCGATAGCGCACGGTGTTCGGGTGGACGAAGAGCGCACGGGCCGCTCCTTCGAGCGATCCACCGAGTTCCAGGTAGGCCCAGACGGTCTCCAGCAGGTGCACCGGACCCTCGGCGAGCGGCCGGTAAGCCTCCTCGATCAGTGCCCTCCGGGCGGCCGTGTCTCCGATCATCAGCCGCTCCGGGAGCAGGTCGTCGGCCCGGACCGGTCGCGGCGCGCTCGGCCAGCCGCGGACCGCGCTCAGCCCGGACAGCGCCGCTCGGGCCGATTCGCCGGCCGCCATCAGCCCGTCGACCACCGGGCCGACCACCACCGGCCCAGGTCCGAGGTGCGCCAGCAGGTCGCCGACCAGGTCGGCTGGATCGGTGTCGTGCCCGAGGATCACCACCAGCCGGTCGCCCTGGACGCCGACCAGCAGGTCGCCCCCGGCGGAGCGGGTGCTCCGGCGGAGCCCGGCGAGTACCTCCTCGACCGGCGCGGCCGGGGTCAACCCGGCGATCACGACGACCTTGACCGCCTCGCCCCAGCTCAGGGCCGCCGCCCGGGAGCGCAGGTCGTCGACGTCCGCACCGCGCAGCACGCCGTCCACGACCAGCGCCTCAAGGCGGGCATCCCAGGCGCCCCGGGACTCGGCCGCGCGGGCATACACCTCGGCCGCGGCGAAGGCGACGTCCCGGGAGTAACGCAACACCGCCTCCCGCAGTCGCTGCTCGGCGCCCGGGGCGGCGATCTCGGCGGTCTGCTCCTCTACCGAGTCGACCATGGCACGGACCATTTCCAGGGTCTGCCGCAGCGAGATCGACCGGGTCAGCTCGCGGGGGGCGGTGCCGAACACGTCCGCGGTGATCTTTACGGCGCCCGCCGGCTCGCTGAACCAGGAGATGAACGCGGACACGCCGGCGTGGGCGACCAGGCCCACCCAGGAGCGATCCTGGGCCGTCATCGCCCGATACCAGGGCAAATCCTCTTCCAAGCGACGAACCGCTTGGGCCGCAAGCGCCCCCCGGGCGCGGTGCAGATTCGCCACGGTGGGGTCTTCGAGGGCGGCCACGTAGGTGAGCTTAGACCTCCGGAGATGGCCATCCACCTGCTAAAACAGTCACACGGGTGACGCTGGCACTCGCCCGGTGTTCGGTCAGGCGTTACTGTCGAGTCGGCTCAAGACCACCCTGAGCCTGGTCCGGACCGCATCTTGACACTGCACCACCCATTGCCGAAAGGGGCGATATGGGAGCGCTGGATCGACTGACGCGACGCTCTACGGACGATGAGGCCGGAGGCGGGGGCGAGGCGGTCTTCACCGAGGACCGCACCGAGGAAGAAGCCCTCCGGGTACGGCTGGGCGAAGACCCGAACGACGTCGCTGCGTTCGACCGGTTGGCCAAGATCGTCCGCTCCCGAGCGGCTGAGGGGCACGATGCGGGTGATCCGCAGCGCGAGGCCGACGACGCGGTCTGGGCACTGGCCGAGGAGATCGCGCATTCGCCCCGAGCCTGGTACCCGCTGATCCAACTCGCCCGGCTGTCGATTGACGACGACCGCGAGGTGGCCCTGCGCAGGCTCGCGACCGCGGCCGATCGCGATCCCACCGGGGAGGCGCTGGCACAGGGACTGCTGATGCTCCGGGAGGCCGGGCACTCGGTGGACGCCCTGAACCTCGGCGTCGGGCACTGGCGCCCGCGAGAGCACGTCGTGGAGGCCGGTCGGCAGCTGATCGAGTCCTCGATCGAGTCCGACCGTCCCGGTGAGGCTCGCCGCCATCTGGACGCGATGGCGGCACACCCGGACCAGGAGGGCGTCGAACGACTGCGCCGGGAACTGGAGGTCCGGATCGCCAAGGCCGACCAGGCCGCGGCGAACCGCCGGACCAATACCGGGTCGTTCCCGGCGGTCGGAGTCGATGTCCGGGATCAGGGTTCGCATCAGATGGGTCACCAAGCACTGAGCTGAGCGCAGAACGGCCCCGACCCTCGCGAGGGGGTCGGGGCCGTTCTGGGTTTCGTGACTAGCTCTCGCCGCCGGCGTTGCCGGTGGTACCGGCCCGGACGTCGAGCAGGTTGTACTTCTCCACCGCCCGCTGCGGGACGTCGGACGCCACCTCACCGCGAGCGGCGAGCAACTCCAGCGCCCTGATCACCACGGAGGGTCCGTCGATGCCGAAGTACCGTCGGGTGGCCGGTCGGGTGTCAGAGATCCCGAAGCCGTCGGCGCCGAGGGAGACGAACTCCTGCGGCACCCACTGCCGGATCTGGTCGGGGACGGCCCGCATGTAGTCCGTCACCGCTACCACCGGGCCCTGAGCATCGGCCAGCGCCGAGGTGACGAACGGAACCCGAGGCTCCTGCTCCGGGTGCCGGAACGCCTGGTCGTCGGCCGCCATCGCGTCCCGACGCAGTTCGGTCCAGCTGGTGACGCTCCAGACATCCGCCTGCACGCCCCAGTCCGCGGCCAGCAGTTGCTGGGCCTCCAGGATCCACGGCACCGCCACGCCGGACGCGAGCAGCTGAGTGCGCGGGCCCCGTTGATCAGCAGAGTCGCCTTCCCCAGGAGCAGGGGCGAGCTTGTAGATGCCCTTCAGCACGCCCTCGACGTCGAGGTTCTCCGGTGCCTTCGGCTGCACGTTCGGCTCGTTGTAGACGGTCAGGTAGTAGAAGACGTCCTCCGGGTTCTCGCCGTACATCCGGCGCAACCCGTCCTTCATGATCAGGCCGATCTCGTACGCGTAGGCCGGGTCGTAGATCACCGCTGCCGGGTTGGTGGAGGCCAGCAGTGGCGAGTGCCCGTCAGCGTGCTGCAGGCCTTCCCCGGTCAACGTCGTCCGGCCGGCGGTCGCGCCGATCAGGAAGCCACGGCTCATCTGGTCGGCCGCCGCCCACAGGCCGTCACCGGTCCGCTGGAAGCCGAACATCGAGTAGAAGATGTAGACCGGCACCATCGGCTCGCCGTGCGTGGCGTACGACGTCCCGGCGGCCGTGAAGGCGGCCACCGATCCGGCCTCGTTGATCCCGACGTGCAGGATCTGCCCGCTGGTCGACTCGGTGTAGGTGAGCATCAGCTCGCGGTCCACCGAGGTGTACTGCTGACCGTGCGGGTTGTAGATCTTCGCGGTCGGGAAGAACGAGTCCATCCCGAAGGTCCGCGCCTCGTCCGGGATGATCGGTACCACTCGCGGCCCGAAGTCCTTGTCCCGCATCAGGTCACGCAGGATCCGGACGAACGCCATGGTGGTGGCGATCTGCTGCTTGCCGGAGCCGCGGTTGGCCCCGTCATAGGCGGTGTCCGACGGCAGCTTCAGCGTGCCGGCATTCACCCGGCGCTGCGGCAGCGGGCCACCGAGCTTGCGCCGCCGGTCGCGGATGTACGAGAGGATCTCGTCGTCCTCGCCCGGGTGGTAATACGGCGGGAGGTACGGGTTCTCCTCGAGCTGCGCATCGGTGATCGGGATCCGGAGGCTGTCCCGGAAGACCTTGAGATCGTCCAGCGTGAGCTTCTTCATCTGGTGGGTCGCATTGCGCCCGGCGAAGTGCGTGCCCAGGCCGTAACCCTTGATCGTCTTGGCCAGGATCACCGTGGGCTGGCCGGTGTGCTCCATCGCCGCCCGGTAGGCCGCGTACACCTTGCGGTAGTCGTGGCCACCGCGCTTGAGCTGCCAGATGTCCTCGTCGGACATCTTTGACACCATCTTCAACGTCCGCGGGTCGCGGCCGAAGAAGTTCTCCCGGATGTACGCGCCGTTCTCCGCCCGGAAGGTCTGGTAATCGCCGTCCGGGGTCACGTTCATCAGGTTGACCAGGGTGTTGTCCCGGTCGGCGGCGAGCAGCGGATCCCACTCCCGGCCCCAGACCGCCTTGATCACGTTCCAGCCGGCACCGCGGAAGTGCGCCTCCAGCTCCTGGATGATCTTGCCGTTGCCTCGGACCGGCCCGTCGAGCCGCTGCAGATTGCAGTTGACGACGAAGGTCAGGTTGTCGAGCTCGTCGCCGGCCGCCACCTGAAGCAGGCCACGGCTCTCCGGCTCGTCCATCTCGCCGTCCCCGAGGAACGCCCAGACGTGCTGGTCAGAGGTGTCCTTGAGGCCACGGGCGTGGAGGTACTTGTTGAACTGCGCCTGGTAGATCGCGTTCATCGGGCCAAGGCCCATCGACACCGTGGGGAATTCCCAGAAGTCGGGCATCAGCCGCGGGTGCGGGTACGAGGACAAGCCTCCACCCGGATGTGACTTCTCCTGCCGGAAACCGTCGAGCTGGTCGGTGGTGAGCCGGCCCTCGAGGTAGGCCCGAGCGTAGACACCTGGGGAGGCATGACCCTGGATGAACACCTGGTCGCCACCGCCTGAGTGGTCCTTGCCCCGGAAGAAGTGGTTGAAGCCGACTTCGTAGAGCGTCGCGGACGAGGCGTACGACGAGATGTGCCCGCCGACTCCGACGTCCGGTCGCTGCGCCCGGTGCACCATGATCGCGGCGTTCCAGCGCAGCCAGCGCCGGGCCGTGCGCTCGGCGTCTTCGTCACCGGGGAACCAGGGCTCGGCCTCGGGCGGGATCGTGTTCACATAATCCGTAGCCATCAGGCTGGGTACCCCGACCCCGCGCTCGCGAGCTCGCTGAAGCAGCGACTGCATGAGGTAGCGGGCCCGGTTGCGGCCCTGCCCGTCGATCGCCTGGTCGAGCGAGGCGATCCATTCGGCGGTCTCGTCCGGATCGATATCCGGCAACCGGCTCGGCAGGCCGTTGAGGATCGGCCCTGCAGACTCGCGTCCGACCACGTCGGTCCTCCTGGGTGTGGGACGTAAAAACAAGTGGTAGAAAGTGGCACTGAGTGACAGGCGTGCTGGATCGCAGCACGGCCTGGTTACATCTTGGACCGGTGTTGCGTCGACGTCACATCTACCCCCCAGATAAGTGCGTGTCGGGCCGGACGACATCGTCAAATGTCGACCGGATCGCAGGTCGACGGGCAACGGTTGGGCTGTGCATTCGCCGCCGGCGCCGGAACCCCGGTTATTTGCTTCCAACCGTCCGTCGTTTCAGTTCGCTGGACGGTTGCGCCGCACTATGGGTGTGCAGTCCACTAGCCTGACCGCCCAGGTGATGGTTCCATCATCGGTCGGCACCCGGAACGAGTCCGGGAGAATTCGGTGCGGCCTTCGGGCCGCAGGGGCCGCCTCGCGAATGCGCGAAGGCAGCGGAGGAGGTCAGTGAGGTGGGCGCGACCGCGGAGCCCGCGGCTGAGCAATCCATGGCCGGGAGGCTTGGGCTGAAGCCCGGTCACGTCGTACAGGAGTTTGGGTACGACGATGACGTGGACGATGAGCTGCGGATTGCTATCGAGACGCTGACGGGGAACGAACTCGCCGACGAGGATGCACAGGAAGTCGTCGACGCGGCCCTGTACTGGTGGCGGGACGGTGACGGTGATCTGGTCGACTCGCTCATCAGTGCGCTGCCCAACCTCGCCAGTGGCGGGGTGATCTGGCTGCTCACTCCCAAGGCGGGCCGCGATGGTCACGTGGAGCACAGCGAGATCGAGGAGTCGGCACCGACAGCCGGACTGCACGCGACGAGCACGATCAGCGTGTGTCAGGACTGGACCGGTACCCGGCTGGCTACCCCAAAAAGCGGCCGCCACTGAGCCGGGACTCAGTAGGCCGGCGGGGGCTGGCAGACTAGAACCAGGTAGGCCGCATCTTGGTGCGTCGATACTGGTTGCGAACCATGATCGTCGTTGCATCGGCGGTCGGCGCAAGCTTGACTTGTCATGCCCGTATGCACGCCGTGCGGGCCAGGAGAGAGGATCACGATGGCGCTCGAAATCGGACAGGAAGCCCCGGACTTTGCGCTGAAGGACGAGCACGGGCAACTGGTGAAGTTGTCGGACTTCCGCGGCGAGAAGAATGTCGCCGTCGTGTTCTACCCATTCGCGTTCTCCGGGATCTGCACCGGCGAGCTCTGCGAGATCCGTGACAATCTTGCGGTTTTCGAGGCCGACAGCGTTCAGGTGCTGGCGATCTCCTGCGATGCGGTGTTCTCGCTCCGAGCCTGGTCGGACAGCGAGAAATTCCCCTTCCCACTGTTGTCGGACTTCTGGCCGCACGGTGCCGTTTCGCAGGAGTACGGCGTCTTCAACGACGTCACCGGCACCCCGGTTCGGGGTACCTTCCTGGTAGACACCTCGGGCGTGCTGCGCTGGAGCGTTGTCAACGGGATGGGCGAGGCACGGCCGCTGGCCGGATATCGGGAGGCGCTCGCCGCCTTGTAAGAGTCATGGGGCCTGTAGCTCAGTTGGTAGAGCATCGCGTTTACACCGCGGGTGTCGTCGGTTCGAGTCCGGCCGGGCCCACCAGCACTTTTGCAGTTCAGAGACC
>DATINJ010000318.1:0-14645 GCA_035474375.1 Kineosporiaceae bacterium | reverse complement strand
TCCGGGAAGACCTGCCGCTTCCACACCGGTAGCTGCCGTTTCACCTCGTCCACCAGCCGCATTGCGGTGCTGAAAGCCTCAGCGCGGTGCACCCCGGCGACCGCTACCACCAGTGCGGCGTCACCGACCGCCAGCGGACCCACCCGGTGCGAGACAGCGACCGCTTCGGCCTGACTGTCGGCCGTCACCTCGGCAACCACCCGGGCGAGCACGGTGGCTGCGGTCGGATGCCCGACGTACTCGATCGAGACCACGCCTCGGCCGCCGTCATGGTTCCGGACCACGCCGGCGAAGCTGACCACGGCCCCCGATGACGCCCCCGCAACTGCTGCGGTGTGCGTGCTCACCTCGATCGGCTGGTCAGTCACCTCGGTGATCAACACCCGGCGGGCCGGCGGGGAAAGCCTGCTGGTGTCCGGGGCGCCAGGGGTCGAACTCGTTGCGGTTTCGCTGGTCACTGTCACAGCCTAAGGCGTCAATCCAGGTCTTCTGGGGTGTCGATGTCCGCACCGGAACCGACGTCCGCCGATTCGACCAGGACGACGTCGTGTTCGGCCAGGTAGCCGCGGGCTCCAGCGTCTCCGGCGACGGTCTCGATCACACCGGTCCAGTGCAATCTGCCGATCAGCACCGGGTGCCCGGGGACGCCGTGATAGCTGGCTCGGGCCAGCACTCCGGGGCCGGCCGACCGGGCCAGTTGCTGCAACCTGGCCACGGTCTCCGGGGTCACTCCCGGGGTGTCCACCAGAGTGATGATCACCGCGGAAGCCGTCGGCGCCTGCCGCTCCAGCGCGCGCAGCCCCGCTCGCAGCGAGGCGCCCATCCCCTCGTTCCAGTCCGCCGCCACCACGATCTCGGCGAGCGCCGGCACCAGAGCTTGGACATGTTCGGCCTCGGCGCCGGTGACGGCCAGAATCGGCGCGCATCCACCTGCCGCCAGTGCCGCTACTGCCCTGGTCACCCAGGGCGTCCCGGCTTTCGTCCGGAGCAGCCCTTTAGGCATACCCATTCGCGTCCCTGCCCCCGCGGCGAGGAGCAGCCCAGCAACAGAAGCGCTCACTCCCCAAGTCTCCCCTGATACTGCTCGTGATCATGCCCGGAATGATCACGAATTAACGATCGCCGAAAAAACTCCGCAGGGGCGGCCCTCCGGTGAAGGAGAACCGCCCCTGCGGGGTGATGCGGTCGAGCTGTCGAACTTCGGATCAGAAGATCAGAAGTCCATGCCACCCATGTCCGGAGCGCCGCCGCCGGCCGGGGCCGCAGCCTTCTCCGGCTTGTCGGCGATGACCGCCTCGGTGGTGAGGAAGAGCGCCGCGATGCTGGCGGCGTTCTGCAGCGCCGAGCGCGTGACCTTGGCCGGGTCGATGATGCCCGCGGCGATCAGGTCGACGTACTCACCGGTCGCAGCGTTCAGGCCCCAGCCGGACTCCAGGTTGCGAACCTTCTCGGCCACAACTCCGCCTTCGAGACCGGCGTTGATCGCGATCTGCTTGAGCGGGGCCTCGACAGCTACCCGGACGATGTTCGCTCCGGTCGCCTCGTCGCCGACCAGGTCGAGCTTCTCGAAGGCCTTGATCGAGGCCTGCAGCAGAGCCACGCCACCACCGGCGACGATGCCCTCTTCGACGGCCGCCTTGGCGTTACGGACGGCGTCCTCGATGCGGTGCTTGCGCTCCTTGAGCTCCACCTCGGTGGCAGCTCCGGCCTTGATCACGGCAACGCCGCCGGCCAACTTGGCCAGCCGCTCCTGCAGCTTCTCGCGGTCGTAGTCGGAGTCGCTGTTCTCGATCTCGTTGCGGATCTGCTTGACCCGACCGGCGATCTGGTCGGCGTCTCCGGAACCCTCGACGATGGTCGTCTCGTCCTTGGTGACGACGATCTTGCGGGCCCGGCCGAGCAGCTCCAGGCCGGCGGTCTCCAGCTTCAGACCAACGGTCTCGGAGATCACCTGACCACCGGTGAGGATGGCGATGTCCTGCAGCATGGCCTTGCGGCGGTCACCGAAGCCGGGCGCCTTGACGGCAACCGACTTGAAGGTGCCACGGATCTTGTTGACGACCAGCGTGGAAAGCGCCTCGCCGTCGACGTCCTCAGCAAGGATGACCAGCGGCTTGCCGGACTGGATGACCTTCTCCAGCAGCGGCAGCAGGTCCTTCACCGAAGAGATCTTGGACTCGACGATCAGGACGTAAGCGTCCTCGATCACCGCTTCCATCCGCTCCGGGTCGGTGACGAAGTAGCCGGAGATGTAACCCTTGTCGAAGCGCATGCCCTCGGTGAGCTCAAGCTCAAGCCCGAAGGTGTTGCTCTCCTCGACGGTGATGACACCTTCCTTGCCGACCTTGTCCATAGCCTCGGCGATGAGCTCACCGATCGCCGGGTCGGCCGCGGAGATGGACGCCGTTGCGGCGATCTGCTCCTTGGTCTCGACTTCCTGCGCGAGTGAGAGAAGCTCTTCGCTGACCGCGGTGACGGCCTTCTCGATGCCACGCTTCAGGCCGAGCGGGTTCGCCCCGGCCGCGACGTTACGCAGGCCTTCACGGACCAGCGCCTGCGCGAGCACGGTGGCGGTGGTGGTGCCGTCGCCAGCGACGTCGTCCGTCTTCTTGGCGACCTCCTTGACGAGTTCGGCACCGATCTTCTCGTAGGGATCCTCGAGCTCGATCTCCTTGGCGATGGACACACCGTCGTTGGTGATCGTGGGGGCTCCCCACTTCTTCTCCAGGACGACGTTGCGACCCTTCGGGCCGAGGGTGACCTTCACGGCGTCGGCAAGGATGTTCATCCCTCGCTCGAGGCCGCGACGGGCTTCCTCGTCGAACGCGATGATTTTGGCCATCGTGTGGTGTTCCCTCCACGTACGGGTGGGCGGTGGATCGGCGGTGCCCGCGACGGTCGGAGCAACCCTCGGCGGTCCTGTCCCGCCGAACGTCGTCCTCACCGGTCCGATCCGTGCAAGTTTAGAGTAGAGCTGTCACTCTCAGGGTGAGAGTGCCAGTTCAATGATTAGCACTCGAGGCCCGAGAGTGCAAACCACAGGCGGGGCTCAGCCCTCATCCGCAGCAAGCGCCTCGATCACCGGGATGGCCCGAAGCAAGGCCCTCAGGTCGTCGTCATCGAGGGTCTCGATCCGGTCCCGCAACCGACTCACCCGGCCTAGCCCGACGCCGGCCACCAGTTCGATCGCACTGTCGGTGGCCTGCACCCGGGTGGCCCGGCGATCGTCCGGGTCGGGCGCCCGGACGACGTAACCGGACTCCTCCAGTGCGCCCACGATCCGGGTCAAGGTAGGAGGAGCCACACCTTCGCGCAGCGCCAGGTCCCCCAGCCGCATCGGGCCACTGCGAACCAGGGTGGCGAGGGCGGAGATGCTGCCCGGCCCCAGCCCCGCCAGGTCGCCGCCCCGCCGCAGCACCCGGGTCAGCCGAGCCAGGGCCAGCGACAGCCGGGCGGCACTGTCGCCCGCCTCCGGACGGCCCTGCTCCAGGCTTCGGCGTTCCGCGTCACTCAGTTGCGTCTTCATGATTCCTCCCGGGCGGGCCCTCCGGTCAGCATTGAGGCGATGGCTCCGATAACCATCATCAGGGCAGCGGCGGTGAACACCACCACGAGCCCGTCATGGAAGGGCCCCGAGACGAGTTGCGGGAAGAACGTCTTACCGGTGAGGTCGGCAGCGTCTGCCGCAGGTAGCCGGGGCAACACCCCGCTAGGCCCGAGCAGTGCCCCGATCGGGTTGTACCCGAGGAACGAGGCGAACAAGCTTCCGACCGGGGGCAGGGCGGCGATCTGATCGGCGATCCCGGCCGGCACCGAATGCGCCTGCAGCCCGGCGCCCAGAGTCTGCGGCAGGTTGCGGGCCAGCCCGGCGACCATCAGGGAGAAGAAGATGCCGATCGAGAGCGAGGAGCCGGCGTTGAAGAAGGTGCCACGCATCCCGGCCGCAGCGCCCCGCTGGTCCGCCGGTGCGGCGCTCATGATCATCGATGCGTTGGGTGAGGAGAACATGCCCGAGCCGACGCCGTTCAGGAACACCAGGGCGGCGAACTCCCAGTAACTGAAGTTGACCGGGATCAGCAGCAGGCCGACGAAGGTCGCCCCGGTCAGGAGCATGCCGGCAGCAGCGAACCGGCGGGCTCCGTGCCGGTCCGACAGATATCCGGAGACCGGCCCAGCGATCAGGAAGCCCACGGTGAGCGGGAGCAGGTAGATGCCGGCCCAGAGCGGCGTCGACTCGTAGTCATAGCCGTGCAGCGGCAGCCAAATCCCCTGCAACCAGATGATCAACATGAACTGCAGACCACCTCGGCCGGTCGAGGCGAGCAACCCGGCCAGGTTTCCGAGCGCGAACGCCCGGTTGCGGAACAGGCCGAGGTTGAACATCGGTTCCGTGGTGTTCAGCTCGATCACCACGAAGGCGGCCAGCAGCGCCACCCCGCCGATCAACCCGGCCAACACCCATGGATTCAGCCAACCGGTGGCGTGCTCGCGGTACGGCTGGATGCCGTAGGTGATGCCGGCGAGCAGGCTGGACAGCCCGATCGCGAAGGTCACGTTGCCGAACCAATCGATCGTGGACGGACGACGGTCTCCGAGTTCGTGCAGTGATCGATAGGACCAGATGGTCCCGACCAGCCCGATCGGCACGCTGACCCAGAACACGGCACGCCAGGAGACCTCCGACAGCACCCCGCCGACGATCAAGCCGATGAAGGATCCGGCGATGGCGGCGATCTGATTGATCCCGAGCGCGGTCCCGCGTCGGTGCTGCGGGAAGGCGTCGGTGAGGATCGCCGTCGAGTTGGCGAACAGCATGGCCCCGCCGATGCCCTGGACCAGCCGCCAGCCGATGATCCAGAGCGCGCCGCCGCCACCGTCGATGGGCGTCAGCGCCAGCAGGACCGAGGCGATGGTGAAGACGACGAAGCCGAGGTTGTACATCCGGACCCGGCCAACGGCGTCGCCCAACCGTCCCAAGGTGACCACGAAGACGGCGGTGACCAGGAGATATCCCATGATCATCCACAGCAGGTACCCGATATTTCCGGCCTCCAGCGGGTTCAGGTGCAAGCCCCGGAAGATCGCCGGCAATGAGATCAGCAGGATCGAGCCGTTGATCGTCACGACCAGCATGCCCAGTGTGGTGTTCGACAGGGCGACCCACTTGTAGCCCGGATGGTCGGCGTCCCAGCGCGGTTTGCGTCGTCGGGGTACGCCTGGGCCAGAGCGCAGTTCGTCAGTGATGGTCATTGAGCAACTCCTCGCGAAGGTCGCTCCCACAATACTTGTTGTGCAGCAACTAATCATTATGGGTCACGTCTAGCGGGTGACCCGGGCGGCAGCGCTGAATTGTCGGTGGTCGGCGAGAGGATGCAGGCATGCGAGTACTGCTAGCTCCGTCGAGTGATCGCGCCGGTGGCTGGTCGTTGTGGCAACTGGACGACGACGGCCAGGTGACCGGCGCGCCCACGGTGACCGGAGATCTAGCCGGAACCGTCCGCCGGTTGGAGGCCGATCGGCCACGTTGGGTTTGGGCGTCGACGGCCGGGATCTACCCGTTGTTGCTGCGCGTCGGCGTCCGGGTGGCTCGCTGCCACGACGTCGAGGCGACCGAGGCCCTGCTTCGAGCCCACGAGGAACGGCCCGCGCCGGTATCGACCAGTGGGTCAGACGCCGGTTTTCTCGCCGGATCCGCTGGAACTCAAGCCTCGCTCTTCGACACCGACCTCGATCCCGACCCCGATCCCGACGGCTGGCCGGACGACGAAAGTCCCGCTCCCCCGACCACCGAACCGCCCGAACCGGCCGACCTGCGCAACCTGCCCGGCACTGCCCACCTGCCCGGCACTGCCCACCTGCCCGGCACTGCCGACGTAGCCAACCCAGCCAATGCCGCCGACGTCGCCAACCCGGCCGACTCAGCACAGCCAACCGGCGAACCCGATGCGCCTGATCAACTCGAACGGCTGAAACGCTTGCTGGCCGCGCACACCGACCAATTAGCCCGAGTCAAGCAGGCCCGACGGCTCAGCCCTGGCTTCGGGCTGCTCGTTGCAGCCGAGTCGGCGGCAACGCTGGCGGCCGCCGAGATGGGCCACGTCGGGCTGCCGTGGCGAGCCGATATCCACGACCGCGTGCTGACCGACCTGCTCGGCGAGCGACCCCGGCACGGTGGCCGGCCACCACGCCTGCAGGAACTCGCGATGGCCATCACCGAGGCGCTCGACAACACGGCCGGGTCCCAGCGATCAACTGGACGTCGAGCGGGTGGTGCGCCCCAGCTGAACGTCGACTCACCGGTAGAGATCTTGCGGGCGTTTCGCCGGCAGGGAGTACTGCTGGAGACCACCCGGGCAGGAGAGCTGAAGACCATCGATCATCCGGCGATCGAGCCACTGCTGCGCTACAAAGAGCTGGCCCGGTTGCACGTGGCGCACGGCTGGGCCTGGCGCGACCAGTGGGTTCACGCCGGGCGGTTCCGGCCGGAATACGTGGTCGGCGGCGTCGTCTCCGGCCGCTGGGCCACCCGAGGCGGTGGCGCTCTGCAGATCCCCCGGGCAATGCGTGCCTCCGTGGTCGCGGATCCGGGCTGGTCGCTGGTGGTGGCAGACGCCGGCCAGCTCGAGCCGCGGATCCTCGCAGCCCTGTCCGGTGATCCCGGAATGGTGGCTGCCACCAAGGACGGCGACCTGTACGCCGCACTGGCCGTGCAGGCACTCGGCCGACCGGAGGCCAGAGACGAGGCCAAGATCGCACTCCTGGCAGCGATGTACGGGGCACGAGCCAACACCCCGGCGATGGCGGCCCTGCGGCGGCGCTTTCCGCAGGCTCTCGACCTGCTCGAGGCCGCAGCCCGGACCGGTGAGGACGGCGGGATCGTCCGCTCAGTGCTGGGCCGGACCTGTCCACCGCCAGACCCGGGCTGGCAGCGTGGCTCGGACGCGGTACTGATGGCCCGCGCCCGGGCACGGGGCCGATTCGCCCGGAATTTCGTCATCCAGGCCTCGGCCGCGGATTGGGCAAACGCCCTGGTAGCTGGGCTCCGTCAGCGCCTGACCGCCCTCACCGAGGAGTACCGACCCACGGCTGGCCAGGCGAAAGGGCCTGAACTCGTGCTCTTCCAGCACGACGAGGTGGTGGTGCACACCCCAGAACCGTTGGCCAAGGCCGTGATTGAGGCAATCACCGAGAGCGGCGAGGAAGCCACCCGGCTGGTCCTCGGTGATCGCGGGGTACGGATCCCGCTGACCGGCGTCCCGGTCGCCTCCTACGCGGACAAGCACTGAAAGCCGTGCCCTCAGCGCCAAGTGCGACCAGGAACTCCGCAGGATCGGGTCTATCGCTATCAAGCCTTCAGCTACCCTGCGGCCCATGGCGTGCCGAGGAATGTACTTTGCTCTCACCGGCGAGCAGGAAGCGGCCCTGATGGCCACCCGCGACGATGCCGAGGTTCGAGCCTTCGTCGAGGAGGTCGAGTTGGGCGATTGGGAGGGCGAGCCGCTGGACTGCGAGACGGACAAGGCATGGGACGCCATCCACCGCTGCTTGAGCGACGGGACGCTCGGCGCCGGCAGGCGTCTTTCCTTGCTTGATATAGCAGTCCTCGGCGGCGGCCACCACTACGAAGGCGACGACTACATCGTCGCTCACCTGCGGGCAGCTGAAGTCGTCCAGGTCGCCACGGCCCTTGAGACAGTGGACGAGAACTGGATGCGCCAGCGCTACGACCGCATCGATCCCGCCGACTACCAGGACCAACTCAGCGACGAAGACTTCGGCTATACCTGGGGCTGGTTCACGCAGGTACGCGACTTTTACCGCCAGGCAGCAACCGCAAACCGTGCGGTCATCTTCACCGTCGATCAGTAGCCAGAGCCCGGGCGGCCCGGCGCCGGTCATTGAGTCGGCGCGCCTTGGCTTTGGTGCCGCAGTCGGCCATCACACACCAGCGCCGGGTACGGCCACGGCTGTGGTCCAGAAAGAGCCATCCGCAGCCGCCTGCTTCGAGCGGGCAGGCCCGCAGCGGACCAAGATCAACAGTAGTCAGCAGCTCAATCGCGGCCACCACGACCCGGTCGAGAATGACGAGTCCGGGCTCGGTTCCGATGAGCTCCTGGAATCGCGGCCGACCATCCGGAGCCGGGCGCAGCTGGGTGCGGGCGGCGGCAGCGGCCCGACCGGCGGACAGCAACTCGAGCTGCGGTTCGAGTGACGACTGGCTGGAACCACCGCGAGCCGCACCGTCGAGCAGCCGGAGAAGCACGTCGTAGAGCGCCTCCCGCACTGCCACCACGCCGCCCAGGCTGCGCTTCGCCAGCTCCGACGCGTTACGCCAAATCCCTTCCTCGACAATGGCTTCCTCCGCGCTCAGCAGCGTGGATCGGCGAGCCCAGACCAGCAGCCCAGCGGGCGTCGAGAAGTGGTCGAGGACGGCCTCGCCCGGCCGTTCGGACGGCGCCGGCAGCCGCGGCTCGACCGTGTTCACCAGGTCGAGCGCCGGATGACCGGCCACGAGGGGGATATCTGCGATGCCGGTGTACGTCGCCACGTCTCCTAGCCTACGACATGGCTACCACCTTGCGCCCGCCAAGATGGTAGCTATGGTGGAATCATGCGAAGGACGGTGGAACCAGCGCACGGTGACCTCAAACCGATCATCACGACGACGAATTCGGGGCGACCGGTGCTGGCCGTGACGGCCCTGTCGATCGGAACCTTCAGCTTCGTTACCACCGAGACGTTGCCGATCGGTCTGCTTCCGCAAATCGGTGCCGATCTGGACCGCTCCCCGTCAGGCACCGGCCAACTCGTCACGGCGTACGCGATCGTCGTTGTCCTGGTGTCGTTGCCGCTGACCTTGCTGACCCGTCGAGTCCCCAAAAGAATGCTGCTCGGCGGATTGCTCGCGATCTTCTCAGTAGCGACCCTGGCCTCGGCGGTCGCTCCAGGTTTCGGATTCCTGCTCGCCGCGAGGATCGTCACCGCCGTCACCCAGGCATTGTTCTGGAGCATCGTCGCCTCGACGGCGGTCGGGCAGTTTCCGCCGGAGCGTCGCGCTCGAGTGGTCGCCGCGCTCTTCACCGGCAGTTCGCTGGCTCCGGTGATCGGCCTGCCGCTCGGCACCTGGATCGGGCAGCAGGCAGGCTGGCGAACGGCTTTCGCTGCGCTGACCGTTCTCGCCGTCGCCACCTGCGTGGCAGTCCTGACGGCGCTACCCACAATCCGACCGGAAGATGAGGCGGCACGTACCGGCGATGCCCCCCACGCCCGCCGCTACGTCCTCTTGCTGCTGGTCACCGCGCTGACGACGACCGGGATGTTCACCGCGTACACGTACCTCACCGGTCACCTGGTGCAGGTGGCTGGGCTACCGGTCGAAGCGTTGAGCGCTGTCCTGTTGCTGTCCGGGATCTTCGGCACCCTGGGTGCGCTCGCCAGCGGAACCCTATTGCAGGGTTGGGAGCGGTTGAGCCTGCTGATCCCGCTCGGGACAATGACGTCCGCCTTCTGGCTGCTTGATCTGGCCGGGCGCGCGATTCCGGCCGCGGTCGTCGCATTCGCCTTGCTGTCGGCCGCGATCTCCAGCTTTGCCGCCGGACTGACCAGGCGACTGCTGCTGGTCGCGCCGGGCAGCACGGACCTCGCCTCGGCCGGTTGCTCCTCGGCATTCAACCTCGGGATCGGCACCGGCGCCTGGGTCGGCGGTCTGATCGCGGCCGGCCCGGCCGGAGTGCACGCTACGGCCCTGGTCGCCGCGCTGCTCACCGGAACTGCGTTCGTCCTGATGGCCGCCGAGCCATTGATCACCGGAAACTTGATCGCTGGCAGGCGATTCGGATCAGCGGAGAATCAGTGAAGCCACCCCCGGCTGCGGCCAGGGGTGGCTTCACTGAAGACTTGCAGTGTTACCGATGATCAGGCGGGGCGAACGGCCTCGGCCTGGGGGCCCTTCTGCCCCTGGCCGACCTCGAACTCCACACGCTGACCCTCATCGAGCGCACGGTAGCCATCCATCTGGATCGCAGACCAGTGCACGAAGACGTCGGCGCCACCACCATCAACGGTGATGAAGCCATAACCCTTTTCGGCGTTGAACCACTTGACGGTTCCCTGAGCCATTTCCTACTCCTGCTTGCTGTGTCACTGCGGCACGGCCCGAGCACTGCACTTGGACCGGGTCTCACGCTCGCCGACCCAGACCCCGAAGGTCCGGGCCGGGATGGTCCAACGTGCGGGCCTCTGGCGTGACGCTGGAGAGGACGTTGCTCATCGAACTGTTCGACCGATACCTACCCTAGCGCCTGATCTGGCGATATGGGAGGTCAACTTGTCCGGACTCTGCCCCACCCCGCTTCAGGGCCTCTACGCTGGGAAGATGCGCTCTGAGAGGCACCCCAGAGGCGCTCGGCGAACCGGACATCTCCGGACACCCGGGCGCGGGCCGACGTCCCGGGCGGGAGTGATCAAGCTGCGACGCATAATGAACTGGTTGAACCTGTCCACTCCGCTCGGATTACTGATCGCGAAGGCCGGTGGGGCGCAGATCACCGCCGGTCCGCATGGCCTGCTGATCGCCACCGGGTACCGCCATCGGATTCCGCCGGTCCGGGGGCGGGCCATCACGATTGGCGACGTCGTGCTGCTCGGCCTGGACGAGGCGGCGCTGGCGAATCGTCCAGCGCTGCTGACGCACGAGGCTCGGCACAGCGGCCAATACGCCCGCTGGCTGGGCCCGATCGGTTTCCTGCCGGCCTACGGGGTGGCGTCGCTCTGGTCCTGGTGGCATACCGGCAACGCCGCTCTGCGCAATCACTTCGAATGCCACGCCGGGCTGATCGACGGCGGCTACTGCGACCGCTGAGCGCTCGTCAGTAACCCGCCGACGACCAGGGCGAGCGGTTGCTACTGCGCGTCCGTGCCAAGGACGACGGCAAGGTCAGACGTGGTCAAGTCGCTTGCGGTCAGCGCACTTGCATCCCGGACGACCGTGCCGAACCCGAGGTCCTTCTTCAGAGCTACTGCAGTGGCCTTGGTCCCGGGCTTGCCGAAGTAGATCTTGGTGACGGACAGGTTCCGATTGAGCGAGTTGCCCGTGTCCTCGGTCTTGATCGTCCAGCCGTCACCCTCGAGGTCGGTCTTGATTCGCTTGGCCAAACCCTGGATCGACGTCGAGTTCAGCAGCTTGAACCGGATGTCACGGTTCACCTTGCTGGGCGCCTTGGTCGGCGGGGTGGTCGGCCCAGCGGCCGCCTTGGTCGCTCCAGCGGCCGACGTGGCCTTCGCTCCGGTCGTGCCGGTGGCCTGCGGGTCGGCATCGGCAGACTCGGCCGCCAGGTTCTTCGGGGTTGAATCGGGGTTCCCGTCGCCCTTGAGCATCACGTAGCCACCGCCCAGCACCAGTACCACCACGGCGACTCCGGCGGCTACCGGCAGACCCGCGGAAGCGGGCTTGGGCCGGGCCCGGTGCGCGCCGCGGCGACTGGCCTCGATCGGCGTACTGAAACGGTCATCAAAAGCCGGAGGCCGCGTGGCGGTCATCGCACAACTCCCAGAACGGTGGAACTACCAGTGATCCGACGGTCCAGGGACGGCGCGGACGAGCTCAGCCGTGAGCGCCCAACGATCGCGCCGAGCCGGACCGGCGTCGCGCTTCCCTGGTCCGACGAAGGCGCTTGACCAGCATTGGGTCCTGCGCCAGCGCCTCGGGCCTGTTGATCAGTGTATTCAGGACCTGGTAATACCGTGTCGCCGACATGTCGAACAGCTCGCGGATCGCCTGATCCTTGGCACCAGCGAACTTCCACCATTGCCGCTCGAAGGCCAGCATTTCGACCTCGCGAGCCTGCAGCGGCTGCGCCGGGCCGGGCGCCGGCTCGCCGACAGTGGGCTGTGCGGATTCGGGGTCCATCGCTACCGGATCCATCGATCTCCTCCCGCTCCAGAAGAACGGAATCACTGTACGTCGTGAACCACAATTGTGTCATTTTGCCGTGTCCCGCCATCAAACCATCGTGTCAAAAATCGAGTCGATGTCCGCCTCAGTGGTCTCCGGATTGACCACAGCGAATCTGGTCACCGTCTCCCCCTCATGCGTAGTCGGAACAACGAATGCTTCCCCCGCCGCGAGCAGCCGGCGGGACCAATCCTTGTAATCCTGCGGTGTCCACCCTCGGCGGCGAAACGCCACCACCGTGAGGTCAGGTTCGTGCAGAAGGTCAAGGTACTCGCGTCTGCGGATCTCGTCAGCGGCGTACCGGGCAACGGTCAGTGTGCGTTCCACCGCTTTCGTATACGCGTCGGTGCCGTGGACCGCCAAGGAGAACCAGAATGGCAGGCCACGGGCCCGCCGGGTGAGTCCGATCGCGTAGTCGGACGGATTGATGTCATCGCCTTCGGTGACGACATCGAGATATCCCGCCCGCTGAGTGTGCGCCGCCCGGGCCACCACCGGATCGCGGTAGATCAGCGCGCAACAGTCGAACGGCGCGAAGAGCCACTTGTGGGGGTCGACGACGAACGAGTCGGCCCGTTCCACCCCGGCGTACTTCGCCCGGACGCTCGGGGCGGCCAAGCCGGCCAGCCCGTAGGCGCCGTCGACGTGAAACCACAGCTTGCGCTCGGCACAGACCGCGCCGACCGAGTCGAGCTCATCGATGATGCCGAGATTCGTGGTGCCCGCCGTCGCAACAACGGCGAAGACCCCGTCGTGACCGGCCGCATCCAAGGCCGCGGACAGCGCCGCGCCGGTGAGCCGGCCGTCGTCCTCCACTGGGACCCCGATGAAATCGATGTCCATCACGTCGCAGGCACTGATGATCGACGAGTGCGCATGGTCGGTGCCGGCGATCGCCCAGCGCCGCGGCGGGTTG
Source organism: Kineosporiaceae bacterium (assembly GCA_035474375.1). GTDB lineage: Bacteria > Actinomycetota > Actinomycetes > Actinomycetales > Kineosporiaceae > JANNPJ01. Next base: position 1,776 of record DATINJ010000318.1, on the reverse strand, counting down.
TCAGCGCGCTCCTGGCGGGCTCGATGCCGGGCCGCGACCAGGGCAGAAAGGTTGCCGATCGTGCCACCCGGAACGAAAACCCCACCCGCCGTGGGCGGCAGCCCCGCGAGACCGACGAGCCAGGCCAAGGCCTCGTTCTCGGCATAGACCGCCCCGGCCCCCTCCATCCACGTCCCGCCGTACAGGCAGGAAGCGCTGACCACCAGGTCGAACAGGACGCTGGCCTCGGTCGGCGCGCACGGGATGAAGGAGAGGTACCGCGGGCTGTCGGTGGAGATACACGCCTGGGCCAGTTCGTCGGCGAACAGCCGCAGCGCCTTTTCGCCGCCCAGCCCACCGGCAGTGACCATCGAGCCAACAGCAGCGAATAGTTCTTCAGGGCTTTTCGGACCATCCAGCGGAACTGGCGAGAGACTCATTCGCTCTCGCGAGTAGGCAAGGACAGCCTCGGCCAAGACCTCGGATCCAGCGTCGAAGCGGTGCACGAGGGTGCAGTCTAGGGCGCCGCTCGCTAGATTCTCCGATCATGACCCGCCGACCACTGACCGACTTGCTTGATCCGGGCTGGGCCGCGGCCCTTGAACCGGTCGCCGATCAAATTGCGCAGATGGGCGACTTCCTGCGGGCCGAGATCGCGGCCGGTCGCACCTACCTCCCGGACGGGCCGAACGTGCTGCGTGCGTTCACCCAGCCGTTGGACGACGTCCGGGTCCTGATCGTGGGTCAGGACCCGTACCCGACCCCGGGGCACCCGATCGGGCTGTCGTTCTCGGTGGCACCAGGAGTGGCGCCGCCGCGCAGCCTGGTCAACATCTTCCGTGAGCTGAGCGATGACCTCGGGGTGAAGCGCCCGACCAGCGGTGACCTCACGCCTTGGACGCAACGCGGCGTCCTGCTGCTGAACCGTGTGCTGACGGTCGAGCCGGGCAATTCCGGATCGCACCGGCGCAAGGGCTGGGAGGAGGTCACCGACCAGGCGATCCGGGCTCTGGTGGCCCGGGACGAGCCGCTGGTCGCGATTCTCTGGGGCAAGGACGCTCAGACCCTACGGCCGATGCTGACCGACGTCCCGATCATCGAGAGCGCGCACCCCAGCCCGATGTCCGCCGACCGTGGCTTCTTCGGCTCCAAACCGTTCAGTCGAGTCAACGCCGAATTGGAAGACCTCGGCGCCGACCCGATCGACTGGTCCCTGCCTTAACGCAACCCCGGCCCGAAGCTCGTGATCATGCACGCTTGCCCTCTCAGCACTCGCTGAACGCACCCGCCCAAGGGGGCAAGCGTGCATGATCACGAGCGTGGGTTAGGACGCAACCACAACCCGAGGGCCGGCCAGCCCGTAGGCCGTGGTGCGTTGCGCCACCGGGCGGCCGATGCCCTCGGCGATGTCCCGCAGTTCCTGCTCTGTCTTGGCCGAGCCGTGCTGGGAGCCGGCCATCCGCGAGATCGTCTCCTCCATCAGGGTGCCGCCCAGGTCGTTGCAGCCGCCGTCGAGCATCGCCCGGGTGCCCTCGTCGCCGAGCTTCACCCACGAGCACTGGACGTTGTCCACCCGCCCGTGCAGCGCGAGCCGGGCGAACGCGTGCACCGCCCGGTTGTCCCGCCGGGTCGGTCCGGGCCGGGCCACGCCGGCCAGGTAGATGGGCGCGTTGCGGTGCACGAACGGCAGCCCGACGAACTCGGTCAGCCCGCCCGTGCGGTCCTGGAGCGCCGCCAGCGCCCGGAAGTGCCCGAGCCAGTGCCCCGGGTGGTCGACGTGGCCGTACATCATCGTGG
>DATINJ010000317.1:0-21180 GCA_035474375.1 Kineosporiaceae bacterium | reverse complement strand
GGTTGACATCAGTGGCGAGAGCTTATGACCGAACTCGACTGTAATCTGCTCGATCAGCTTGATGGACGGGGCGGGCATGGAGGTCGTCTACGTGCGCCAAGGAGCGACATGGACGAGGTTGTGGGGATGCCGTGACTGAGGTGACGATCCGGAGTCGTGGGCGTGGGCATGTTCTTGCGGAGCGCATCGCTCCGGACGATGTGGTCGACGAGCTGGGTTTCGGCGCGATGGCTGTTGAGGCCCTGTTCGCGCTCGCGGCCGGTCTGTTCGAGCCGCTGGCCGTGGATGCGGCTCTGGCGTGCTGCGACGACGAGACCGGATATCCCCTGTCGGAGCCGCAGCCGGCCGCGCCATTTCATCAGCTGCGCCGCGACCTCGTGCCTGCGGACGTGGACGTGGAGCCGATCTGGATCGGCGCGCGGGTGGAGCGATGCCCCACGCTCGATCGGGACGCCCTCCTGGAGTGGCTGGGAAGGATCTTGGACCGGCAGTGCCTGGAGCCGGGGATGCGGCCGGGCTGGGTGCAACTCGCGGTCGGGGCTGTCGCGCTGCCCCTGACCGGCGTCGTTGCTGATCCTGGTGGTGACATGCTGACGGTGCACCTTGGCGGCGGCGTCCTGCGCCTGCCGCTCGAGCGGCAGGCGGATGGTGTCGTGAGGGTCTATGCGCCGTCGGTCAGCCGTTTGGACATCGTTCCGTTCGAGCTGACCCTCAGCAATGAGGCTGGTGCGCTTCGGCTCAATCTGATGATCTCCTGGTCGCCGTGGATCGAGCCGGACGGAGCGGGCCGCGAGCAGATCCGTGCCGCCGTCGACCGGCTCACGGGCCTGGGCTGGGACGTGATATCAGCCGGACCGGAAGGACTCGCTCCGTAGGTATGTAGGGGATAAGTGCTTGTTTCTCGTATGCACGATCGTGAGTGCGTAGAGGAAGTGTTGTGTGCTGGGCGAGCTCCGATCATGCGTTCCCGACGCCCACATCGCGACGGGCCACGGAGGGATATCCGGCGAGGCGGAGTCCAGCCCGCCCGCGCTCCTAGGGGCAGCCCGCAGCCGCGTGGTCGACGGCGGTGTCGAACAGGGCCAGGCCGTCGGCCGTCATCCGCGGGATTCCCTGCGACACCATCGGGACGGCGATCCGGCACGCCGGCGCGGTGAGCCCCGGCATCGCGACGCCCGCCTGGTACGCGAACAGCGACGCCTGACCGCTCACCGTGGCGATCACGGCCGCGTTCGCGCCGGCCGCGCCCCGGGGCAGGGCGCTGGTGGCCGAGGTCACCGTCACCGTGCCGCTGCGACCTGCAGCGAGCGGGTGCCCGGCGTTCGCGATCTGTACGGCCGTGCCGTCGAGGGTGTTGCCGTCGGCGGCTGTCATGCCGAACTCGTCGTACACGCTCGGCTTCCACAGCACGATCGGTCGCGTGCTGGTGCGCAGCCGAGTGCCGATCTGCGCCTGCCCGATGCTCTGGGTGATGAGGACGACGCTCGCCTCGCTCACGTCGGCGGCGTTCACCGTGCCGTCGTCGAGGATCGTCACGGTGTAGCCGCGGTTGCGCAGGCGGTCGGCGATATCTGCGTCCACGGCAGCCGGGGCCGCGCCGTTGCCGACGACGAGCGCGGCGGTCTTCGTCGGTGGCGGGGTGCCGGTTCCGCCGTAGTAGGCGTCCTGGCCCCATTCTCGCCAGGCCGTGCCGGTGGTCGCGGAGGTGTCCGGGGACCATCGGCAGGTCGCGCTCGGCACCGACTCGAACTGCATCACGCCGTCGAAGGCTGCGAAGTCGGGTTCCTTGAACAGCGCCTGCGCGTCGCGGTACCACTGGGCCTTCCGGCCGGGGACGGCCGGGTCCTCGACGGTGCCGTACTCGGTGAGCCAGAGTTCCTCGCTCTGGTGATCGAGCCAGAACCGCCGCTGCGGGTCGATGATCTGCCGCAGGGACTTCCAGGCGTTGACGATCCCCGGGCGGCAGGTGAACCAGTTGTAGGCGTCGCCCGCGATGCCGTCGACCTCGTCGTCGCCGGGGTACCAGCGGTACGACGCACGGCTGTCCGTGGTTGGCAACCAGAAGCTCTGGTCAGTCATGATCCACATGAACTTGGCGTTCGTCGCGCCCTCGGCCCGAAAGATCGAGACCCACTTCTGCCACGCCGCGATGTACTGCGCCGCGTTCCCGAGGTCCCGGTTCGACGAGGCCTCGGGCTCATGGTTGAACGTCACGTAGATCGGGGCGCCCCAGTCTCGGACGCGCTGCGCCCACCGCACCATGTCGGCGTGCACCGCGCTGCCCGGCTCGGCCGTGGCCAGCGAGGACCACGGCACCGCCGTACCGTTCTCCCGGCGCGCCTTCACCGAGATCACCAGCGTGGACCCGCTGGCCTTGAGGTTGTTCTCGTAGGTGGACGGGAAGGCGCTGTCCCAAAGGTAGAACAGGCGGACGGCCGCCAGCTTGCGGTCGGCCAGCGTCTCCAGCCGGGTGGTGGCGCCCTGCTCGCTCTCGCCGGCGCGTGGGTTGGGGTGAGCCCCCCAGAGCAGGGGTGCCTCGGCCTGCGCGGCCGGTGCCACGAGTCCCGTGACGGCCACCGCGGCCACCATCGCCCCTAGCAGTGTGTGCAGGAATGCTCCCCGCCGAAGCCGTCGCGCCATCGCCAATGCCTCCGGGTCGAACGGGCACGGCCTCTCGCCGAACCCTGTGCTCAGGAGCCTGACAGACCTCCGGTGCCCCGTCCGGCGGTTCGTAGAATCCACCCCACTCCGGGCCGCTGGCACGCTCGCCCGGCTCCGATCCCGACGCCCACGTCCGTCGGCCACGGAAGGGTCATCCCGGTGGGGCGGACCAGTCCGAGCCGAAGCAGTCGCGGATGGCCTGCTCGGCGCGCGGGTACCCGGTGAAGTCCAGGCTGCCCTGGGTGTTCTTCGACGGCTTGGTCGGATCCACGCCGAAATCGGTCTTCCAGAAGTAGATTCCGGCGACCTGCCGGTCGTGGGCGACGGCGCAGACCGCCTCGTACCAGGTCGGTTGGATACCGGCGTCGAATATCCCGGCCTTCTCGAAGTTGGACGGGGACCGGAAGGCGTCTTCACGGGCCACGATCCCTACCTCGCTGAAGATCAGATCGGGTAGCGGTCCGGTACGTCCGCGATCCAGCCAGTCTTCCCAGGACGCCGAGATCTCGCTCGCCGTCGCGCTCGGCGGCCGTTTGACCGGGAAATAGGCATCGATGCCGGTGATGTCGACGGCGGGGTTGGGCGCTCGGGCCACGAAGCGGTCGTAGTTGGCGTCGTAGGCCAGTTCGCCGGTGTAGATCTGACGGGCGTCGGTGATCACCTGGCTCCAGGCGGTCCGGGTCTGCAGGCTGTTCAACTCGACGCCCAGCGTGACGGTGTCGACGTGTTCGCGCTGGGCCATCTGCAGGTACGGGGTCAGCAGGTCCTGGTAGTGCTGGAACCACTGCTTGCTGGACGCGGGCCGGATCCCGCCGCGCCAGTCGTTGGTCGGGCTCAGCGACTTCTCGTCCAGGATCGGCCGTACCGTCGTCCGCAGTCCGGCCAGCCGGGCCTCATGGACGAGAATGGCCATCCGCTCCGGGGCCGGGGTCTGCGGGCCCCGGTCGACCTCGCTGGAGTCGGGCCCGGAGGTGTAGAACGGGAACGAGATCGCGATGGCGTTGCTGTCGAGGCCGACCACGTAGTTCACCACCCGCTGCGCCGACTCCCAGGTCTGCTGCTCCGTCTCGCCGGCCCGAGCTTCCCAGTAGACGTGCACGCCGAGCCGTGGTGCTCCCGGTTGCCACGGTCGGCGCACTCGGTCCACCGGGTATCGCTCGCGGACCGTCCCCGGATGCCGCAGGCTGTGCACCCAGTCCTGGGCGCCGGCCGTCAAGCCCTGAGGAGCCCGAACCGGGTGATTGCCCCAGAAGAACGGGACGGCGATCACCAGCGCAATCAGGATCAGCGGCAGGACGGTCAGGCGTTTCATCGACTGGTTACGCGGGCTTCGCGATCACGACGAACTCCTTGTCGGCGCGCTGCAGGAACTTCAGCAGCCCGCGCAGCCCGCCCAGCCCTTCGAGGAGCGCGAAGATCGGGATCAGGCTGACCACCGCGATCGGTTCCCACCAGTAACGTCGGCGCTTCTGCGAGGACAGCACGTTCAGGCGCAGCCCTTCCCAGTACGTCCAGATCACGTAGGCCAGGTTGACCGACCACAACAGCAGCACCGACTCAGTCACCGGCGAGGTATTGGTCATCCCCACCACCCAGCCGATCAACAGCACCACGAGCAGGTGCTGCAGCGGCCCGATCGCCCAGGTCATCAGGGACAGGGCGAGGAAGAACCGGTAGCGCAGCGGAATGCTCCGGTTCATGGCGAGGGCGATCAGCCCCCAGGCCCAGCGCTCGCGTTGGCGGATCAGGTCATGGACGGTGGCCGGAGACGCGCCGTACGAGCGTCCGTTGAACCAGTCGCTGCGGCCCGGGTAGCGGCTGCAGAAGGTGAGCGCGAAGTGCGCATCCTCGACGATCGAGTTCGGGCCGAAGTCCCAGCCGATGGTCGCCTCGGCCGAACCGCGGATCATCAGCAACTCGCCGTGCACGCCGGCCACCGGGGTCCCGCTGCCGGTGGCCGCGCGGAATCGGGCGAAGTCATCGGCCGGCCGGACCGCGTCGGCCAGCCAGGTGAAGCGGTTGACCGCGTTCTCCCGGGGGTACGAGAGGATTCCCTGGGCCAGGTGCTTGGCATCCGGGCCGGCCGTCGCCTGGCGTTGGACGAAATGCGCGAGCGCGCTGGCGGTGTCCGGGCCGATGCCGGTGTCGTCGTCCATGTGCAGGACCCAGACGTCGTCCCGGGCGTCCCCCTCCGAGTAGCGCAACTGGTGGGCGTAGTGGTTGGCCCGCGCCTTGAACCGGGTGCCGTTCGGGGTGGAGTACCCGCGCGGGACGACGACGAGTCGGACCTGCGGATGCTGGTCGGCCAGGGCCCGGATCTGCTGCATCGCCTCGCAGCCGTCCTCGACCAGGATGTGCACCCACAGATGCTGGAAGGCGACCGGCAGGTACTCGACGAACGAGGAGACCGAACGCGCCAGCGCCGGGAACGTGTCGTGCCGGCCGATGGTGGGCACGATCACGAACAGCGTTTCGGCGGTGACCAGCGGCGGGGGAGTGGTCAGCTGGCGCCGGTCCCGAGGGCTGTGCCGCAGCAGTACCGCGCCTTGCAGGCCGATCAGCGTGCCGACGATCGGGAGCGACCAGACCACGGTGAGGATCCACCCGAGCGGCGTCCGGTTGGTGCGATAGGTGATGACCGTGAGGGTAAGGATGATCACCAGGGGGATGAAGAACGGTGCCAGGTGCGGACGCCAGGCGGAGAACTCGAGGTTGAGCCGGGCGGATCGACGCGACGTCACCCCGGTGATTCGGGCCGGCGTGAGCCGCTGCGCCAGGGTCCGCGCGGGGCGGTCATGGATGACGTCGTCCAGCGTGGGGCGGGGTTCGGTGTCGGCGCGCTTGACGTCGGGACTCAGGATTCGCAGCGAACCGGTGGGATCCAGCGGGAGGAGCACGCGGCTGACGGCGGGCGCCTGGACGGTTCCCAGGTCACTAGCCACGTCTCTCTCCCCCTCGATCCCCGGCCCCGCTCGCACGCCCGGACCGGAGCCATGCCCAGAACGGAAATATAGCAACGAAGCGTTCGTTTCGTACCGCGTAGTAAGCAGCGAGTGTGTGCGTCAGTCGCGAAGGGTGATCAGGGTGAGGTAGCCGAACTGCCGCTTGGTGCCCACGGCGCAACCCTGGGCCGCCGCCACGGCGTTCGCCTCGCTCAGGTCGCTGCGCAGCAGCACCCTGATTTCCGAGCAGCGGATCGGTCCGGATCCGCGGGGAACCGTGGTCTGCCCGGTGCTCTTCGCAGCCTGCCGCCACTGCGCCGCCTGGCTACCGTCACGCTCGTAGTAGGCCACCCCGGTGGCCACCCAGGCCGGGGAGACGACGATGTGCCGGGCCGTGGGATCCGCGGCCAGATAGCGGTCGAGACCCTGAAAATCGTCGATGTAGTAGAGGGATCGGAGGGTGTCGACGAGCGCGGGTGACCACCCGGCGACGCCGACGACGGCCAGGACGAGAGCGATCCGTCCCGGTACCGCCAGGACGCTGGAGAAGAACGCCGACCAGCCGCCGGCCGCGGCGAAGCACAGCCCGGGGATGACGAAGACGACGTAGCGTTCCTGGAAGATCGGGTGCGCGAGCGAGACGCCGAGCAACGCGACGACCGGGAAGATCGCCCAACCGAGACCCAGGGTGACGGCGAAGCGCTCGGCCGGGCCCTGTGCCGCTCGCACCGCGAGCCCCAGGACAGCGAGTACCAAGAGCGCGGCGACCAGTCGCGGGCCGATCAGGAAGTGCATCGCGTCCTGCACGTTCTGCCAGGTGAGCGAGCCGATCCAGGCCACCTGATCGCTCTGGCCAAAGGTCAGCGCCAGCGGCGAGCAGACGGCCACCAGGCCCGCCAGGGCCACGGCCGACTGCCGGCTGAAGCGGCGACCGGCCAGCAGGGCCAGCAGGTGGACCGGGACGATCAGCAGGGTGAAGAGGTGCAGGTACCCGCCGATGGCACAGGCCGCGACGTAGGCCACCCAGTGCCGGGGTCGACCCGATCGGCTGGCCACGTCCAGGTACCAGAACGACACCGTCGCGGCCAGGGCGGCCAGCGCGTAGGGCCGCGCCTGCAGTGCCCAGGCCGTGAAGCTGGGGTGAACCGCCAGCAGCGTGCCGGCGATCAGGCCGTCCCAACGCGACCCCCAGAGCCGCTCGGCCAGCGCCGCGACCATCCACACGGTGGCGGCGGCCGCCACCAGGGACGGCAACCGGATCCAGGCGGCACTCTCGCTGACCTGGAGCCAGACGTGCAGGAAGGCGTAGTACGGGGCGAAGACCAGGTCCTGGTGGTGCAGGTTGTCCACCAGTTCCGACCAGGACTCGGTGGATTGGGCCCAGGAGACGGACTCGTCCTGCCAGAGCGAGCGCCGCCCGGCGAACGGAAGACACCACACCGCCATGGCCACGGCCGGCAGCAGGCCGATCCACCAGGTGCGGAGCGCAGACCTGTCGGCGGCCTCTGCTTCGCCGGTAACGGTTGCTGGTCTGCCCGTCGACAGAGTCGGGAACGTCACGCCGACAGGGTAGTACGCCGCTTTGGACCACTACGCCGCTTTGATCCGCTGTGCGGTGTATGGATCCGTCTGGGTTCAGCGCTGTACCGGGCTGGTGGCCGGTGGATAGGCGCTGGCCAGGACGCTTTCGAGGTCTTCGGGGCGGATGGGTTTGGTCAAGAACGCGTCCATCCCGGCGTCCAAACAGGCTTGCCGGTCTTCGCTCAGCACGCTGGCTGTGACTGCGACGATGAACGGCTGGGCGGACGCCGAAAGTTGTTGGCGAATCTGCCTGGTGGCGGCGGGGCCGTCGAGTCCAGGCATTTGCATGTCCATCAGTACGGCGTCGTAAGGCGTGCTGCGCAGGGCAAGGACGGCTTCCAGACCATCGCTGACAGTGTCGACGTCGTGGCCGAGTTTGGTGAGGATGAGCCGAACAACCAGCTGGTTCACCTCGTTGTCCTCGGCGACCAAGATCCTCAATGGTCGTCCGCCTGCTGGTGAGTCCGTTGCGCGCTGTCCACCTCGGGTTTCGATCGAGGAGAGCAGCATTTCCGTCGGTGCCAGGGTAGCCAGCAGCTTCGAGCGCAGCAGGGCGCTTCGGACCGGCTTGGTCAAGACCGCCGCGAACCGCGCTGCGTGCTCCGGACGAGGCCGCCGCTGGAGGGAACTAAGCAAGATCACCGGTAGATCGGCGCTCACCGGCAGCGCTCGAAGCACCTGAGTGAGGTGGTCGTCGTCCAAGGTCGGCCCAGGCAAGTCGAGCAAGACCACGTCGAAACCGGCCTTTTGGCCGGGGCCGAGAGCAAGCCCGCCCAGCGATTCGGCCGATGTCCCGATCGCACTGCAGGTCATCCCCCACCCCTGCAGGAGATCACTCAGGGCGTCCCGTTGCGTGGCGTGATCGCCCACCAGCAGAACGGACTTGCCCGCCAGCGTCCGCAACGACGCATCGACCGGCTCAGCGCGCCGCTGCGGGCAAGCCTGGAGCACCGCGGTGAAGGTGAAGGTTGAGCCGACCCCCACCGCACTGGTGACCTGGAGGTCCCCGCCCATCACCTGGGCCAGGCGCTTGCTGATCACCAGGCCCAGACCGGTACCCCCGTAGACCCGGGTGGTGGAGGAATCGACCTGGCTGAACGACTGGAACAGCCGATCGATCCGATCGGCAGGAATGCCGATACCGGTGTCTCGCACCGATACTCGCAACCAGATCAGCCCTGCATCCGGGCCGCTGTCGGGCGGCCCGTCCACCCTCGCCCCGTCAACGGTGACGAGGACCTCGCCTTCGGTGGTGAACTTGACCGCATTGGCGAGCAGATTCACGATCACCTGCCGAAACCGGGTGACATCCCCGATCGCCAGGTCCGGGCAGCCGGCCTTCAATCGGGTGATCAGTTCCAGGCCTTTCTTCCCGGCGGGCAGGGCCAGCAATGACACCGCGCTCTCGACGCTCTCGCGCACATCGAACGGATGTGCCTCTAGGTCCAGCTGTCCGGACTCGATCTTCGAGAAGTCCAGGATGTCGTTGATGATCGACAGCAGGTTCTCGCCGCTGTTCCGGACCGTCTCGGTGAATTCCCGTTGCTCGGCGTCCAGGTCGGTGTCCAGCAGCAGCCCGGTCAGGCCGATCACCGCGTTCATCGGGGTGCGGATCTCGTGGCTCATCGTGGCCAGGAATGCCGACTTCGCGTGCGTCGCCGCCACTGCCTTGTCCCGGGCCTGACGTAGCTCGTCGGCGGAGATCTGCAGCTGCTGCTCGTGTTCCAGGCGTTCGGTGATGTCGCGGACGAACGCGTGGAAACGCCAGGTACCCTGCCACTGGCTGCGCGAAACGGTCAGTTCCACGGGGATCTCGTGACCATCTCGGTGCTGCGCGGTGACGGTGATCGCGTGCCGCGGCAGCAGCTCGAGGCCAGTGGTGAGGAAACGATCGAGAGCCGCCGTGTGGGTGTCGCGATAGCCCGAGGGGATCATCAAGGTGGCGACGGGCTGACCCAGAGCCTCTAGGCGCGTCCAGCCCAGCAACCGGCTGGCGGCGATGTTCCAGTCGCTGACCAGCCCGGCGGCGTCCATCCCGACATACGCATCGGCGGAGGTGTCCAGGATCGCTCGCTGACTGGCGTGCTCGTCCCGGGCCTGCGCGCCACGATCGAGGGCCCGCATCAGCAGGGCGACCATGGCCAGTCCGAGCGCCAGAAACGCGGCCAGCGCCGCCCAGGGTGAGCGCCGTTGCAGCGGGGTGTAGTTCGACATCAACTCATCCGAGTCCAGGGTGAAAACCAGCGTCCACGGCGTGCCGGTGATCCTTCCACTGGTGTAGTGCTGACGCTGGGGGCCTTCGCCGAAGAACCCGGCCCGGTGCTGGCCGAGCCGGCTGGCCAGCTCGGCGGTGACTCGTTGCAGGGGCAGGCCCAGGAATTGGGGCTGATCGGCGCTGATCACGGTCCCGGCCGAATCCAAGAGGTACACGTTGGCGGTGCGGTAACTGGACAGGGCGCTGGCGATGAATGGTTGTAGAGGGGTGTTCGCGATCGAGTACGCACCGGAGAACACCCGCCGACCGGTGGGGGTTTCGAAGGGGACGGCGAACCCGATCACGGGTTCCTGCTTGCTGGCCGAGGGCACAACATCAGAGACCGCAGCCGTACCGGCCAGCGCAGATCGCAGATGGGTATACCGGGCACCGACCTGGGTGCCGATCAAGGCTGGGTTCGTCGGCGCGACCCGCAGCAGCCGACCCTCGTCATCCAGCAGGACGGCGGCCTTGAACTGGCTGAAGCCAACCACCTCGTTGAACCGGGCTGCCGTGACGTCGCCGGTGAACTCGGCAGCGGCCAGCCGCCGCTCCTGGGCCATCACCTGTGCGACATACGCTTCGACGAACCGGGCCGCGTTCGTCTGCCGGCCATCGAACCGCTCGGCGATCGAGGTCCGCCGGGCCGTCTGATTCGCAGTGATCACCAAGCCGGACAGCACGGCGACCGCCAGCACCGCCGCGGCGGCCACGAAGCCGATCCACCGCAACCGCGATCGCCGTCCCCACGACGGCGTGTCCGAAACCGGAGTCTCCTGCCCTCGCGGTTTCTTCACTCCACCCTATCGACGCAATGCCCGCACGACTGAAATGCCACACGACTGAAAGCCATACGGCCTCCACTGGGATTCCGTCCGCAGTACTCAAGCGCGGTTCGGATCAGGTCGATGTTCAACTGGAATCATCCGGCAGAACCGAACCATAGTAGGCAGGTGGTGAAATGGCACGCGTTCTCGTTGTTGAAGACAATCCGCAGATTCGTGAGTTGATCGGCATTTACGTCAAGCAGGCCGGACACGCCGTGGCGATGGCGAACGACGCAGCAGAAGCCCTGGCCCAGGTCGAAGCGCGGGGCGCCCCGGACATCGCCGTGATGGACGTGGTGATGCCGGGGATGACTGGCCTGGAGTTACTGGTCGAGCTGCGTAGCCGGCCGGGACTCGCGGACCTACCGGCGATCTTCCTCAGTTCCCGGGTTCGGCCCGAAGACATTGCCCTGGGTACCGATCTGGGGGCGACCTACCTGACTAAGCCGTTCGTCGGATCGGCGCTGATCGCCACTATCGACAAGCTGTTGCCGACCAAAGCCGAGCAGTGGTAAGGACGGCTGATCGGCGGATGAAAGATCCGCTTCAGCTGGGGTGGCTCCAACGTTCCTACCGGGCGGTGGCCGTGACGGTGCTGCTGGGCGGGACGATAGCCAGTGCGGTGTACGCGCAGCAGTGGCAGGCGTCCATCGACCGTGAGCAGCAGGCTGGGACGATGCGCTCGGTGGAGGATGCCACCGCCCGGCTGGAGAACGGATTCGGGCGGTATCAGCGCGGACTGGGCGCGGAGCGGGCCTTCTACGCCGCAGTCGAGGGCAAGGTTTCCTACTCGCAGTTTCGGGCCTTTGCGGCGGGACTGAGGGTGGATGAGAATTATCCGGGAATGCAGGGCATCGGTTTCCAGCAGCCGGTCGCCGCCTCGGAGTTGGCCGGTTTCATCGCGCAGAACCAGCGGCAGGGCCGCCCCCAATTCACCGTGAAACCACCCGGCGAGCGCCCGGAGTACTTCGTGATCCGGTACAACGAACCGGTCGAGCGGTTGGGGATGACGTGGGGGCTCGATGCCCGAGCCGACCCCGGCTCCCGGCCCTACCTCGAACGCGCTCGGGACACCGGCGAGGTGATGTTGAGCGGTAAGACCGTGCTGGTCAAGGACTTGGCCTTGCCGAAAGCCCGGCAGCCCGTCGCCTTCGACCTGCTGATGCCGGTGTACCGAGCCGGAGCACCGGTCGAGACCGTGACGCAGCGGCGTGCGGCCTTCCTGGGCTGGGCAAGCAGTACGTTTCGGGCTCAGGACTTCCTCAACTCCTTCTTCCCGGTTGGTTCGGACCTGGGGGTGGAGATTTTTGCCGACGCTCACGACATCGAGCGCCCAATCGCGGTGATACCTCAGGGGTTTAATACCGCAGGGCGGGCCGCACACACCGTGACGATGTCCGGCGGTGGGCATCGCTGGGTGTTGCGGTTCGCCCCGGTCGAGGCCGGAACGGCGGCAACGGAATCGCGCTGGCCGGTCGTGGCACTGGCGACCGGTGGCGCGGTCAGCGCGCTACTGGCCACACTGTTGTGGTTGTTCGGATCTGCGGGCCGTCAGCGGGCCACCGCTGCCGCGGCGTTGGCGCGCGAGTTGCACGAGCGTGAGCTGGTCGAGGCAGACCTGGATCGCAGCGCTGCGGTATTTCGTCGGGCCTTCGATGATGCCCTGGTCGGGATGTGTTTCACCAGCCTTGACGGTCGGCTCCTTCGGGTCAACCCAGTCCTGACCAGGACATTAGGACGATCCGCTGAGGAGCTGGTCGGCGGACGGTTCAGTGAGTTCTCGCACCCGGACGACCTCGCGGCCAACAGCGATGAGATCCGAAGAACTGTGGACGGCGAGATCGATGGGTTCACCGCGAACCAACGGTATGTCCGTCCGGACGGTTCCGTTGTGCACGTGGATCTGTCGACCGTGCTGATCCGCGACGAGGAGGGCGCACCGCTGCACTTCGCTACCCAGACCGTTGATGTCACCGACCGCCACCGAGCTCAGGCCGAAGGAGAGAAGCACCAGAGAATGCTTCGCTCGGTGATCGAGAAGAGCCAATCGCTGATCTATGTGAAAGATCTCGACGGTCGTTACCTGATGGCGAACGAGCCATTCCGACAGGCATTTTCCGTGACCGAGGACGAGTTGCTGGGCAAGAGCGACGCCTACTTGGGCCCGAAGCTGGCGCCGGTGTGGACGGTCAACGACCTGCACGCCCAGCAGGGGGAGTGCCGCGTCGATGAATGGTCTGATGGGGAGCACGGCCGACGGTTCTACGAATCGGTCAAACTGCCGCTGTTCGACGCCGAAGATAAACTCTATGCCATCTGTGGTATCTCCCTTGACGTCACCGAACGGCGGCAGGCGGCTGCCGAACTTCGGGTCGCCACTGCGGCGACCGAGGAAGCCGCCAGGGCCGCAATCGAAGCAACACACGCCAAGTCGGCGTTTCTGGCCGCAATGAGCCATGAGATTCGGACCCCGATGAATGCCGTCATCGGGATGACCGGTCTGTTGCTGGACACCGACCTTGACGACCAGCAACGAGACTTCGTCGAAACCGTGCGCGACAGTGGTGAATCGCTGCTCACCGTGATCAACGACATCCTGGACTTTTCCAAGATCGAAGCCGGTGATGTAGAGCTGGAATCTCAGCCGTTTGAACTGCGCGACTGCGTAGAAAGCGCGCTCTCCTTGGTTGCCCTGGCGGCCAGCAAAAAGGGGCTGGAACTTGTCGCCCAGGTGGAGGAAAACTGTCCGGCCGTAGTGGTCGGTGACGCTACCCGGTTCCGGCAGGTCATCGTCAACTTGCTGAGCAATGCGGTGAAGTTCACCGAGATCGGCGAGGTCGTCGTCGAAATCACGGCCGCAGCAGAAGAACCCGGATCGGCCGGCCGCCCGGTGCAGGTGCAGGTCGCAGTCCGAGACACCGGCATCGGGATTCCCGCGAACCGGATAGATCGCTTGTTCAAGGCGTTCAGTCAGGTCGACGCCTCGACTACTCGGGTCTACGGCGGCACCGGCCTCGGATTGGCCATCAGCCGCAAGCTGGCCCGCGCGCTGGGCGGCGATCTCCAGGTCGAAAGCCAGGTCGGCCAGGGCTCAACGTTCACCTTCAGTGCCCTCCTGCAGAGTGCCCCAGACCGGCGGCTGCCCAGCGCGCCGACGATCAGCGAATCCTTGGTCGGCAAATCGGTACTGATCGTGGACGACAACGCCACAAACCGGCGAATGCTGCGACTGCTTATGGAGAGCTGGGAGATGTCGTGCGTCGAAGCGGCCTACCCCGCCGAGGCACTGGACCTGCTCACTGGAGGCTCACGGGTCGACGTCGCGATCTTGGACCTGCACATGCCGGAGATGGACGGCCAGGAACTCGCGATCGCCTTGGGTGATCTGCCGGCCGGTCGTGGCCTGCCAATGATCTTGATGTCCAGCCTGCAGTCGCGACCCTCGGCCACCCGAGACCGGCTGTTCGCCGCGATGCTGACCAAACCGGTCAAGGCTAAGGTGTTACGCGAAAAGCTACTGATGTCGCTCACGCCGATCGAGGCCACGCTGCGGAACATTGAAACAGCCGGCGGCCGCCGCGAGGACGATGCACCACAGTCGACGAGCGCGCCACTGCGGATCCTGCTCGCCGAGGACAACCTCATCAACCAGCAAGTAGCGCAACTCATGCTGGCGAAACTCGGGCACCGAGTCGACACGGTGGGAAACGGCCTGGAAGCGGTTGAAGCGATCCGGCGAATCCCGTACGACGTCGTGCTCATGGACATGCAAATGCCGGAGATGGACGGCCTGAGTGCTACCCGGACCATCCGCGCCGGTTCACCTGCGGAGCAGACCGTGCCGATCATCGCGATGACGGCGAGTGCGTTGCTGGAGGACCGTGCTGCCTGCGCCCGTGCTGGCATGAATGGATATCTGACGAAGCCCGTCCGGTTGGCTGAGCTTGCCAGTGCCCTGGAAATGGCGCACCGGGCACGACCGGCGGCGCCGACCCACGATGCGCCGGACGGTCGAGGACAGGAGCGAGAGGAACATCTTGCCCGACGACTCCAGGAGATGTTCGAAGGGCTGGATCCCGAGGTTTCAGCACCGTTACGCCGCCAGCTTGTCGACGCGTTCCTGGCCGACGTGCCACGTCGCATCGACGAATTGTCAGGGCAGATTGCGCTCGGAGATCATCAGGCGGTCGCCCAGCTGGCGCACAGCCTGCTTGGAATCGCCGGGAACCTGGGCGCCCATATCCTCGCTCACCTTTCGCTCAAGCTCGAAGAGGACGCCCGAGCAGAGAGATTGGACGATGCGGGCGACATCCTGCGGCAACTGGACGACGAGTATCACATCGTCGCGACCAGCATCGTCAGTGTGTAGATCACAGCCCAGAGTGGCTGTGCGGGAGCGGAATCGGTCCGCTCAGCCGACGTTGACGCAGTTTCGGCCGGCTTGCTTTGCTCGGTACAGGGCGAGGTCGGCACGAGCCAGAAGAGTCGTGATGTCGTCACCGGTGTTCAGATACGACAGTCCAACGCTGACGCTGATCTCCAGGTCGCCGGAACGTGTCGCTACCGGTGTGTCCGCGATACAGGCGCGAAGCCGTTCTGGCAGGTTGTCATTCGGGCCGACGCCGGGCAGCAGCAGCGCGAACTCCTCACCCCCGTAGCGGCCGAGGAGGTCGGTTTCTCGCACCTGTGCCTCCAGTCGCTTGGCGACGGTGCGGATCACGTCGTCCCCGGTCGGATGTCCGTAGGTGTCGTTGACCTTCTTGAAGTGATCGATGTCGATCATCAGCGCGGCCAGCGGACGGTTGTGCCGGACAGCGGCCGCCAGGTCGCGTCTTGCCACTTCGAAAAACCTTCGGCGGTTCGCGATTCCGGTGAGTTCATCGATCACCGCTAGTTCCTGGACCTGGGTGAACAGAATCGCCTTGTCGTATGCGGTGATGCCTTGCGCGGCCAACGCGGCGGCCACCTCAATCTGATCGTCCAGGTGGGAATCCAGGGCCGTCGAGGACAGCACCAGAACCCCGCCACCCTGGCTGTGGGTACGCAGCGGCAGGGCGATCCAGGAAGTCGCGTTCGCCAGAAGCTCGGCGAGCGCGAGCGGTCTGACGCCGGGGGAACCGATCGACGGGCGCTCCTGGGCGATCAGCGCTCGAAGCCGGGGTTCATCGGCGATCGGATGGCGGACCGGTTCGCCGTTCTGCCCGTCGTTGGCGATCAGGACACATTCATCTTCTGTGCCGTCGGCGCTCAGCACCCAGGCGCCGTCGCAGTGCATCACCCTGGTCACGGCGTCGAGCAAGCGCTTCGTGACCTCCACCGGATCGAGGGTCTCCGACATCTCCTGCAGGGTTTGACGCAGTGTGTCGGCCAGGTCGCGTTGCTGGCGGGCGGTTTGGACGGAGATCTCCAACTGTGCGGCGCGGGTGGTCTCCAGCGAGGTGGCGATGTGGTTGGTCAGCGCGGTCAAGATCCCGACGTCGTCGGGGGTGAAGATGCCCTTCGCCACCTGACTGTCGAGATAGACCACGCCGAGCAGTCGCCCGTCGAGCTCCAGCGGGGCGACCATGATGCTGCGCAGGCCGTGCAGCACCACGCTCTGTGCCCCCAGCGCGGCACCCTCCTCCGCGCCGGTGACCACCAACGGGGTGCGGGACTGGCGGACCCGCTCCACCAGACTGGTGCTGTATTTGGTCAGCTCGGGCACGTCATTGCCCTCGGCGTCACGGCCCAGATGCGGCACCAGGTTGTCGTCCGGGCCCTCGGTGAGGAAGAGAAAGGCCCGGTCGGCGGAGAGGATCCGGATGGTTTCGTCCAACGCTATCCGGGCCAGAACGCCGGGGTCGAGGACTCGTGAAGCTGCGGCACTGACCTGTTGCAGCGCCAGCAACCGTTCACCCTGCATTCCGCCCGCGGCGCCGGTGGAATGCATGCTGGGCGCCGACGAGGCCCGCTCACCGGCGGTGAAGCCGAACTCCGAGGTGATCGCTCTGACCCATTGTGGCCAGCCTTGCGCCACAGCGATTGACATCGCCGACTCCACCTGGCGGGCGGCCCCCTGCGCTGCGCCGACCGCGATCATGGCCCGGGCCCGGATGCGGGCGGCTTGAAAGGAGATCCGAGGTGCGTCCGGGACCAGGTACGGCGGCAGCTTGTCGAGCACCTCCAGGGCCCGGCGCGGCTCATTCTCCAGCAACAGCAGATCGGCACGCGCGAGCATGCCCTGCGCCTGCAGCACGTCGATCTTGGGACCTTTCTCGATCAGGCGGACCGCCTTGCGGGCCGCAGCAAGACGCGCCGGGTACTCGCCTGGTTCGGCGGATCGCAGCTGGGCCAGTCGGCCCAAGGCGATTTGGAAGTGGATGTGCCGGTAGTTTCGGATCAGCTCCGCGGAAGTCAACCCCAGGGACTCGAACTCGGCCACGGCGGCATCAAAGGGCGCTCCGAACTCGCCCTGCTCCACCAGCACCACGAAGGTGGAGAGCAGCCGGGCCACCGCCAGAACCGGGGCGAGATGACTGCCGAACTGTTCGGTCATCTGTCGCAGTTCGGTCCCGGCCTGGGCAGCGCGCCCGCAGATCGCGTCCGTCACCGCCAGGCTGGAGGTGAACGCCGTGATGTCACCGCTGCGTCCGCCGAGCCGAAGTTGCCCACGGGCCAACCAATACTCAGCCTCCGCAGTCCGGCCCTGCAAGCTGGCCTCGACGTTCAGCATCCCGACCGCATCCAGGTAGGAGACCAGTTCCAGGAACTGCCCATGGTTTTCGATGCTCCGGCTCAACTCCTGGCCGTTGTCCTCGGCGGAGAAGTAGGTGCCCATGCCCCGGCACCAAGCGATCATTGCCCGCACCGACGGGGCCGCGCTGGACGGATCGGCGTCGGCCCGGGCATAGGCCCGCCGGGCGCTGCCGCGCAGGCCGACCAAGCTGCAAAGCAGGCCGAACCGGGTGTGGCCCACGGTATATTGCCGGCCCGCACCGAGCCGGTTAGCCCAGTACAGGCTGTGCAAACTGTGCACCAGCAGTTGGCCCGGCCGCCGGCCAATCCCACACACGTAGGCGCCCACATCGTGCAACTCGGCGAGCGCCTGGGCCCGCCGGCGCTGCTTACCAGTAGCCGACCCGAAACCGATTCTGGTGCTTTGCATGAACAGCGCGGCAAGGAACATCAGCACGGTCAAAGCTGCCAGCGCCAATGGATTGCGGGGCAATTGGGCATCGAGCCTAGCCATTCCGCGCTCGACGGATTTCTCTGCGGCGGGGCAGTCATAGCGCTGCCGGTACACGTCGGCGATCAGAACCAGGATCTCGGCCTGGACCAACGGATCATTCTCGGCTTCGAGAGCTTGTTCCAGCCGTTCGCAGGCGTCAAGCATTCGTCCGGCCCGCTTCAGAGCGGTACCCAGCAGCAACAGGAATTCGCTGTCGCGTGGGTTGCCCAGTTCCACCGCATACTCCAGGAAGGCGACGGCCTCCACCGGCGCGTAATTGTCCAGCGCCAGCCGGCCAGCCGCACGGCAGGCGGCCGACGCGCGGCTCGTGCTCGCGCTTCGACTGCCCTGCGCGTGATCGCACTGCAGGTAGTGATGGGCCAGCGCGTAGACGTGGTCCACGCCGTGCCCGTCCGCTGGAATCGGCGTGGCTTCCAGCGCTTCGGCAATCCGGGTATGCAACCGTGCGCGCTCGAGCGGGTCGAGTTCGTCCAGCAATGCCTCCCGAATCCGGTCGTGCAAGAAGGCGAACTGTCCGCCGTCCCGTGGTTCGATCAGCCCGTGCCCGGCCGCTTCCGCCAGACCGCCGAGGACCACCTCGAGGTCCCGTCGGCGCACGAGCGCGACCAGCGTGGGCAGGAAGCGCGGACCAATCGCGGCTGCGGCGATCAGCAGGTCACGAACCTGAGGACCGAGGCGCTGCACTCTGGTGATCACCAGGCCGAGGGCGTCGCTCGGTAGCTCGAGGGCGTCGAGGCTACCCTCGTCGAGAATCCAGGTTCCCCAAAAAGGCTGGAGCAGACCGGCATCGACGATCGCACTGAGATATTCCTGGACTACAAACGGGTTGCCCTTGCCGCGGCTGCGCAGGAGGGAGACCACTCTGGCGTTGGCGCTCAGGCCAGGCATCATGGCCTCGATCTGATCCGCCACCCCGGCATCGTCCAGCGGCCGCAGGACGAGGTCGCCGTCAACCGCCGTCCCCCACTCGGCAACCACCGCATCCACGACGACGGTGCTCGACTCGTCATCGCGTGCGGTCGCGACCACGAGCAGCGCGGTGGCGTCCAGTTCGAAGGACAGCAACGCCAGCACTCGGCGGGAGCCGGGATCCAACCACTGAAGGTCGTCCAAAAGCAGCAGCAAGGAACCGCATTCGTGCGCCAGACCGACCAGGAGACTGGCGACGGCGAGGGCGAACTGATCCTGATCTTCCAGAGTTGCCATCGTGTCCAGGTCGTCCGGTCCGTCCAGGATCGCGGACAGGGCGGGCGTCAGACCGTTGAGCAGGGAGGCCGTACCGCCGGCGCACGCTGCCCGAATCCGGTCGTGTTGACGCTGGCGCTCGTCGGCCGTCAGTTGGTCGACGGCCTGGAGGTGCTCCTCGAGCGCCGCTCGCAGCGGCCCGAACGGTACCGGGTCATCTGGAGAACTCTTGCCCCGCAGCACGACGCAGCCTGCTGAGCGCGCTTTCGATCCGAGTTCGGCGGCGAGCCTGCTCTTGCCCGCGCCGCTGGCACCGCGAATGACACAGACGCCACCGTGCCCGCCGCGAGCCTCGTCCCACCGGGCCTCGAGCACCGCCAACTCACGGGAACGCCCGCTGAGCGGTCGGACGTGGCTCTGATTGATTCGCCCGATCGTCGCCGGAAACGGTTCGGTGCCCGTGAGTCCGCGTAGGTCGGCTGCCAGGTCCTCACCGTGCTGATAGCGGTCGTCGGGGTCCTTGGCAAGCAGGGTGGCTACCACAGCGGCCAGCCCTCGAGGCGTACCCGGGACGAGATCGCACAGGTCGGGAGCGGGCGTGACGGCGTGCATCCGCAGCAGTTCTCCGACGTCCGTGGTCTGGAACGGGAGGACACCGGCCACGCACTCGAACAGAACCACGCCGAGGGAGTACAGGTCCGAGCGGTTGTCCACGGCCCGCTTGAGCATCCCGGACTGCTCCGGTGCACAGTAGGCGAACGTGCCGACGGCGGCCAGGGTCTCTTTATCGCCTTCGCGAGTGGTCAACCCGAAGTCGATCAGTCGTGCCTCGCCATCGGGTAGCACCATGATGTTCGGTGGCTTGAGATCTCGATGAACCAATCCCTTGCGGTGCACCGCGGCCAGTGGCTCGACGATATCCAGCGCAATGGCGATCACCTGCTCCACCGGCATCAACCCGGTGTTCAGTACCTCCGCCAGCGATTGCCCGGTCACCAGATCCATCACCAGATACGGCCGGCCTTCGGCGGTACCCACTTCGTGAATCCGGGTCAAGCCGGGATGGTTCACACCGGCGAGTAGAGCCGCCTCACGGCGGAAGGCGATCAGCTCCTGCGCCGAATCGGTCAGCGAGACATCGAGGATTTTCAGGGCATATTCCTCCTGTGCCGCCTGGTTCGGGGTCTCGGACGCCCGCGTGGTCGGCTTGGCTGCCACCCTGCGTACCCGAAAGACGGTGCTGCGGGCACCTCTGCCAAGTTCCGCAATTACCTCGAACCCGACCGACCGAATGGTGTCAGCCGCCAGCGACCCAGCTCTCGGCACTGGCACCCGGCCGGTCTGGTGACGAATTTCCGGCGGTTCGATAGTCATCTTCAGGGTATCGGCGCGACCGGGCCTGGCTATGAGGGCGGATGTTCTGCGATAGACCGTCGCCTCGGCCCGGGTCGGAGTTCACGGGAACCGGTGTCGGTGTGCCACCTCGCCATAACACTCAGCGACGGCATGGAAGGCGGCCTTCGGCTCCCACACCATGTCTGGGTAGGTATCCCCGTGCCGGCCTTCGAGCATCTTGACGATGGCCGGGCTGGCCAGGTCCAGATCGTCGCGGGGATCGCCGTCGGGCCGGTGCGGGTAGTTGTCGAGCGCGAAGAGGAACACAAAGGTGCTGTCGACGCCCGCGAGGTCGAAGATCTCCAGCAGTTCGCGCAGGTAGGCGGCCTGGCCTGGCTCATCGCGGACGTAGCTGCCGTCCAGTCGAACCGGGACGCCGGTGTTGTCATGCTCGACGATTTCCATGACGCGTCCGCCCCGGTCACCGGCGCCGCGATAGGCGGCCGTGCCGAAACCGGTGATCGCAACCGGCTTGCCCTCCGCGACCAGACTGCGCACGGCTCCGGCGAATTGGTCGGCGACGTCGGCCGACCGGATCAGCTCAAGCGACACGATGTCGAAGCGCGTCCAGTCGACCTGCTCGAGCGGCACCGCCGCATAGGTGACTTTGCCCCGAAAACGCTGGCGGACCGTGGCTGCGGCGTCGCTGAGGAACTCATTGACCCGAGCACTGAGACCAGCGAAGCGCTCGTGACGTAGATCAGGTTCGACCAGCAGTCGGCCGAGCCGCTCTTCCAGGGTGTCGCCAGGCAGGAGCCCTCGGTTCATCAGGCTGATCTCGACGCCGGTGACAAACACGACCTCGGCCCCGGCCTGTCGCAACCGCTCCGCCCGTTCGGCGCACTCGGCGAACAGTTCGAGCATCTCGCCGGTCGTCAGTTCCAGGGGATAGGGCGAGAACCAGACCTCCAGCCCGAGCTGGGCGGCCTGGCCGGCGGCTTGCTCCAGCCGCTCCGGATCACCGCCGGTGATCTGAACAGCGTTGCAGTGCAAGTCGTCTCGGATGATGGTGAGTTCCCGCAGGACCACTCCCGGGTCGAATTGCGCCCGCGAGTTCTTGCCGTGTCGGACGAAGCCGGTGTCGTACGTCATGCCCTTGGCTCGCAT